>CAYGYQ010000132.1:0-9498 GCA_964354035.1 uncultured Bordetella sp.
AGCACATTGAGCAGCGGCCAGTCGGACACCGCGTCCGAGCCGTCGGCCATCGCCGCGGTCTCGCGATTGGGGCTCGCCACGCTGCCCGTGTCGAGGTGGTCGCGACCGATGACGATCGGCGCCTTCAACTCGCCCGACTTCACCATTTCGTTGAACGCGAGGCCGGCCAGATGCCGCTCGCCCAGTCCCAGCCAGCAGATGCGCGACGGCAAACCCTGGAACGCGATCCGCTCGCGCGCCATCCCGAGCCAGCGTTGCAGGTGCGCATTGGCTGGAAAGAGCTCCGCTACCTTCCGATCGGTCTTGTAGATGTCCTCCGGGTCGCCCGACAGCGCGACCCAGCGAAACGGTCCCTTGCCCTCGCAGAACAGCGGCCGGATGTAGGCAGGCACGAAGCCCGGAAAGGCGAACGCATCTGCCACGCCCTCGTCGAACGCCACCTGCCGGATGTTGTTGCCGTAATCGAACGTGGGCACGCCCTGCCGGTGGAACGCGAGCATGGCCTCGACGTGCGTGACGATCGAGCGCTTGGCCGCAGCGACGAGCGCCGCGTGCTGCGCCGGATCGTCCTGCGCCGCCTTCCATTGCCCGACGGTCCAGCCGGCCGGCAGGTACCCGTAGACGAGATCGTGCGCGGATGTCTGATCGGTCACCATGTCGGGCTGCGCGCCGCGGCGCACGAGCTCCGGCAGGATCTCGGCGGCGTTGCCGAGCAGCCCCACCGACACCGGAGCCTTGCGGGCGCAAGCATCAAGGATGATGGCGAGCGCGTCGTCGAGGTCCCTGGCCTGCCGGTCCAGATATCGTGTTGCCAGCCGCATCTCGATCCGGCTCTGCTGGCACTCGATCGCGAGCATCGACGCGCCCGCCATCGTCGCCGCCAGCGGCTGCGCGCCGCCCATGCCGCCGAGTCCGGCGGTAACGATCCACCGGTCGGCAAGCTGCCCGCCGCAATGCTGGCGGCCGGCTTCGGCGAAGGTCTCGTAGGTGCCCTGGACGATGCCCTGGCTGCCGATGTAGATCCACGACCCGGCCGTCATCTGGCCGAACATCATGAGTCCCTTGCGGTCGAGCTCGTTGAAGTGCTCCCACGTTGCCCACTTCGGCACCAGGTTCGAGTTGGCGATCAGTACGCGCGGCGCATCGGTGTGGGTCTTGAACACGCCGACCGGCTTGCCCGACTGGATCAGCAGCGACTCGTCGTCCTCGAGCTCGCGCAGCGCAGCAAGGATCGCGTCGAAGCACTCCCAGTTGCGGGCCGCGCGGCCGATGCCGCCGTAGACGACGAGCTCCTTCGGATTCTCGGCCACCTCGGGGTCGAGATTGTTCTGGATCATGCGCAGCGCGGCTTCGGTAAGCCAGCTCTTCGCGGTGCGCTCGGTGCCGCGCGGCGCGCGGATCACGCGGTCGGCGTAACGCGTGCCCTGGCGGGCGGTGGCCAGTTGCTCGGGGTCGTCACGGTGCATGGCGGGGCTCCTGCAGATGGAGGACGAAATCAGAAGGGCGCGAACGAAACGAAATCGCCCCGCTCGACGCGCTTGCGGATGGCCTCGAGGTCGGGCGCGAACGCGCGATCGCGGTCCCAGAACCGGACGTCGGCGCGGATCAGCGCCATCGCCGCGGCGAGGCTGGGCGACGTCGCGACGGGCCGGCGCAGATCGACGCCCTGCGCTGCGGCGAGCAACTCGATCGCGACGATGCCGGCGGTGTTCGCCGCCATCGGCGTCAGGCGGCGCGCGGCGAACGTCGCCATGCTGACGTGGTCTTCCTGGTTCGCCGAGGTGGGCAGCGAGTCGACCGACGCCGGGTGCGCGAGCGACTTGTTTTCGGATGCAAGCGCCGCCGCCGTCACCTGCGCGATCATGAAGCCGGAATTGACGCCGCCGTCCTCGACCAGGAACGGCGGCAGGCCCGACAGGTTGGCGTCCATCAGCAACGCGATGCGCCGCTCGGACAGCGCGCCGATCTCGGCGATGGCGAGCGCGAGGTTGTCCGCAGCGAACGCGACGGGCTCGGCGTGGAAGTTGCCGCCGGAGAGAATCTCACCGGTATCGGCGAAAACGAGCGGATTGTCCGAGACGGCGTTGGCTTCGGTGATGAGAATCGACGCCGCGTGCCGCATCTGGTCGAGGCAAGCACCCATCACCTGCGGCTGGCAGCGCAGGCTGTAGGGATCCTGCACGCGGGGGCAGTCCTTGTGCGACGCGCGTAACGCGCTGCCGGCGAGCAGCGACCGGTAGATCGCGGCGGCATCGGCCTGGCCAGCGTGGCCACGCACCGCATGGATGCGCGGATCGAACGGCGTGTCGCTGCCCAGGCAAGCGTCCAGCGACAGCGCGCCGGCGACCAACGCGGCCGCGAGGGCGCGTTCGGCCGCCAACAGGCCGGCCAGGGCGAGTGCCGTCGACACCTGCGTGCCATTGAGGAGCGCGAGGCCCTCTTTGGGGCCAAGCGCGACCGGGCGCAGGCCGGCCCGCGCCAGCGCGTCGCGCGCCGGCATCACCCGGCCCTCGAACCTCGCCTCGCCTTCGCCGATCAGGACTGCGGACAAATGCGCGAGCGGTGCGAGGTCACCGGATGCCCCGACCGAGCCCTGAGCCGGGATGCACGGAACGATGCCCGCATTCGCGAGCGCGACGAGAGCTTCGAGCACGCTCCAGCGAATCCCCGAGTGGCCGCGCGCCAGCGACGCTGCCTTGAGGGCGATGACGAGACGCACGACGGCATCGTCGAGCAGGGGCCCGGTCCCGGCGGAGTGGGAGAGCACGAGCGCGCGCTGCAGCTCCGCGAGGCGGGTGTCGTCGATGCGCGTTCGCGCCAGGAGTCCGAATCCGGTGTTGACGCCGTAGACGGTCCGTCCGGAAGCGATGACGCGGTCGACCGCCTGCGCCGCGGCGTCGACCGCCGGCCTTGCCGCGGCATCGACGGCGAGTGCCATCGGCGCCGTCCAGAGCCGGCGCAGGGCGGCGAGTTCGAGGCGGCCCGGGACCAGATTCATGGTGTCCATCGCCGTGACTTTACTTGAAGTCAGCGCCGGCCGTCGCGACAGGGGCAAGGGCATTGGAGCAACGCGCCGCCCGGCGGCCTCCCCCGCATCCGCCGAACCCGGTCGCCCGCCGGAGAAGCACGGCGCATTGCAGCCCGCCTCCCTTCAGAGTATGATTTATTCATACTTGAGCAACGGGGCGCCCCTGATGAGCAACGCCGTCAAGAAGACCATTTCCCTGCCTGCCGATCTCGCGCAGCAGGCGGAAGCGCTGGCGCAAGCCGAGGGCAAGACGTTGAGCGGCGTCATCCAGGATGCGCTACGCCAAGCAGGCATCGAGCGGCGGCTGCAGGAGTTGAGCGGCATGCAGGCCTTCTGGAGCCGCAAGGCCCGCGACAAGGGGATCCTCACCGAAAAGGACCTTGCGCGCTATCTGGGCAACTAGGATGAACGGCCCCCACGCTCACGTCGTTCGCTGCCCCCCGCGGGGGCGGTCAGCGCCCTTCGGGCGGCCGAGCGGGCGCTGACGACCCTCCCCGCGATCCGCGCGGAACGCGCATGCGAGTCGTGTTCGACACCAATATCCTGGTCTCGGCGCTGGTGTTCCCCGGCGGTCGGGGCGACGCCGCCCTGCGGCGGATCATCGCCGGTACGGACCAGCTGGTCATGTCCAGGGCCATCCTCGACGAGCTCCTCGATGTGCTCAGCCGCAAGTTCGCCCGGGACGCCGAAGAACTGGCGCATGTCGCGGTGTTCATCTCGGAGCTTGCCATGGTCGTCGCACCAAGGCGCAGGCTTCGCGTTGTGCAGGACGACCCCGACAATCGAATTCTCGAGTGTGCCATCGCGGGACGAGCGGAAGCTATCTTGACGGGAGACAAGGCCCTGCTCGCCCTCAAGAACTTCAGGAACATCCCGGTGGTGACCCTGCGTGCTTATCTGGGGGACGCGTGAGCAAGCGGGAAGCGCCAGGGCGCGAGCCGGTGCCGCAGACGGCTGGCGCAGTCCATACACCCATGATGCAGCAGTACCTCCGCGCCAAGGCGGAGCACCCGGACAAGCTGCTGTTCTACCGGATGGGCGACTTCTACGAATTATTCTACGAGGACGCGCAGCGCGCCGCGCGCCTGCTCGACATCACGCTGACCGCGCGCGGGCAATCGGCGGGCGCGCCCATACCGATGGCCGGCGTGCCGTACCACGCGGTCGACGGCTACCTCGCCAAGCTGATGAAGCTCGGCGAATCGGTCGCAATCTGCGAGCAAATCGGCGACCCTGCGACGAGCAAGGGTCCGGTCGAGCGCAAGGTGCTGCGCGTGGTCACGCCGGGCACGGTGACCGATGCCGGATTGCTCGATGCAAGGCGCGACAGCCTGCTGGTCGCGGTCAACCCGGGCCGGCACCGTAGCGGCATCGCGTGGATCAATCTGGCCTCCGGACAGTTCACGCTGACCGAGGTGCCGGCAGCCGAGACCGCGGCGGCGCTCGAGCGGCTGGACGTCGCCGAGCTGCTCGTCCCCGATGGCATGCCGTCACCGCTGCGCGGCGAGGGCGTGCCGACGCGCGCGCTGCCGGCATGGCAGTTCGACACCGCCGCGGCGACCCGGGCGCTGGCGAAGCATTTCGGCACGCGCGATCTGGCCGCGTTCGGCGTCGAGGACCGCGATCTCGCCGCCGGGGCGGCGGGGGCGCTCTTTGCCTACGCCGCGGCGACGCAACAGTCGGCGCTGGCGCACGTGCGCTCGCTGGCCGTGGAGGCCCCGAGCGAGTACATCGCGCTGGACCCCGCGACCCGGCGCAATCTAGAGATCACCGCAACCTTGCGCGGCGAGCCGGCGCCCACGCTGTTTTCGCTGCTCGACGCCTGCGGCACGCCCGCCGGCAGCCGCCTGCTGCGCCACTGGCTCACCCATCCGCTGCGCGCGCAGGGCGCGGCGGCCGCGCGGCACGCCGCGATCGCCGCCTGGGTCGACGACCGCGCGGCCCGACTTGCGGTCGCGCAGGAGCTCGCGCGCACGGCCGACGTCGAGCGGATCGCCGCGCGCATCGCGCTATCGTCGGCGCGGCCGCGGGACCTCGCCGGGCTGCGCGACACGCTGACGCGCCTGCCGACGATCGCCGGCGCGCTGTCCGGCGCCGAGGCACCGCTGCTGGCGTCGCTGGCGCAGACCCTTGCGCTCGACCCGCAATGGGCAGCATTGCTCACGCGAGCCATCGCAGTCGAGCCGGCGGCGCAGGTTCGCGACGGCGGCGTGATCGCGGCCGGCTTTGATGCCGAGCTCGACGAGCTCCGCGCAATCGACGCTCACTGCGGCGAGTTCCTGGTGGCGCTCGAGGCGCGCGAGCGCGCCCGCACGGGGATCGCCAATCTCAAGGTCGAATACAACCGCGTGCACGGCTTCTACATCGAAGTCACCCACGCGCAGGTGCTGAAGATCCCCGATGATTACCGCCGCCGGCAGACGCTGAAGGGCGCAGAGCGCTACATCACGCCGGAGCTGAAGGCGTTCGAGGATCGCGCGCTCTCGGCGCAGGACCGCGCGCTCGCCCGCGAAAAGCGGCTGTTCGAGCGCCTGATCGCGGACCTGGCGCCCGCAATTCCCGCTCTGCAAAGCGTGGGCGCGGCGCTCGCGGCGCTCGACGTGCTGGCCAACTTCGCCGAACGCGCCGAGGCGCTGGACTTCACGCGCCCCGACTTCGTCGCGACGACGGGCCTCTCGATTCGCGGCGGCCGGCATCCCGTAGTCGAGCGGCAGATCGACGCCTTCATCGCCAACGACCTCGAGGTGACGCCCGATCGCCGACTCCTCGTCATCACCGGCCCGAACATGGGCGGCAAATCGACCTACATGCGCCAGGCCGCGGTGATCGCACTCCTCGCGTACTGCGGCTCGTTCGTGCCGGCACGCTCCGCGGCCATCGGGCCCCTCGACGCGATCCACACGCGCATCGGCGCCGCCGACGACCTGGCCGGGGGACGGTCGACGTTCATGGTCGAGATGACCGAGGCTGCCGCCATCCTGCATCGCGCGACGCCGCAGAGCCTCGTGCTGATCGACGAGATCGGCCGCGGGACGTCGACGTTCGACGGGTTGGCGCTCGCCTGGGCGATAGCGCGTGAGCTTGCCGAGAAGAACCGGAGCCTTGCGCTGTTCGCGACGCACTACTTCGAGCTGACGGCGCTGCCCGCCGAGATCGACGGCTGCGCGAACCTGCACTTCGACGCGGTCGAGCACGCCGACGGCATCGTGTTCCTGCACGCAGCCGAGGAAGGGCCCGCCAATCGCAGCTACGGGCTCTCGGTCGCGAAGCTCGCAGGCGTGCCATCGGCCGTGGTCCGGCGCGCCCGGGACTATCTCGCGCGCCTCGACAAGTTCAACGCGGCGGATGGCGCACAGCGCGATCTGTTCGCGCCGATCGGCGTCGCGGCGCAAGCCGAACCGGAGGTGCCGGCGGCACCACCCGATGCCGTCGCGGCGCAGCTCGCCGCGCTGGATCCGGACGCGATGACCCCGCGCGATGCGCTGGCCGCGCTCTACGAGTTGAGGAAGCTGCTCGGCCGCTGAACGCGTGCAGGCGGTGCGCGCAGCAAACTTGCGCGCGAGTCAGTGGTGGTGCCCGCCGGCGCCGTGCACATGCCCGTGCTCGACCTCCTCGGCGGACGCCGCACGCACGTCGAGAATCTGGCAGTCGAAGCGCAGGCGCTTGCCGGCCCACGGGTGATTGCCGTCGAGAACGACCTTGCCATCCGCGATGTCGGTGACGGTGAACACCATGCCGCTGCCGTGCTCGTCGTCGGCGCTGGTGTGGGCCTCGAACTGCATGCCGACCTCGATTTCGGGCGGCAGCCGGTCGGCCGTCTCCAGCTTGACGAGCTCGGGATCGTAGTCGCCGAATCCGTCTTCCGGCTCGACGTCGACGGACACCGCGTCGCCGGCCTGCTTGAGATTGAGCGCTTCCTCGAGCTTGGGCAGCATGCCGGAATGCCCGCCGTGCAGGTAGGTGATGGGCTCGTTCGTCGACTCGAGCAGCACGCCATCGGCGTCGAAGAGCTCGAAGGTCAGCGTGACGACCGTGTTGGCGAAGATGTTCATGATTTCAACGCCCTGTGGGCGGCCGTGCGGGCAGTGGGCCGGTATTGTAGCGCAGCGCCTCCTCGGCGCCTCGCTATAATCGGCCGATGGCTGCCCCCCCTGCGCACGATCGGACCCGTGCTCCCGCCGCGCCGCTGGGAGGGCTGAGCGCGGCGGCATTCCTGAGGCGCCACTGGCACAAGGAGCCGTTGCTGGTGCGCGGGGCGATGGTCGGCTTCACCGGACTCTTCGGCGCACCGGAACTCTTCGCGCTCGCACGGCGCGACGACGTCGAGTCGCGGCTCGTCGTGCGCGACGGGGCCCATTGGTCGCTTGCCCACGGCCCGTTCCGCCGCGCCGACTTCAAGTCGCTGCCCGCACGCCACTGGACGCTGCTCGTGCAGGGCGTCAATCTCGTCGATCCGGCGGGGGACACATTGCTGCGCCGTTTCTCGTTCCTGCCTTTCGCGCGGCTGGACGACCTGATGGTGAGCTATGCCGCACCCGGCGGCGGCGTCGGCCCGCACTTCGATTCGTACGATGTCTTCCTGTTGCAGGGCTTCGGACGGCGCCGCTGGCGCTACGGCCCCCAGGACAGCCACGCACTGAAGCCGGGGCTGCCGCTCAAGATCCTGCGGCGGTTCGTACCGACGCACGACGCAGTGCTGGCGCCGGGTGACATGCTGTATCTGCCGCCCCACTACGCCCACGACGGCGTCGCCATCGACGCCTGCACCACCTACTCGATCGGCTTTCGCGCGGCCGGTGCGACCGAGCTCGCCGCCGCCTTCCTCGACTTCCTGCGCGACGAGCTCGACCTGCCCGGACGCTACGCCGATCCCGATCTCGCGCCGGTCCGCGCGCCCGCGGAGATCGGTCCCGCGATGCGGCGACGCTGCGCGCAATTGCTGGAGGGCATTGTCTGGGACCCGGCGACGGTTGCGCGTTTCCTCGGCTGTTGGCTTTCGGAACCGAAACCGCAGGTCTTCTTCGTTCCGCCTCGCCCGGCGCTGACCGCAGCCGCGTTCCGCTCCCGGGTGGCGAAGCACGGCGTGCGCCTGGACACGCGCACACAGCTCCTCTACGACCCTGCCCACCTGTTCATCAACGGCGCCGCCCTGGGTTGGCCGACAGGCGGCGGCGCAACGCTGCGGCAGCTCGCCAACTCGCGTTTGCTCGCGGCGCGCCTGGCCGTGAGCATTCCCCCGGAGACGGCCAGGATTCTCTACAATTGGTATCGCGATGGCTACCTCCACGCCAACACCGCCTGACGGCGGCCAATCCGCCGATCCGTTGCCGCAGCGGGAAATGCTGGCGACCGTTGCCGCGCAGGTCGCGGCGATCGATACGCTGCTCGGCCTCGCCAGGCATTC
Organism: uncultured Bordetella sp.; assembly: GCA_964354035.1. Lineage (GTDB taxonomy): Bacteria > Pseudomonadota > Gammaproteobacteria > Burkholderiales > Casimicrobiaceae > CAIWHR01. The sequence continues at coordinate 8,433 of CAYGYQ010000132.1, forward strand.
GATCCGCGTGTTCGACGTCGATCTGTCCGGCATGGGCTGGAATGGCGCGGCGCGCGCCGCGACCATCACCGCGCTCCTCCGATCGAACCCGGCGGCAAAGGTCGAGATCATCGTGCACGACACGGGCTGGATCGAGCGGTCGTGCCCGCGTCTGCTGAACATCCATAAATTGCGCGGCCACGCCGTCGCGATACGCCGGACCGGGCAGGATGCACGCGAGGCGATGGATCCGCTGCTGATCGTCGACGGCGTCCATTTCCTGCATCGGTTTCACGCATCGCAGCCGCGCGCGGCGCTGTCCATCGGCGACCCGGTCGCGGCGCAGCCGCTCGTCACCCGCTTCGATGCGATCAGCGAAGACGCCGAACCTGGGGTAACCCCGACTGTTCTGGGCCTCTGAACGGTTCCCCCCGAGCGCGGGCAAGCCCGCGCCCACGACGTAGCGTTGGGCAAGAAACCGTAGGCGCGGCCTTGGCCGCGCTCCACCACCCGGGGCCCGAGGCACTGCACGCGCCTTCGCAAACGCGCCGCGCCCAGGGTTTGGTGCGCCGCACAATCTCTTTGAATTCTATGGCTAATCTTGTATAATTCGGGCACGGTTGCTGTTCCTCGCGAAGGTGGTGTCGTTTTCCGCCCAGCGCGCCCACGGCCGCCGAACCAGGAACGACTTTTCCGACCCTAGCGTAAGGAACCGAACCATGAACAAGTCACTGATTCTTGCCACTGCCGTCGCGCTTGCGCTGACGGCCTGCGGCCAACAGAAGCCCGCCGAGCCGGCGAAGTCCGCTGCGCCCGCGCCCGCTGCCGCACCGGCTCCGGCCCCGGCGGCCGCCCCCGCCCCGGCGCCCGCCCCGGCGGATGCCGCCGCGCCCGCTGCGGCCCCGGCCGCGGCCCCGATGGCAGCCCCGGCGCCTGCCGCCGCGCCCGCCGCCGAACCGCCGAAGGACGCCGCCCCGAAGAAGTAAGCCGTCCGATTTCGACGCAAGAAAAAGCCGGCCCGAAGGCCGGCTCTTTCTTGCGCGTCGCCGCGGAGGACGCGTTGCTACAACGGCGCGCCGATGCGCCG
>CAYGYQ010000133.1:0-1035 GCA_964354035.1 uncultured Bordetella sp.
AGCTGTTGAGGGGCGCAAAGCGCTGGGTTCCAGAGCCCGCGCCGCCGCGACCATCAGCGATCCGGTACGTGCCTGCGCTATGCCACGCCATACGGATGAAGAACGGCCCATAGTGGCCGTAGTCCGCGGGCCACCACGCCTGCGAATCCGTCATCAAGGCATTGAGGTCCTTGATTACGGCATTCAGGTCGAGACTTTTGAACTCCTCGGCGTAGTTGAACGCCTCGCCCATGGGATTGGACAGTGGGGAGTGCTGGTGCAATATCTTCAGGTTCAGCTGATCGGGCCACCAGTCTGCGTTTGTTCGGGCGCCACCCGCCCGGGTGTGTTCGCCAGCACTGCCCGGGAACGGGCACTTTGCTTCGTTTGACATCGTTCTCTCCTTGGGTCGTCCGTACCTGACTCTCGTACCAGTTTGGAGTTCGTGTGCCGATAGATCAAATTGATTCTCCTAATCGGGTCGATAATAGCCACCGGATGCCAATCCCGGAATCGAGTGCATAGGTTTGGCGATCCGCGCCAAATGCGATAGCAACGGCCCTGAGGCGAGTCGAGGAACCGCGCAAGGTGACCGTTGAGACCGAGGGGCAGGCAGGCTTTGCGTCAGGAGACCCGTCAATCGCGGTCACCGTGCCACAGTTCATCCAGTGCTCAAATCCGTGTGTCCGGTCTGCGTCGGGTCTACCGATCATGCAGCCGGGCCAGGAACTGCAGCAGACAGAGCCACTGCCAGGGCCCCCACGCCAGCGAACTACCAGGACTGCTTGCCGTGGCAGGAGTTGGTGCAGCTGCGACTCGTCGCGCTCCAGCCGATGGTCGCGACCAGATCCTTGATCCCGTTGTTGTGGGTGAGGGGGTTCACCGTGGTCGAGCTGTAGCCCGCACCGTGGCAGGTGCTGCACGATCGCGATTTGTGCTCCCCGTGCTCGCCTGTCCTCGGGGGAAGTCCGTGGCAGCTGCCGCAAGTCGGCGAGGGCGCTGGCGCCACCGACGCCAATGCCGACACGATGGCCTGCAGCTGGATCGTGGACAGGG
>CAYGYQ010000133.1:1135-9491 GCA_964354035.1 uncultured Bordetella sp.
CGATCGCACTCTGTGTCCGCGTCAGGGTCGCACCGCCTTTGGTCGAGCTCGCGAGTGCGCCGTGGCAGGCCGCGCAGTGGTTTGCGTAGAGCGTCGGGCCGTCCGTTGTGACGGGCGGCGTGGGCGGCGCCACCGACGCCAATGCCGACACGATGGCCTGCAGCTGGATCGTGGACAGGGTCGACAGCGACCCCATGCCGCCGACATTGCCGCCGATCGCACTCTGTGTCCGCGTCAGGGTCGCACCGCCTTTGGTCGAGCTCGCGAGCGAACCGTGGCAGGCTGCGCAGTGGTTTGCATAGAGTGTCGGCCCGTCCACCGGCTGGTTCACCAGCGGCTGAATGGGTGACGAGCAGGCGGGAACGGGGGTCGCGAACACCTGCCGCGTGATCGACTTCGATACCGGAACGCCATTGACTGTGTAAGCGAGCGTGCCGGTAATGCCGTCGGTGAAGGTGAATCGCATCGTGCCGACCTGGGCGAGGTTCGCGCCTGTGATCGGCGTGAAGGGCTGCGCGTTGAACGCCGGGCCGTTGACCCGGTATAGGTCCCCCAGATACGACCCGTCGGACTGCGGCAATCCCGCCGACATCACCAGCCACAGGTTGCTGCCCGCGAGGTCGTAGGTCATCAGCGTGGCGAAGAGCGTGCTGTTCTGGTGGACGATGTTGACGCCCCAGCCGGACTCCGCCGGGTTCCACCACATATCCTGGTAGTTGGTGAGGCCAGCCCGGCTGCCAGTCGTGGCGCTGCAACTCGCCGCCGCGGTTCCGAAGACCTGCGGCACGATGTCCTTGGAAACGGCCGCACCCTGATAGGTGTAGGAGAGGGCCGCGGTGCTCGCGGAGGAGAAGGTCAGCGCCATCGTGCCGACCTTGAAAAGATTGGCGGCGGTGATCGGAGTGAACGGCTGCGCGTTGAAGGCGGGACCACTGACCCGGTAGAGATCGCCAGCATAGGTCCGGCCGTCGGCTTGCAGCAGGCCGGTCATCATCACCCACAGCGGCGCGCCTCTCTCGTCGTAGGTGAACAACGTCGCGAACACAATGTCGCCCTGATGGTTGACGTTGATGCCCCAGCCCGATTCGGTGGGCTTCCACCACATCCCGGTGTAGTTGAGCGACGAAGTCGGCGTTGCTCGTGCAAGTGCCGACGCGATGGCCTGCAATTGCGCGGTCGACAGGGTCGAAAGGAATCCCATGCCACCGACATTGCCGGAAATCGCATTCTGCATCCGAGCCAGGGTTGCCCCGCCCTTGTTCGAACCGGCAAGCGCCCCGTGGCAGGCCGCACAGTGGTTGGCGTAGAGTGTCGCGCCATCCGTTGCTGCCGGGGGGACGGGCGGCGTGGTCGGCGTGGTCGGCGTGGTTGGTATGGTTGGCGTGGGTGGCGCACCGGTGGAGCCGGGCTTCGATTTCGGATCACCGGGGGCTGTGGCGGGTGAGGCCGTGAGCTCTACCCCATTGGTGACGCCGTCGCCGTCGGAATCGAGTGCTTCAAGGGTGGCATTGAGGGCAAGGCCGTTGTTCAGGAACGCGATGCCGAACGCGTTCAGCGAGGAGGTTGAACCGTCGTCGTGACAGGCCACGCATTGCGACAGGGAGCTCGCGGCACGGGGATATCGCGCGAAGAGTTCGTCCTGGTAAGGCGGCATTGCCCAAGCGGTCGCACAGGAGACCAAGGCGAGCGCGAGCGCGGCAATGGCCGAGAATTGCGGCCTCGGAAATCCAGTTTGCATTTGCAAGTCCCCCGTGGTCCTCGTCCAAATCTACACCCGAAATCTGAACCGAAGCTGAACGAAGGCGGAATGGCCCCGGCGCCTCGGGCGACGGCTTTGCTGCCGGTAACCGGTGCGCTCGTGACGCGGTACGCGTGGCAGCGTGCTTTGCCGCCCGGTGCCAATTGCCGTACGCTACGTGGATGCGAATTCTCGTCGTGGAAGATGATCCGACCCTCGGAGCGGCGGTTCGGGACTACCTGGCGCGGGAATCGTACGCCGTCGATTGGGTCGCCAGCCTGAAGGCCGCGCGGGCGTGCCTTCCCGGCGACTACGCGGTGATCGCGCTCGATCTCGGACTGCCGGATGGCGATGGCCTCTCGCTGCTGCCGCTATTCTTGCGACAGGCGGAGTCGCCGGCGGTGCTCATTCTCACGGCGCGGGACCGGTTGTCGGATCGCGTGCGCGGACTCGACGCCGGCGCCGATGACTATCTCGTCAAGCCGTTCGACCTGCCCGAGCTGGCGGCGCGCGTTCGTGCGCTGGCCCGACGGCGCTCGGGCCGAAGCTCGCCGCAGATCGAGCAGGGCGCGCTCACCGTGGACCTTGCCGCGCGCGAGGTGCGGCTCGCGGGCATGCCGGTCGAACTCACGGCACTCGAATACGCGCTCGTCGTCGAGCTCGCGCAGAACCCGCGCCGCGTGCTGAGCCGGCAGCAGCTGGAGAGTTCGATCTACACGCTCGACGACGACGTGGGCAGCAACGTGGTGGAGGTCTATGTCTCCCGGTTGCGGCGCAAGCTGGGCCGCGATGCGATCCGGACCGTGCGCGGTTTCGGCTACCAGTGGGGTGCCGCCGGGCACGCTGTGCCGGAGACGGGTTGATGGTGTTCCGGCGGCCGGGCTCGGTGACGGAGCGGCTGACGCGCAGCCTGCTCGTCGGCCTCACCGTGCTGTGGCTCACGGGAGTCCTGGGCAGCGGGGTCGTGCTGAAACACCTTATCGACGAGAAATCGGACGATGAGCTGCAGGAGAGCGGCATGATCCTGATGACTGTGGTCAGGCACATCGACGATCCGCTGGTGACGGCCGCGCTGCTCGGCGAAGCGACGCCAGCGTCGCATGCGATCCCGCCCCACGAGCGGCTCGTGTATCAGATCCGCGACCGGTCCGGGCAGATGCTCCTGCGCTCGAGCAATGCGCCGCCCGAGCTGCTCGGCATTTCGCTGGCGCCGGGCTTCAACGATGTCGACGCGTGGCGCGTGCTGACGCTCGAGGACCGCGAGCACGGGCATTTCCTCCAGCTTGCCGACCCACTGGCCGAACGGCGCGAGGCGCTGGTGAAGTCGCTGGTGTGGCTGACCGTGCCACTGGCGGCCCTGCTTGCGTTCGCGGTGTTCATCCTGTTTCGCGCCTCGCACTCGCTTGTGCAGCAGGTCCGGCGGACGGCCAACGCGGTCTCGCGCCAGGATCCCCAGGCGCTTGGATTGCTCCCGCTCGATGGCGTGGTGACCGAAATGCGTCCGGCGGTCGAGGCCACGAACCACCTGCTCGCGCGGCTCGCCTCTGCACTCGAAGCCGAGCGCAGCTTCACCTACAACAGCGCCCACGAGTTGCGCACCCCCATCGCGGCGGCACTCGCGCAGGCGCAACTGCTGGCCGCAAGGGCGGAAGAAACCGCGTTGCGGGAACCGGCCGGCGCGCTGGTCGACGCGCTCTCCCGCCTGGCACGCCTCGCCGAGCGGCTGCTCGCGCTGGCACGCGCGGATGGCGCGCAGGCATTGGCCGACGAGTGGGTCGACCTGGCACAAGTCATCCAGCTCACCGTCGACGAGTTCAGCCGTAATCCCCGGCTGCGGGGGCGCAGCATCATTGCGCAGGCGGCGCCTGTGGGCGTGCGCGGGGACCTCGACGCGATCGGACTCGCGCTGCGCAATCTTGTGGAAAACGCCCTTGTTCACGGCGCGGGCGGGTCCTTCATCCGGGTCACCTGCGCCGGGACACGCGAAGCGGTGTCGCTGGCGGTGATCGACGATGGCCCCGGCGTTGCTCCGGCCGAGCTCCCGTCGCTGACGAAGCGATTCGCCCGTGGTGCGGGGGCCGCGCAGAGCGGTGCCGGCCTCGGCCTTTCGATCGTCGATACGCTGGCCAGACGCATGGGGGCGAAGCTCGTGCTGAGCAGTCCGCCGGAGGGGCGGCGGCACGGGTTCGAGGCGCGGCTCGTGTGGCAGACGTCGTCGCGGTGACGGCGACCACGACGGCGCTCCGCGATCGCTCCTCGCTCGGCGGCGACCGCAGGGGCCTGCCGGCGCCTGTGTTAATGTGCCGCTTATTTTTCTCGAGGTGTCATGTCCACCACTTCCCGATGCGGGTCGGCCGCGGCGTTGCGGTCTTCCTGGGCGTCTCCGCGACGCCCGGAACGCGGATCGCCCGCGCTGGCGGTCAGAATGCTGGTGCTCACACTGCTCGCCGCGGGCGGTCCGCTCGCCACAACCGCGTTGGCGCAAACGGCTGTATCGCCACCTGCGCCCGACACGGCCCGCACCGAAACCCCGTCGCCTTGGGACGCGCCGGAGCCCTGGCGCACCGACCGCTTCTACATCCAGACCAGCGTCGCCACGGTCCATTTCAGTTCCGATCCGGAGCACGACAACACGCAGGCGCTGGTCTACGGTGAATGGCGGCTGCCGCAGCGCTGGCTCGAGGGCCAGGTGCTCGTCGGTGCTGCGGTGTTCGATAATTCGTTCGGACAGTCGTCGCAGTTCGTCTTCGGCGGCCTCCTGTGGCGGCCGGTCGAATCGGTGCCGGAGTTCTACATCAAGGTCGCCGCGGGCGTTCTGCACGGCTATTCCGGCGAGTACCAGAACAAGATCCCGTACAACGATTCGGGCTTCGCTCCGGGTATCGTGCCGGCGGTCGGCTACTGCTACCGGCGTTTCTGCGGCGAGATGGTCCTGTTCGGCACGGCCGGCATATTGTGGACGGTGGGGATGACGCTGCCCTGATCGCGATCAGCGGCGCCCCGCCGCGCGCGGCGGGGCGGTTCAGCTCAGCCGTGCAGGCTCGCGTACTTCGCCAGCAGCTCTTCCTGCGTCTCCTTGTTATTGGGGTCGGGAACGATGCAGTCCGCGGGACACACCGTGATGCACTGCGGCTCGTCATGCGCACCGACGCATTCGGTGCATTTCGCCGGATCGATCACGTAGAGCGGCGAGCCGGCGGTGATGGCCTTGTTGGGGCATGGCTCCACGCAGGCGTCGCATGCGGTGCAGTCCTCGTTGATGATCAGTGCCATTCGGGTCTCCTTGTTGTCGTCGTCAAGCCGGGTGCGAAGGGCTTGCTGCGGGCTACTAGGCGAACTCGCTCGAGTAGGACTGCAGCGCCTTCATGTAATTGGCGCGCTCGAAGGCGCCCGGATCTGGGCAGGACTGTTGGGACAGCGAACCCTTCATCTGCGCCACCGACGCATATTCGCGCTCGGTCAGCCAGTCCTGCACGCCCCGCGTTATTGTACCGACGTGGTTCGGGCCTTTGGTGAGCAGGCTGCTTGCCAGCATGACGCAATCGGCGCCTGCCAGCAGCAGCTTCAGCACGTCGTCGGGCGTGTGCGCGCCACCGGTGGCGGCCAGGCTGGCATCCACGCGGCCCCGCAGGATGGCGATCCAGCGCAGCGCCAGGCGCAGTTCGTCGGACGTGGACAGCACCAGGTGCGGCGAAACCTCGAGCTCCTCGAGCACGATGTCAGGCTGCAGGAACCGGTTGAAGAGCACCAGCCCGGACGCACCGGCCTTCGTCAGCCGCGCCGCCATGTTGGCCATGGCGCTGAAATAGGGCGCGACCTTCACGGCGACCGGCAGGCTCACCTGGCGTGTGACCGAGTGGACCAGGTCGACATAACGCTGCTCGACCTCGGTGCTGCTGTCGTCCACGCTGGCGGCGAGGAAGTAGACGTTGAGCTCGATCGCGTCCGCCCCGGCATCCTGGAGCTGGCGCGCGATGGTGGTCCAGCCGCCAGGAGTGTGGCCGTTGAGGCTGGCGATCACCGGCACCGAAAGCGCCTGCTTGGCGTCGGCAATCAGCTTCAGGTACTGGTCGGGTCCCGTACGGTAGTTCTGCATCTCCGGGAAGAAGCCGTGCGCCTCCGGCGACAGCTCGGCGCCGTACATCATCAGATTGTGCGCCGCCATCTCGTCATGATCGATCTGCTCCTCGAACAACGACGGCAGCACGACGGCCGCCACGCCGGCGGCCTCCAGGCGCTTCAGGCTGTCGATCGAGCTCGTCAGCGGCGAGGCCGACGCCACGATCGGATGCTTCAGCTCGAGGCCGAGATAACGGGTGCGAAGATCGACGCTCATGATGTTGACTCCTGCGCAGGTGTCGCGGCGGGTTTGTTGTCGCCGGTCGCGGCGGGTGCCGCCGGCGCAGCGGCGGTCCCGGCGGCGGCGTTGTCGGCATGGCCGTCCTCGCTCACCACGCGGTGCACGCCAGCCAGCTGCTCGTAGAGCTGCCAGCGCGCGTTGGCGTCGTGCTGCGCAGACTTCATCAGCTGCTTCGACCGGGCAGGGTCGGACTGGGCCAGCATCGCATAGCGACCTTCCTTCATAGCAATCTGCTCGAGCTGCAGCGTCGGCTTGCGCGAATCGAGTTTCAGCGGCTGGTCGGCGCCGCCCATGCCCAGGCGCGGATCGTAGTGGTACAGCGTGAGGTAGCCGCTCTTGACCAGATCGCGCTGGTGGCTCATGCCGGTGGTCATGTCGATGCCGTGCGCGATACAGTGGCTGTAGGCGATGATCAGCGACGGGCCGTCCCATGCGGCGGCCTCCTGGAACGTGCGCACCGTCTGCACCGGGTTGGCGCCCATCGCCACCTGCGCCACGTAGACGTTGCCGTAGGCCATGGCGATCATGCCGAGGTCCTTCTTGCCCGACGCCTTGCCGGCGGCCGCGAACTTGGCCACCGCGCCGCGCTGCGTGGACTTCGATGCCTGGCCGCCGGTGTTGCTGTAGACCTCCGTGTCGAGCACCAGGATGTTGACGTTGCGGCCCGAGGCCAGCACGTGGTCGAGCCCGCCGTAGCCGATGTCGTAGGCCCAGCCGTCGCCGCCGATGATCCAGACGCTGCGCACGACCAGGCTGTCGGCCACTGCCAGCAGCCGCGCGGCTTCGGGCGACTTGAGCGCGGTCAGGATCGCCTTCAGCCGCTTGACGCGTTCGCGCTGCAGCCGGATCTGCTCGTCATTGTCCTGCCGCGATTCGAGCAGCTCCGCGGCCAGCGGGTCGCCGATCTCTCCGCGCAGCTCGCGCACCAGCATCTGCGCCAGGTCGCGCTGCGCATCGAGCCCCAGCCGCATCCCGAGGCCGAACTCCGCATTGTCCTCGAACAGGCTGTTGGCCCAGGTCGGGCCCTGGCCGGCGGCGTTCTGCGACCACGGTGTTGACGGCAGGTTGCCGCCGTAGATCGACGAGCAGCCGGTGGCATTGGCCATCACCAGGTGGTCGCCGTAGAGTTGCGACAGCAGCTTCAGGTACGGCGTCTCGCCGCAGCCCGAGCACGCGCCCGAGTATTCGAACAACGGCTGACGCAACTGCGATCCGCGCAGGCCATCGATGCTGTCCATCGGCGGACGCACCTCGGGCAGGCTCAAATAGAACTCGTAGTTCACGCGCTCGGCGTCGAGGTGATCGAGCTTCGGCGCCATGTTGATCGCCTTGTGCTTGACCGCGGTCTTGCTGCGCGTCGGGCAGACGTCGACGCAGATGCCGCAGCCCGTGCAGTCGTCGGGGGCGACCTGCAGGCTGTACATCATGCCGTCCAGCGCGCCGCCGTCCTTGCGCGCCCAGGGCACGGCCTTGAAGCCTGCCGGCGCGCGCTTCATCTCCTCGGCAGTAAAGACGTTCATGCGGATCGCCGCATGCGGACACACGAGCGGGCAGATCGCGCATTGCGTGCAGATGGTCTCGTCCCAGATCGGGATCTCCTGCGCGATGCTGCGCTTTTCCCACTGCGTGGTGCCGGTCGGGAAGGTGCCGTCGATCGGCATGGCCGAGACCGGCAGCAGGTCGCCCTTGCCGTCCAGCATCATCGCCGTCACGCGCTGCACGAAATCAGGCGCCGCGCGGGCGACCGCCGGCCGGCGCGCCAGCCGCGAGTCGGCGCGGCCGGGCAGCGCCACCTCGGAGAGCGCCGCCAGCGAGGCATCGACCGCGGCGAAGTTGCGGGTGAGCACACTCTCGCCGCGCTTGCCGTAGGTCTTGCGGATCGCGTCCTTGATCTTCGCGATGGCTTCCTCGCGCGGCAGGATGCCCGAGATCGCGAAGAAGCAGGCCTGCGTCACCGTGTTGATGCGTCCGGCGAGGCCCGCCTTCTGCGCCACGGCGAGCGCGTCGACGACGTAGAACCTGAGTTTCCTGGTCAGGATGGTTTCCTGCGCCTCGCGCGGCAGCTTGTCCCACACCTCGTCGGGGCCGTAGGGGCTGTTCAGCAGGAAGGTCGCGCCCGGGCGGGCCAGCGCCAGCACGTCGAGCTTTTCCATGAACTCGAACTGGTGGCAGGCGATGAAATCGGCCCGGTCGATCAGGTACGTCGACTCGATGGGCTTGGGGCCGAAGCGCAGGTGCGACACGGTGATCGCGCCGGA
>CAYGYQ010000134.1:0-9377 GCA_964354035.1 uncultured Bordetella sp.
AACGCGCAGCCGGATGCGCCCGTCCTGCGGCAGCCGGCGCTCGGCGATGTCGAGGTTCGCCATGATCTTGACCCGCGAGATCACCGCCGCCGAGAAGCGGCGCGGCGGCGACTCCACCTCGTGCAGCACGCCGTCGATCCGGTACCGGACCGCGAGCCTGTTCTCGAACGGCTCGATGTGGATGTCGGACGCCCGTGCGTCGAGCGCGTTGGTGATGATGAGCGAGACGAGCCGGATCACCGGCGCCTCGGACGCGAGGTCCTTCAGCTGCTGCACGTCGGCATCGAACGCGAGCTCGTCACGCTGCTCGACATCGCCGACGATCTGGCCGACGGCCGTGCGCCCGGCGCCGTAGAGGCGCTCGAGCGCGGCGTCGAGTTCGGAGGGAATCGCGACCAGCGGCTTCACCTCGCGGCCGGTCGCCATCCGGAAGGCGCCGATCGTGTAGGCGTCGGTAGGATCGGCCATCGCGAGCGCGAGCTCGCGCTCGTCTTCCTTCAACGGCAGCGCGTGCGCCTCGCGCAGAAAGCGCGGCGAGATCCGCTCTTCCATGATCGGGAATTCAGGGTAGCCGGCGGCATCGACCAGCTGCAGGCCAAGCTGCGCCGCGAGCGCCTCGCTGACGTCGCGCTGTGCGCAGAGCCCGAGCGTGACCAGGAGCGAGCCGAGCTTTTCGCCACCCTCCTGCTGCAGCCGCAAGGCGCGCTCGACGCCGGCGGCGTCCAACTTGCCGCGGGCGATCAGGATCTCGCCGATGCGCATGGACTCGAATTCGTTCACCGTGTCTTTCAGGCAGGAAGAGCTCGGAAGATGATAGCACGTCGACCTCGTCTCAATCCTCGTTTAGCTGGACGAATCAAGGCTTTGCGTGCGTTTCCTCCGGCAAACTGTCGTCGTCGCCCGACGGTCCGGAGCGAGATCGTCGCCGCCACCCGACGGATTCGGCCGCGGCTGACGTCGTCGGTGCGGCCCGGCGCGCGAAACGCGGGCGCCGGAGCACGGCGTATCAGCGGATCGCGGCGAAAGCCTTGTCGGCGTGCGCCAACGTCGCCGTGATATCGGCGGCACTATGCGCCGCACTGACGAATCCCGCCTCGAAGGCGGAAGGCGCGAAATATACGCCGGCATCCAGCATCGCGTGAAAGAAGCGGTTGAACCGATCCTTGTCGGACGCCATCACCGCGTCGTAGGTGTCGGGGACCGCGGGCGCGAAATAGAGGCCGAACATCCCTCCTGCCGACTGCGCGGCAAACGGCACGCCGGCGCGCCGCGCCGCGGCCGCCATGCCATCGGTAAGCGATTTCGTCACGCCCGCCAGCCGATCGTGAAAACCGGGCGCTTCGATTTCGCGCAACGTCGCGAGGCCCGCGGCCACCGCCACCGGGTTGCCGGAAAGGGTCCCTGCCTGGTAGACCGGGCCCAGCGGCGCGATCTTTTCCATGATCGCGCGCCTGCCGCCGAAGGCGCCCACCGGCATGCCGCCGCCGATCACCTTGCCCAGCGTGGTGAGGTCCGGCGTGATGCCAAACAACCCCTGCGCGCCGCGCGGGTGCACGCGAAAGCCCGTCATCACCTCGTCGAAGATCAGCACGGCCCCGTGGCGATCGCACACCGCACGCAGTCCCGACAGGAAGCCCTCGCGCGGCATGATGAGGTTCATGTTGCCGACGATCGGCTCGACGATGATGCAGGCGATGTCGCCACCGCCCGCGGCGAACGCGGCCTCCACCGCGGCGAGGTCGTTGTACGGCAGCACGATCGTCTCGTTGGCGATCGCCGGCGGCACGCCTGCCGATGACGGTTGGCCGAAGGTCAGCGCACCCGATCCCGCTTTCACCAGCAGGCTGTCGCCGTGCCCGTGATAACAACCCTCGAACTTGACGATCTTGCTGCGTCCGGTGAAGCCGCGCGCAAGCCGCAGGGCCGTCATCGTGGCTTCCGTTCCGGACGACACGAGGCGCACCATCTCCAGCGACGGCAGGAGGCGGCAGAGCGTCTCGGCCATCTCGATTTCGATCTCCGTCGGCGCGCCGAACGACAGCCCGCGCTGCGCCGTTTCCTGCACGGCGCGGACAACCGCCGGGTGCGCGTGACCGAGGATCGCCGGTCCCCAGGAACCGACATAGTCGATGTAGCGCTTGCCGTCGGCGTCCCACAGGCAGGCGCCCTCGCCGCGCGTGATAAAGCGTGGCGCGCCGCCGACCGAGCGGAAGGCGCGGACCGGCGAGTTGACGCCGGCCGGAATCGTGCGTTGGGCTCGGGCAAAAAGTTCCTCGTTGCGACTCATGATCATCCTGATGGCAAAGTTGCGTTTTTCGTTCGGGCGGCGCGCGCCAGCGGCAATCGCAGTACCGTCAACCCGGCGGGCGCGACCGCCCCCAGCGTCCGGCGATCGCTCGCGCGGCGGCTGCCACGTCCGGCGCATCGAACACCGCCGAGATCACGGCGACCGCTTGCGCCCCGGCGCGCTCCAGACTTCCCGCATTCTCCGCGGTGATGCCGCCGATCGCGACCACCGGCACGCCCAGCGTCCCGGCACGCGCGAGCAGCGCCACGTCGGCACGCCGGGCCTCCGGCTTCACCCTCGACGGGAAAAAGCTGCCGAACGCGACGTAGTCCGCGCCGGCGGCCACCGCAGCTTCGGCCAGCGCGAAATCGTTGTAACAGGAAATGCCGATGATGCGCTCGGGGCCGACGATCGCGCGCGCCGCGGCAGCGCTGCCGTCCGCCTCGCCAAGGTGCACGCCGTCCGCACCCACGGCGGCGCAGAGCGCGGCGTCGTCGTTGACGATGAACAGCGCTCCGCGCTTGGCGCTGATGCGGGCGAGCGCCTCGGCCTGCCTGGATCGCAGCACGGCGGTGGCGCCTTTGCTCCGGTACTGGATCGCGCCGGCGCCGCCCGCGAGCGCGGCTTCGACGCGGGCGACGAGATCCGCCGTGTCCGCGAGGTCCGGCGTCACCGCGTAGAGCCCGACGAGACGCCGAGCGCGGGCGCGCCGGACGACGGCCGCGTCGTCAATGACGGCTGCGGGCATCGGCAGCGGGTGGTGCCGCGGTGTCGTCCCCGGGCGTGGCCGCGTCCTCCCGCGCCCAGAACAGCCGATCGGGGATGAACTGGCCCATGCCCGGCCGGTACGCGCTCTTCAGCGTCTGCCACACGTAGTCCTGCGCCTCGCGCACCGCATCGGGCAGATCGAGCCCGTTGGCGAGCATGGCGGCAATGGCGGATGCCAGCGTGCAACCGGAGCCATGGTAGCTGCCAGGCAAACGGGCCCAGGTGTCGCTGCGCACGACGCCGTTTTTCGCGTACAGCGTGTTGACGACCTCCGCCGTGGCCTCGTGCGTGCCGGTGATGAGCACGTATTGCGCACCCATGCCGATCAGCCGCTCCGCGCAGATGGCAAGCGGCGCGTCGTCATCGTCGCCATCGGCCAGTCTTCGCGCCTCGATGCTGTTCGGCGTCAGGATCGTGGTGTGCGGCAACAGCAATTCGCGGATGGCGTCGATCATCTCGTCGGATGCGAATTCGTCACCGCGGCCCGACGTGAGCACGGGGTCGAGCACCAGCGGGACGTCGGGATAATCGGCAATGATCTCGGCGACAGCGGCAATGCTCTCGACGCTGCCCAGCACGCCGATCTTGAACGCGTCCACCGGCATGTCCTCGAGCAGGCAGCGCGCCTGGTCGGCCACCCACTCGGCGTCCAGCGCCAGCACGCCCTCGACGCCGCGAGTGTCCTGCACGGTGATCGCCGTCACCACCGACAACGGGTGGCAGCCCATGCTCGCGCAGGTCAACAGGTCGGCCTGCAGGCCGGCACCGCTTGACGGGTCCGACGCGGCGAACGTCAGCACGATGGGAGGAAACGCGGGTGCGGTGTCGGCGGGCATGGCTGGGCGGCCGGTGGCTCGAAACAAAGGTAGCCGCAGCGTTCGCGCGAAACGCGGCGCGCTTGCTAGAATTGGGGGATTTTACTCCAATGACCCCTCCCCCATGAAAAAATACATGTGCCTCATCTGCGGCTGGATCTACGACGAGGCGGCCGGCGCACCCGACGAAGGCATCCCGCCGGGAACGAAGTGGGAAGACGTGCCGCCGAACTGGACGTGCCCCGAATGTGGGGCGCGCAAGGATGACTTCGAGCTCGCCGAGTTCTGAACTGCCCGACGGAGGATTGAGCAATGCGAATGCTGCACACGATGCTGCGCGTGGGTGACCTCAAGCGCGCGGTCGATTTCTACATTCGCGTGCTCGGCATGCAGCTCCTGCGCACGACCGACCGGCCCGAGCAGAAGTACACGCTGGCCTTCGTCGGCTACGGCGACGAAGCGCACGGCGCGGTGCTCGAGCTCACGTACAACTACGGCGTCGACGTCTACGACCTCGGCACCGGGTTCGGTCACCTCGCCATCGAAGTGGCCGACGCGGCGGCGACCTGCGCCGCGGTGCGTGCCGCCGCGGCAACCTTCGGCGGCGCCGTAACGCGCGAAGCGGGCCCCGTGAAAGGCGGCACGACCGTCATCGCGTTCGTCCAGGATCCCGACGGCTACAAGATCGAGCTGATCGAAGCGAAGCGGTAGGCCCGGCCGCGATGCCCGGCAGGCCGCCGGCGCACGCCCCGACCCGGCAACGGCAGCCGTGTCCGGCGCTAGCGCTTGCGCTGCAATTCGCGGATGTCGTGCACGAAGAACTCCGCGTCCTGTCCATGCCCGACGTACAGGCGCAGGCGGCCTTCGGCATCGAATACGAATGACCCGGCCGAGTGATCCATCGTATAGGTTGCGGGCGTCCGGCCTGGCTGCTTCTGGTAGAGGATCTTGAATTCCTTGGCCGTGCGGGCGGTGGCGTCGGCATCGCCCCAAAGGCCCAGGAACGACGGGTTGAAGGCGCTCACGTAGTGCGACAGGAGTTCCGCTGTATCGCGCTCCGGATCGATCGTTACAAACAGCACCTGCACCCGGGCTGCGTCGGGACCGAGGCGCCGCATCGCTTCGGCCAGCGTCGACAGCGTCGTCGGGCAGACGTCGGGGCACTGCGTGTAGCCGAAGAACAGCACGACGATCTTGCCGCGGAAATCCGCCAGCGTACGCGGCCTGCCGGTATGGTCGGTGAGCGCGAAATCGCGGCCGAACGTCGTGCCGGTGATGTCGGAAGCCTTGAACTGCGGACCGTCCGGGCTGCAGCCGGCAAGCGCCAGCGTCAACGCCACCAGAACGATCGCGCCTTTCCCCGCCCTGCGCATCAGCGCCAGTAGTGGTCGATCAGCAGCGCCGAGAACAGCGCCGCGAGATAGAAGATCGAGTACTTGAACGTCGCGCGCGCCAGGAGATCGCTGTAGTCGCGGTAGAGCTGCACCGCGTAGAGGAGGAAGACACCGCCGAGCGCCAGTGCCGCGACGAGGTAGAGCTCGCCGCTCATGCGGATCGCGTACGGCAGCAGCGTCACGGCGACGAGCGCGCAGGTGTAGAGCACGATCTGCAGTTGCGTGTAGCGCCGGCCGTGCGTCACCGGCAGCATCGGGAGCCCGGCATTCGCATAGTCCCTGACGCGGTAGAGCGCGAGCGACCAGAAGTGCGGCGGCGTCCAGATGAAGATGATCAGGAACAGGATGAGCGGTTCCGGCCCGACGTCGCCGGTCACGGCCGCCCAGCCCAGCACCGGCGGCATCGCACCCGACGCGCCGCCGATCACGATGTTCTGCGGCGTGGCGGGCTTCAGCAGCACCGTGTAGACGACGGCGTAGCCGACGAAGGTCGCGAGCGTCAGCCACATCGTCAGCGCGTTGACGCAGGCGTGCAGCAGCGCGAGCCCCAGGCCGCCGACGAGGCCGGCGAAGACGAGCGTCGAGAGCGCCGTCAGCTCGCCGCTGGGTAGCGGCCGCCGTCGCGTGCGCGCCATCAGCGCGTCGATCTTCTGCTCGACCAGGCAATTGAACGCCGCAGCGGCGCCGGCCACGAGCGCGATGCCGATCGTGGCGAAGAACACGACGCCGGCCGGCGGCAGCCCCGGCGTCGCGAGGAACATGCCGATGACCGCGCAGAAGACGATCAGCGACACCACGCGCGGCTTCGTCAGCGCGAGAAAATGCTTCAGCCGGTTCTCGGCAAGGGCGAGTGTCGTCAAGCGCAGAGGCAGGCGTGATCAGCGGCCGCAGGGGCGGGGAGCCGCGTCCCCGGAACCGGTGATTTTACCATCGACCGAGGACAACAGTGCGTCGCTCACCCGATCCGCGACGCCTTGAGCAGCCGTGTCAGGTCCTTGGCGAGGCCCTTGATGTCCGGATCGTCGGGGTAGCGCAGCACGAGATTGCCGAGTGGATCGAGCAGATAAAGCGCGTCGGCACCCCCGGGAAACCTGGCCGGCACGGCTTCCGCAACGCGGACGACGACGAGTCCCGGGTGCTGCGCGAGCAGCGCGGCAGTGGGCTCCCCGTCATCCACGACGAGCCAGGCCCGGACGACGCGCTCCTGCTCCCTGCCCTGCATCGTGCGCGCCTGCCGTGTCGCATAGAGTTTGCGCTCGCAGGGCGCACCGCAATCGCCGCGCCCCAGCGCGAGCAGCACCCAGCGCCCGCGCAGGTCCTCGAGGCGGAACGGCGATCCGTCCGGTCGCGTTCCCTCGATGCCCTCGATGGGCGCGGTCGGCAGCAGGGTTCCGTAGTTGACCGCGGGAGAGCGCGGAAACAGGTAGTACGCGGCATAGGACGCGATGACGGGCGCGAGCGTGACCGCGGCGATCAGCAGCAGCGTGCGCTTGCCGCCGCGCGCACGCGGATTCGGCGCGCTCGGCCCCACGGGCGTCGGTTGCTCAGTCATGTCGCTCCCTGGCGGCTCGCGGGCGATGGAACCAGAGCCACAGCGCAGCCGCGAGCAGCGCGAAGGCGTACCACTGGACCATGTAGATCCGGTGCTTCTCGATGCCGAAATCCGGCGCCGGCCAGTCACGCAGAAGCCCGTCGTCGGGCACGGGCGCCGCCGTCGCCTCGACCACCGCGGGCAATGCGGCAAGACCCGTCGCCGCGGCAAAGCGCGCGGGATCGAGGTTCTGCCGGATCGAACCGGTGGTCGTCTCCGGCTGCAGCTCCAGATAACCCGTCGCCGGGATCGCGATGCGTCCCTGCACCGTCACCAAGCCGGGCGGCGGCGGCGCATCCGGCAACTCCGCCCGGGAGGCCTGCTGCGCGATCCAGCCGCGATTGACCAGCACGACCCGACCGTCGGCAAGCGAGAGCGGTGTCACGACGTGGAAGCCTGCACGCCCGGCCGCCACCTTGTTGTCGATGAAGATCTGCCGGTCCGCCAGGAACTCGCCGGTGGCGACGACGGGGCGATAGCGCAGCGACGGCCAATCGCTGGCGGCGGGCAGGCTCGCCAGCGCAAGCGGCGACGCCGTTGCCGCCGCGTCGTATTGCCCGCGCAGCGCTTCCTTCGCGTGCATCCGGTCCCGCTGCCAGTTGCCGGCGGCCACACACGTGGCCACCGCCGCGATCGCCGCGACCGTCGGCACGAGGCGCGGGCGCAACCGGTGCCCGGGCGCAACGGCCGGACTCCCTTCCGGACTCCGTTCGTCTGCGGTGCTCAGCGGGTTTGGCATCGGCGGCGGCATCCTCTACACTCGGCAGGTGGAGCAAGCGGCGTGAAGATCATCATCATCGCGGGCCTCGTGGCGGTAATCGCGAGCCTGTTCTCGGCGCTCTATTATCTCTATCACGATCGCGGTCAGGGCACGCGCATGGTCAGGGCGCTGGGAATTCGCGTGGCGCTGTCCGCCGCACTGGTCGCGTTCCTGGTCGCTTCCTACAAGCTCGGGTGGATCGCCCCGACCGGGCTGCGCTGACCCGTCGCGGCGCAGCGTCCGCCGCCGCGCCGGCAAGCCGGCGCCCACGCACATGGACCGACTTGATTTCGTAGGCGCGGGCTTGCCCGCGCAACAGGACCGCTCGGCTTCCCGCGCGGCCTTGCCTTCCGGGCGCGCGCCGGCGCCCCGTCAGAGCCAGTAAACCAGCACGAACAGCAGCAGCCACACGACGTCGACGAAGTGCCAGTACCACGCCGTCGCCTCGAAGGCGAAGTGGTGCTCGTTGTCGAAATGGCCCTTGATCGCTCGCGCCAGCATCACCGACAGCATGATGGCGCCGATGGTCACGTGCGCGCCGTGGAACCCCGTCAGCATGAAGAACGTCGAGCCGTAGACGCCGGTCGTCAGCTTGAGGTTGAGCGCGCTGTAGGCGTGGAAGTACTCGTAGGCCTGGAAGCCGATGAAGGTGAAGCCCAGCGCGATCGTCGCGGCGAGCCAGAACTTGAGCGCGCCGCGGTGCCCGGCCTTGAGCGCATGGTGCGCGATGGTCAGCGTGAAGCCGGACGAGAGCAGGATGATCGTGTTGAGCAGCGGGATCCCGATCGCGCCCATCGGCGTGAACTGCTCCTTGATGTACGGGCCCACCGTCGGCCAGCCCGAGGTGTAATCGGGCCAGATGAGCTTCGAGCCCAGGCTGCCGAGGTCGGGCACCGACAGGTTTCGGATGTAGAACAGCGCGCCGAAGAACGCGGCGAAGAACATCACCTCGGAGAAGATGAACCAGCTCATGCTCCAGCGGAACGACGCGTCCACCTTCTTGTTATACAGGCGCGCCTCGGATTCGCCGATCACCGTGCCGAACCAGCCGAACAGCATCACGACCAGGACCACGAAGCCCGCTGCGACCAGCCAGGGCCCGGCCGCGACGCTGTTCATCCACAGCGCCGCGCCCATCCCGAGCAGGAACAGCGCGACCGATCCGACGAGCGGCCAGTACGAAGGCTGCGGTACGAAGTAGTACGGCTTGGCGGCGGTGGTCTGTGCTGCGCTCATCGCGAGAAACCTCTCGGTGTTCCGGCGGGGGCGCAGCGAGCGCAACCGCCGGGTTGATCAGGACTTGCCTGCGCCCTCGACTTCGAAAAACGTGTACGACAGCGTGATGGTCGCGACATCCGCCGGCAGCGCCGAGTCGACGACGAACACGACCGGCATCTGCCGTCGCTCGCCGGGCTGCAGCGTCTGCTGCGAGAAGCAGAAGCACTCCAGCTTGCGGAAGTACTGCGCCGCATGCGGCGGCCCGTAGCTCGGGATGGCCTGTCCGGTCAGCGGCCGGTCGGTGGCGTTGACGATCTCGAACATCACCTGACGCAATTCGCCCGGATGCACGTCGACCACTGGCGTTAACGCCTTGAATTGCCATGGCAGCTTGCGGATGTTGGAGTCGAACTCGATGCGCACGGCACGCGTCGTGTCGATCTGGGTGTTCTGCACCGTATCGGCCCGCGCGATGTTGCGCAGGCCGGTGACCTCGCAGATCTTCTCGTAGAACGGCACCAGCGCATAGCCGAAGCCGAACATC
>CAYGYQ010000135.1:0-9371 GCA_964354035.1 uncultured Bordetella sp.
ACTTCGTGCTGCTCAAAGCGAAGGGGCAGCACAATGAGCGCGGCCGCCGGATATGAGGCGCCGGCTGCCTGTCCGTCATCGTAATGTTTCTGTTTTTTCGAGTATTTGTTGTTGATAAATCGAATTTACACGACATTCCGGCGCCCCCAGAATCGGCGCGTTGTCTTTTTCACCACCAAAGAGGAGCCAAGCATGCGAATCGACGTCCAGGGCCTGGGATTTCCGCTCACCGCTGCGCTGCTGAATCACACCGAGCGGCGGCTGCGCTTTGCGCTCACGCGAACGAGTGACCGCATCATGCGGGTGGTGGTCCGGCTGGGCGATGCCAACGGTCCGCGCGGCGGCGAGGACAAGTTCTGCCGGATGCAGGTCCATCTGGAGCGTGCGGCGCCGGTCCTGATCGAGGACGCCGGCGGCGATCTGTACGCGGTGATCGACCGGGTGGCGCAACGCGCCGGCCGCAATGTCGCCAAGCGCATCGACCGTCGGCATCAGAACGCGCGGCTGGCAAGGCCGAAGCCGCCCGAGTCGCTGCCAGGCGAAGCCTTTGCCGTGAGCAAGTCCCAAAACTGAGGGAGTCTGACGATGAAACCTGCCGAAACGCTTGTCCTGACCCGCGATGCCGGGGCCGTTACCCCGGTCCTGTCCTCCAACCGCGTACTGAGGAACACTTATTGGCTGCTGTCGCTGACGCTGCTGTTCAGCGCCGGCGTGGCGGCCGTGACGGCGGCCCTGCGACTCCCGCATCCGGGCATCGTCATCACGTTGATCGGATACTTCGGCCTCCTCTTCCTGACGACTCGGCTGCGTGACAGCGGCTGGGGGCTGCTTTCCGTCTTCGGGCTGACGGGTTTCATGGGCTATACGCTGGGGCCGGTCATCAGCCACTACCTCGCGATGCCGAACGGGCATCAGGTGGTGATGATGGCGATGGGCAGCACGGCCGCGATCTTCCTCGGCTTGTCCGCCTACGCGACCGCGAGCCGCAGGGATTTCAGCTTCATGGGCGGCTTCCTGATGACGGGCATTGTGGTGGCCTTCCTGGCCGGCCTGGGGGCGATCTTTTTCGCAGTGCCGGCACTCTCCCTGGCGGTGTCGGCCGTGTTCGTGCTGCTGATGGCCGGCCTGATTCTCTACCAGACGAGCCAGATCATTCACGGCGGCGAGACCAACTACATCATGGCGACGGTGACGCTGTACGTCTCGATCTTCAACCTGTTCACCAGCCTGCTGCACTTGCTGGGCACGGGCGGTGGCGACGAGTGAAGAATTCCTTCGCAACGGGATCGGATCAGCGCATGGAACCACTGACCACGCTCGACGGGCTTCGACACCACATCGCCGCGCTGGCCTGCGTCGAGGAGACGGAAGCACCATTCGTGAGCTGTTATCTCAACCTGGAACAGGGCGCAGCCGGCTACCGCAAGGTGCTCGCCGACCGTGCCTTGGCCCTCCGCAGCATCCTCAAGGACGCCACACTCGTCGACTTCGCGACGGCAATGCGCAGCATCGAGGGATACCTGGACGAGAAGATTCGACCCGATACCAAAGGGGTGGCTTTGTTCAGCCGCTCGGTGCGCGCCGGCGCCTACTTCCTGCCGATGCAGTTCGCCGCGCCGCTGCCCGACTGGATCGCGGTCTATCCCACGCCCAACCTCTTTCATCTCATGGCACTTAAGGATACGTATCACCGCTACGTCGTGCTGCTCGCGACGCAGACGCGGGTGCGGATCCTGGAGGTTGACCTGGGCGCGGTGACGGTGCAGGCCTGGACCGACAAGCCCGAACTGCGCGAGCGTGTGGGCCGCGAGTGGACCAAGGAGCACTACGACAGTCACCGCCGCGAGCGCACGTCATGCTTTCTCAAGGAGCAGATCGAGTTGCTCAAGCGCCTCATGGCACGGGGTGGCCATACCTACCTGATTCTTGCGGGCGAGCCGCGTGCGACCGGGGAGATACGGCGCGCGCTGCCCAAATCCCTGGCCACGAAACTGGTGGACACCATCCCGGCGGCAGGCCGCCATACCCAGGGCGATGTCGTGGCTGCAACGCTGTCGTCGTTCGTCGAGTGGGAGGAGCAGGAATCGCAGGCGGTCGCCGCGCGATTCGTGCAAGGCATCCGCACCCAGGGCCTCGCGGCGGCGGGCGCGGCCGCCTGCCTCGACGCCCTGCGCCAGCGCCGGGTGGATGTTCTCCTGATCGCCAGGGATCACGTGCTCGAGCACGGCTGGCGCTGCGCTGGCTGCGGTGCCATGCGAATCGAGCCTGACACCCCTGCCGCCTGCCCCGAGTGCGGCAAAGCGGCGGTCCAGCCCGTCGATACCAAGGAAGAGCTGGCGCGGCTGGCCGGACAGCAGGACTGCCCGGTCGAGGTGGTGGAACATTGCGACCCGTTGATGGCCCTGGGCGGCGTTGGCTGCCTGCTGCGCTATGTCCCGGAACGGCCTGCTTTCCGCAAACGAGTGCCGGGCGCGCCTGATTCTCGAAGCGTACAACGGGACGTCCCGCACACAGTGGCTCTCGACGAGACGGACGCGCCGCGTCACATCGATGAAGCCCCGCCGCGTCACGGTCCTCCACGTCAGTCCCGGCTGCAACGCGCAGACCGCGGTTGACGCCAGGCGCCGCCTGATCGTAGCGGACGAAGTCGGCAAGGAGTTGCTGTATTTGCCCTCGCGGCCGGGAGAATTCGCGGGCAGCAACCCCGCCGCGACGGTGGCCCTGAGGTCGAATTCCGACTCGGACAAATTATCCCCCCGCCAACAGACCGGTTTTGCCGGGCTGATGCAAAGTCCGCGCAAACCCATTAGAGTGCCGCCATGTCACTCGCCATAGACACGAGGGATGCGGCTGCGGTCGAGGACGAAGTTCACTCGATCTACGCAACGCTCTTCCCCGCGACAGCAGGCGATTTCGTGCGGACGGCTTTCGGCTGGACGGCCCGGTGCTTCGCCGGCGGGCACCCCGACTACCTGCCGATCGACGCCCGGTACCACGATCTCGAGCACACCCTGCAGGGCGCGCTTTGCCTTGCGCGCCTGATGCAGGGCCTCCACGCGGCCGACGCCGCGCCGCGGCTGACGATCCGGGCGTTCGAGCTCGGAATCGTGGCGATCCTCTTCCACGACACCGGCTACCTCAAGGTACGCTCCGATACCGAGGGCACCGGCGCGAAGTACACGGCGGCCCACGTCGGTCGCAGCGCGGCCTTTGCCGAGGCGTTCCTTGCGCCCAAGGGGTTCACGCCCGCGGAAGTGCGCGCGGTGCAGAACATGATCAACTGCACGGGCATCAGCACGGACCTGCAGGCAATCGAATTCCAGAGCGAGCAGGAACGGACCCTCGGCTATGCGCTCGCCACCTCCGACCTCCTCGGCCAGATGGCGGCGCCCGACTACATCGAGAAACTGCCGGTGCTGTACCAGGAATTCGCCGAGGCGGCCCGCCATGCCCCCGCGGGCTCGGCGCATCTGTTCGCCTACAAGAGCGCCGGGGAATTGATGCGCAACACTCCCGTCTTCTGGGAGAAGTACGTGCTGCCCAAGATCAACGGCGACCTCCGGGGCCTCCACACGTTCCTGGGCCATCCGTACCCGGACGGGCCGAACGAATACCTGCAGCGCATCGAGACCAACATCGCGCGCCTGCGGCAACTCGCGGAGACTGCGGACTTTGCCTAGCGCGCGGCTGGCGCGGCACCGCCCGCCCGCCGCTCGAATTCGAAGTCGACCATCATCTCGGTCGCCAGCGCTTCCAGCTCACGCTTCAGTTCGGCGTCGCTCAATGCCTCCGGCACGGCAAGCCGCGCCTTGACCCTGAACAGCGGGTCGGCCGACATGGCCGCGCTGACCACCTCGGTGAAGAGCTCCTCGATGCTGACGCCGCGTCCGGCCAGGCGGCCGGACAGATCGCGCACGATGCCGGGACGATCGTTCCCCGTGAGCTCGAGCCGCACGATCCGGTGCGTTCCCGACCCCGCGCTCGCATCACCGATGGCGATGGCCACATGGAGTCCCGACGAGACGAGCCCACGCAGCGCGCCGGCGAGCGCTTCGGCATTCTGGTCGGGCACTTCGAAATGGACGATGCCCGCGAACTGGCCCACCAGGCTCGCCATGCGGCTGTCGACCCAGTTGGCGCCGTAACGCTGGGCGACGTCGGACAGCAGATTGACGATGCCCGGGTGATCGCTGCCGATCACGGTCAGGACGAGCGGCTTCGACACGATTCTTGCCCTCCGGTCGGAATCAATTTCATCGCAATCAACATCGAATCAACTTGGGATGATAGCCTTTTCGCCCGCACCTCGCTGGTTGCGCAATCGGCTCGGCGAACGCTCCCGTTCCATCGACGGCGTGGCTAATCCGTCCGCATCCCCGCCGCCACCTCCTGCTCGCGCCCGCGGCCGCTGCGCTCGTACTCGGCGATCACCTGGGCGCCGAGCAGGAGCACCAGCGCCGCGATCTCCAGGCTGAGCAGGACCACGATCGCCGTGGTGAGCGAGCCGTACACGATCTTGATCTGCGACAGCGTCGAGAACCACCACACCAGCAGATGGCGGGTGAGCTCCCATAGCAGCCCGGCGGTGACGCCACCGATGAGCGCGTGTCGCCAGGACAGCCGCCCCACCGGCATCACCAGGTAGATCGACGTCAGCACGACGATCTCGCCGGCAACGCCGATGAGGTAGAGCAGGAAGCCGGAAATCCCGACCAGCGAGCGGGTACGGCCGAGGAACTCGATGCTCTCCTCACCCATCGCCTGCAACACGCCGGACACGGAGGTCACGACCAGGGCGCCTATGCCAAGGAACAGGATGCAGACGAAGGGGATCACCGCCGAAACGAGAAAATGCCGCCGCCGGACCGCCACGCGATGATAGAAGATGACCGACATCGCGTTTTCAAGGACCGTGAAGGCAAGCGAGCTGAAGAACAGCAGCGTGACGATGAGAACCCAGCCGATGACATAGCGATGCTCGACGAACAGCGCGAGCTCGTCCATGATCAGGTCGGATTGCCCCGGCACGACGAGATCGAGGTAGCGGGCGATCGTGGCCAGGAGCTCCGTTTCCCCGACGACATGGGTCAGCACGATCAGGAGAAGGATCAGCAGCGGCAGGATCGAGAGCAGCGTGTTGTAGGCGACCGCGCCCGCGAGCAGGTAACCCTGGTTGGCCCGAAAGCCGCGCAGAACCCTGATGGCGAAAGCGACGGGATGCTGGAGGACTGCCGATGCGCGCGAACGTAATCTGGACATGCGCCAATGATCTCATCGTATGCCCATTCCATGGCAGTTTTTGCGCGCCGGAACTGGCCAAGTTTATAATGTGCGGCACACGAGGAGCCAGCCATGCCGATCTTTGAATACGCATGCAACAACTGCGGGCAAGAATTCGAAACGCTCGTCCGCGCGAGCACCGTGGCGGACTGCCCGTCCTGCCACTCGACGGACCTGGCAAAGAAGCTGTCCGTCTTTGCGACGGCGGGTTCGAACGCCGAGACGGCGTCCGCTGCCGCCGGCCCCTGCGGCTCCTGCGGCCACCCGGACGGGCCGGGGTCCTGTGCGCTGAATTGAAGAGCCCCCACGCGCACTGCGTGCGCTGAGCCTATCTCGGCGGCACGCCCCCTCGGCGCCCGGTGCCGCGGCTGCTGCGCGTTGGCGCGACCAGGCTTCGCCAGTGCTCGGGCACCTCGACGTCGCCCGCCACCAGACCGGCAAAGCTCGCCCTGACGCGCGCGTCGGCATCGGGATCGATCAGCGCCGCGTTCGGCTTGCACAACAGCCGCTTCGCGGCCCTGAGCGCACGCCCATGCGCGTCGAGGCTGCCCTGCCCCACCCACACCTCCCGCCGCTCGCGATCGGCAATATCCGGCAGCAGCGCGCACGACTTCATGAGCTTCAGCGTTTCCGCATTGCCGACGTACATCCCCGCCGGACCCGCCGCGCCGATTTCCTCCAGTACGCCATCGAGCTCGCCGAACGACAGGTGCTGACGAAAGCGCTTCAGCATGAGCGCGATTTCGTTGTCGATGACGAGCTGGCCGAAGTCGAAGGCCATCAGCGCATCCAGCAGGCCGCCGACGACGACGAAATCGATGCCGGCCGTCGCAGCAAGCGTCGGCGACATCGCCTTCTCGTAGCCCGCCTGCGCATCGCTGATCTTGGCGTTGGTGAGGCCGAGGTAGCTGCCGGTCGGATAGCCGTAGTGGCGGCCCATCTGCGCCAGCGCCATGGCCACGATGCCCGTCTCGACCGCCCCGGCGGCGTAGGCGCCGGTGCGCATGTCGCCGACGACCGGCAGGTGGTTGTAGATGAGTTGCGTACCGGGCTTCGACATCTGCGCGAGAACCGCCGCGGCGTGCCACTCCGCATTCATCTGCACCAGCATGCCCGACATCTTCAGCGGCGCGCTGATGCCGCCGATCGGCGCGAGCGTCCCGTAGGCCGGCAGCCCGTTCTCGGCGAAGTACATCAGCATCTCGGTCGAGTCGAAGTCCATGGTGAGCGGCGACACGATCGCACAGTAGCCGAAGGTGATGAACGGCCGCTCCATGAATCGCCGCTCGCTCCCCGCGATCTCGCTGCCGAGCCTGATGATCTGCCGTGCCTCGCGCTCGTCGACGACCGACGTGCGCACCGGCTTCCAGCAGTTCTTCACGGCCGGGTAGAAGCGGGACAGGCTGAACTGATCGGGCGGCGCGTCGTCGGCGAGCACGGAGATCGAGAACACGTCGATGCCGTCGAGCTGATTGACGAGATGGGCAATGCGGGCGATGTCGCCGGATCGCGCCCGCCGCTCCGCACCGGTGTCCGGGTCGAGCAGGTCGGGCGCCGAACTGGCGGTCGCGACGACGAGCGCATCCCCGGGAATCGTCTTCGAGAACGCCTCGTTGCGCGCGTGGAACGTGAAGCTGCGCGGAATCATCGCGCGGAATTCCTCAACGACCTGACGCGGAAACGTGACGATCTGGGTGTCCGCGGCCACCCTGCACCCGTGCCGCCGGAAGCGGTCGCGGGCCTTGTCGTTGCGCACGAGAAGGCCCACGCGCTCGAGGACATCGAGGGAGGCCTCGTGCACACGGGAAGGCAGCGAAACCGGGAGGAGCTCGGCGAATTGCGCGATCATGGTCCTGTCCTCGCGTCAGAGGAGCATCGTTCGATGATAGCAGCGGCTGGCGAAGTGTCCGGGCGCAGGTGATACATTGCAGCCTGCCATCCGCTTTCGACGACCATGATCCGCTTCGCTCTCACCCTTGCTTTCACGCTGATCGCGCTTCCGGCGCAGGCCTTCGACATCCAGGGCCATCGCGGCGCCCGGGGTCTCGCGCCCGAGAACACGCTCCCGTCCTTCCAACGCGCGCTCGACCTCGACGTGACCACGATCGAGTGCGACATGGCGATCACGAAAGACGGCGTGGTCGTGATCCACCACGACCTCTGGCTCAATCCCGACACGACGCGCGGCCCCGACGGCCAGTGGCTGGCCGCCCGGGGGCCGGCGATCCGTGACCTGACCTTCGAGGAGCTGCAGCAATACGACGTCGGGCGACTCAAGCCTGGCACCGACTACGCCAGGGCATTTCCCGACCAGCAGCCGGTCGATGGCACCCGGATACCAAAGCTCGCCGACCTCTTCGACCAGGTGAAGAAATCCGGCAACGCCACCGTGGGCTTCGATTGCGAGACGAAGGTGTCGCCGCACGAACCGGCCGCGACGCTGCCGCCCGAGGAGTTCGCCCGCAAGGCGATCGCCGAGATCCGCAACGCGGGCATGGAGCGGCGGACCATGGTCCAGTCGTTCGACTGGCGCACGCTGCAGGTGATCCAGAAGGAGGCGCCGGAGATCCGGACGATGTACCTCTCGACGCCGCGAACGCTCGCGCCCGCCGGCCGCGGCAGGCCGTCGCCCTGGGTCGCGGGCTTTGCCCCCGAGCTGCAGCTGGGCTCCTCGGTCCCGAAAGCCATCCATGCGGCAGGGGGCAGGATCTGGGGCCCGCATCACGAGTTCCTCACCGCGGAACAGCTGGCCGAGGCGCGGGCGCTGGGCATCAAGGTTATTCCCTGGACCATCAACGACCCGGCGATGATGGTCAAAGTCATCGACATGGGCGTCGATGGCATCATCTCGGACCGCCCTGACCTCGTGCAGATCGAGCTCAGGAAACGGCGGTGACGGTTGGGAGGTGGTGACCTGCCGCCCTCCCCTGGTCCGCCGCCGGCGCTTGCGAGTCAAATCGTTTTCGTGCGCCGCGCACGCCGGCGCAGCAGCAGATAGGCCGCCGGAATCACCAGCATCGAGAGCAGCGGCGCCGTGATCATGCCGCCCACCATCGGCGCCGCGATCCGCTGCATCACCTCGGCGCCGGTGCCGTCGCTGATCATGATGGGCAGCAGCCCCGCCATGATCACGGCCACGGTCATCGCCTTCGGCCGCACGCGCAGGACGGCGCCCTCCTCGATCGCGGCGAGCAGCGTGGCCTGCGTCTCCGGCTCGCCGCGCGCGAGCCGCGCCTCCCAGGCTTGGCGCAGGTAGAGCAGCATCACGACGCCGAACTCCGCCGCCACGCCGGCAAGCGCGATGAAGCCGACGGCGGTGGCCACCGAGGTCGCGTAGCCCAGCGCCCACAGCAGCCAGTAGCCGCCCACGAGCGCGAACGGGACCGCGAGCATGATGAGCAGCGCCTCGTCGACGCGCCGGAAGGCGAGGTAGAGCAGCACGAAAATCACCGTGAGCGTCAGCGGCACCACATAGGCGAGCCGCGCCTTGGCCCGCTCGAGGTACTCGAACTGCCCCGACCACGACACCGAGTAGCCGGGAGGCAGCTTCACGTCGCGCGCGACCGCAACCTGGGCATCGCGGACCACCGACACGAGATCGCGGCCGCGCACGTCCACATAGACCCAGCCGGTGAGCCGCGCATTCTCGCTCTTGAGCATCGGCGGGCCGTCGACAATGCGGACGCTCGCCACAGCGGACAGCGGCAGCTGGGCGCCGCGCTCGGTCACGATCGGCAGCATGCGCAGCGCCTCGACCGAGTCGCGCAGCTCGCGCGGGTACCGGACGCTGATCGGGAACCGGGCGAGTCCCTCCACGGTCTCGCCGATGTTCTCGCCGCCCACCGCGGCGCCGATCATCTCCTGCAGCTCCGCGATGTTGAGACCGAAGCGCGCCGCCGCCGCGCGGTCGACGACGATGTCGAGATAGCGGCCGCCTTCGAGCCGCTCGGCCAGCGCCGACGTCACACCGGGCACCTCCTTCACGGCGCGCTCGATCGCCTGCGACACCCGGTCGATCGTCGCCGGGTCGGGGCCCGACACCTTGATGCCGACCGGGCTTTTGATGCCGGTGGCGAGCATGTCGATGCGGT
>CAYGYQ010000136.1:0-9325 GCA_964354035.1 uncultured Bordetella sp.
CTCGTACATCGTTGTGCCGATGTTCGCGCTCTCGGGGGCGCCGGCGGAGCGCCCGGCCTGGGTATCGTTCGCGCTGGCCGTGCTCGCGCTGCTGCTCGCCGGGATCGCGGCACTGGGCGTCGCCCCCAAGCTGCTGTGCAGCATGGCGATCGCCGCGGGATTCGTGGCGGTCGCCGTGCATCTGCGGCTGATGGCCATCGCGCTCGCGACCGGGATGCGCCGCCATCTCGGCCGCTCGTTCACGCTCGTGCGGATGGCGTGGGCGGCACTCGTGGCGAGCCTTGTCGTCGCGCTGGCCGTGGTCCACGACGCTCCGGTCGACGGCATGGCGACGCAGTTCGGACTCGCCCTGATCGGCGGCTGGCTGCTCACGTTCGCGCTCGCGATCCTGCAGCGGATCGTGCCATTCCTGGCGTCGATGCACGCGGCCCCGGCGAAGACGCGTGGCAGGAGCCTGCCGCCAACGCCTTCGGCGCTGACTGCCGAGCGCCCTCTGGCCATCCATTTCGCCTGCCACCTTGCCGCGCTGGCGCTGCTCGCTGTCGCCGTCGCCGCCGACAGCGCTGCCGCGGTCCGGGTCGCAGCCGCCGTGGGCACGGCCGGGGCGCTCGCCTTCGTTGCGTTCTTCGCGGTTGCGATGCGACGAATGCGCCGGCCGACGACAGCGGCCACCCCCGGCACAATGCCGGCGGCTTGACCCGCATCAATGGCCCGGACCCGCGTCTCGGGTATTCTGGTATTCGGATACCATAATGAGGTTGCCATGAGCTTCCAGCGCCAGGTGAGCCAAGCGCTCGATACCGATCATCGCGCCAATATCGACCTGCTGGGCCGCCTCGAGCTCGCCTTCGCTCGCGCCGGCCGCGCCGGCATGACGGGCGATGGCGACCTCGGCAAGCTCGCCGGCGCGCTCGTGCGGCAACTCGAGCAGGAAGTCGGCCGGCACTTCGACTTCGAGGAGCGCGAGCTCTTCCCGCGCCTCGCCGCGGCCGGTGAGGGCGACATCGCCGCACTGCTCATGGACGAGCACGAGGCCATACGGTCGGTGGCGGCCGAAGTGCTGCCGCTCGCGCGCGCCGCGGCGACCGCGACGCTGGATGCTGCCGGCTGGGAGGCACTGAAGCGCGGCACGCTCGAGCTCGTGGAGCGGCAGGTGTCGCACATCCAGAAGGAAACGATGGCGCTCCTGCCGATGCTGGAAGATCTGCTCGACGAGGACAGCGATCGCGAGCTTGCGTTCGCGTATGCGTCCACTTGAGATTGGGGGTAGCGATGGTCGATGAAGCGCTGAATGCCGTGCGCGCGCTCGCGCGGGAAGACCTGGACGCCGTCGTCGCCATCGACGCGGCCATCGAGGGCCGGCCGCGGCGCACCTACTTCGAACGGCGGCTCGCCGCCGCGGTGCGCTCGCCGAAGCTCCATGCGCAGTTCGCCGCGACCGATGCCGCCGGGCTCGCCGGCTACATCCTCGCCCGCGTGCTGGAAGGCGAATTCGGGCGCACCGAGCCCGGCCTGCGGCTGGAGATCGTCGG
The DNA here is from genome assembly GCA_964354035.1 of uncultured Bordetella sp. Lineage (GTDB taxonomy): Bacteria > Pseudomonadota > Gammaproteobacteria > Burkholderiales > Casimicrobiaceae > CAIWHR01. Next base: position 1,533 of record CAYGYQ010000136.1, read on the forward strand.
CGTGCGCCGGGACCTGCAGCACCACGGCATCGGCACGCTGCTGCTCGACGCGCTCGCGACCTGGGCGCGGCGGCACGGCATTCGCGACCTGCGCACACAGGCCGCCTGGAACGATCACGGCATGCTGCGCTGGCTCGACGCGATGCATTTCACGCTGGCGCCCAACCACATCGTCGACTGTGCCGTGGCCGGCGGCCAGTACCTGCCGGAGCGCGACGACCGGGTGACGATCCCCGAGGGAGAAGGCCCGGCGCACGAGATCGACTACGGCGGGCAATCCGACAACCATTTCGAGCGGCTGGCGCGCGATCTCGCCGACGTGCGCGCGATGAGCCCCGCCGATCTCGCCGAGATCTCCCGCATCGACCGCGCGATCACCGGGCGCAACCGCGAGGCGTACATGCAGGCCAGGCTCGACGAGGCGATGGTCGACTCGGCGATCCGCATCTCGCTGACGGCGCGCCTCGATCGCGCGATCGTCGGCTACCTGATGGCGAGCGCCGACCTCGGCGACTTCGGCCGCACCGAACCGGTCGCGGTCATCGACACCATCGGCGTCGATCCCGACTACGCGCATCGCGGCGTGGGTCACGCGCTGCTGTCGCAACTGTTCACGAATCTGGGCGCCTTGCGCATCGAGCGCGTCGAGACGGTGGTCGGGCCGCGCGACCTCGGCCTGCTCGGCTTTCTTTACGACACCGGTTTCGTGCCGTCCCAGCGCATCCCCTTCGTGCGGCGCCTCGCCTGAACGGCCATGACGATTCCGCTACCGGACGACGATGCGGTGCGCGAAGCGCTGCGGCAGGTGGAGGATCCCGAGGCCGGGATGAACATCGTCGATCTCGGGCTCGTGTACGCCGTCGAGGTCGGCGCGGGCGTGGTGCGTGTCGATCTCACGATGACCACGGCCGCGTGCCCGATGGCCGAGATGATCGTCGACGGGGCGCGAGACGCCATCAACGCCATCGTCCCCGCGGGAACGACCGTCGACGTCCGACTGGTCTGGGATCCGCCGTGGACGCCGGACAAGATGACCGGCATCGCCCGCGAGCATTTCGGCTGGCCGGGCTAGGCGATCACGTGCGCGGCAAGTCCGCGGCGCGGCGCCGGCGGTGCCGCCGGCCCGGTCGACGATGTTGCCCGGCGCCCTCTCGACCGGGTCGCCTACTTGCGCACGTGGCAGGACGTGCAGTTGAAGTGCGCGTCGGCGATCTTGGGCTTGCCTTCGAGCTTGCCATAGTGGGTTGCTGGCGAAGGCGGAGGCAGCCCCTTCCGCTTCTTCCCGATGTCGCGCGGGCTGTCGTGGCACTCGAGACAACTGTTCTCCTGCCGCGTGACCAGATACCCGTCGATCGCGTGCGGGATTCGGGGCGCCGTCTGGCCTTGCGCGATCGCGGCAGACGCAAGGATGAGGGCGATGGCCGGCAGAACCTTCATCGAATCTTCTCCTCCGTCAGCATGCTACACCGGCGGGCGCATGGCTCCTTGACGCTCGTCAACCGCAGGCGTGGCCCGGTGGGTTGCGGCACGCTCGGTGTCGGATTGCCGCTATCGTCGCCGCTACTTCGGAGGACTCGGCTGCGGGACCTGGTTTTCGACTGGCTTGATCGATTGGAACCACGCGAACAGCGCGCGGAGATCGGCGTCGGTCAGCGCCCCGATCGCCTCCACAGGCATCGGCGGGAGCAGCGGACGACCCACACCGAGATGCTTCCCGGTGCGCATCGTCTTGATGAACTGGTCCGCCGTCCACGCGCCCAGGCCCGTCCGCTTGTCGGGAGTCAGGTTCGCCGCGTAGCTCACTCCCCACGGCCCCGCCCAGGCAGTCAGGTGCCCATTCGTCATCGCCGTTATCCCCGGCAACCACGCCAGGAAAAGCGCGATTAGAACGTCCGCTGACCTCCTTGTCCAGCCGCGGTGCCGATACGGGACGTGGACCGCGGCCAGTCCGCGATTGCGCAGTATCATGCGAACGTGCGGCCGGCCGTCGTGTAGCGGACAGGTGAATGCGAACGGGTGCCGGTCGGCTAATTTCGCCCACCGCCGCGATCATCGATGTTCCTTTCAGCCCCCGAAGCGGACGTCATCGCCGCGCGCATCGCCGACATCGAGACCCGCACTGGCGTGCAGGTGGTCGTGGCCATCGTCGGTCGAGCAGCCCGCTACCCCGAGGCGCGTTGGAAGGCGTTCGCGCTCGGGGTCTCCATCGGCGCGCTCTTGGTCGGCGCATTGGGGATCGTGCGTCCCGATTGGAACACAGCGAGCTCGGCACTCGGCGGGATCGTCTTGATTCTCGCTGCGGGGATTACGAATGCCCTCATCGCCACCTGGGTCCGCCGTTACGAGCGCATATTCGTGCGGCACAACCGCGCTTCGGTCGAAGTGCGCCAATACGCCGAAGGACTGTTCCTCACGCGCGAGCTGTTCGCCACACCGACCCGCACGGCGGTGCTGATCGTCGTGAGCTTGTTTGAACGCGTCGTGGCCATCCACGCCGACCTTGGCTATACCGACCGTATCGCGGCGGCCGAATGGGAGGGCGTCATTGCACCGATGACAGTTGCTCTGCGTTCGGGCGACCGGGCTGGTGCGGTGGAGGCCGGGCTCGACTCGCTCAAGTCGCTCCTCGTGCGCGGCGGGTTCGTCGCGGCCGGCGCCACTGCGAACGCCTTGCCCGACCGGCCTCTCGAGGAGCGCGGCGCGTGAGTCTCACGGGCCTCGCCGGACGCGCCGCCCTGTTCGTTGCGCTATGGCTCGCTGCTACGGCGGTCCTGGCCGCCGATGTTCCGTATCTGTCGGGGCGCGTCGTCGACGAGGCGGAGATCCTGTCGCCAGCCGCGCGCGAGCGGCTCGTCGCAACGTCGAAGGCCCACGAGGACAGGACCACCAACCAGGTGGTCGTGCTGACCGTGCCCTCCATCGGAGGCGAGAGCATCGAGGAATACGCGAATCGAGTCTTCAGCACCTGGAAGCTGGGGCAACAGGGCAAGGATAACGGCGTGCTCGTGCTGGTCGTGCCGAACGACCGCAAGATGCGCATCGAAGTTGGATACGGGCTCGAGGGCACGCTGCCCGACGTCGACGCCGCGCGGATGATACGCAATCGGATCACGCCGCGGTTCAAGGCCGGCGACTTCGACGGGGGCGTTACCGACGGTATGGATGCGATCGTCGCCCAGCTCGAAGGGCGTCCTGGCGCGTCCGGAGATGCCAGCGGGACAACGCTCCCCCACACCGGCAAGGGTATCTTCGACTCACCGCAGATAGCCGAGTTCGAAGGGCAACTGCCGCCGTGGCCATTGCGCATCCTGCTCGGCGCGTTCATCTTCGGGATCATCGGCCTCTTCACCGTCCTTGGCGTGGTGACGCCGGGCATGGGCTGGTTCCTCTACGTGTTCCTGATTCCGTTCTGGGCGATGTTCCCCATCATCGTTGTCGGGGTTAGGGGTGCGCTCGTCCTGCTTGGCATCTACGTGGTGGGGTTCCCGCTCGCCAAGCTCATCGTGCGCTCGCGTCCTGGGTACGCCAAGGCGGCAGCGGATTTGAAGCGGACCGGCCATGCGACCTTCGGCGGCATGGTGATCACCAGCGGCGGTGGCAGCTCGAGCGGAAGCTCGGCGGGAAGCTCGAGCGGCGGTTTCTCCGGCGGGGGCGGCAGTTCCGGCGGGGGCGGGGCGTCCGGCAGCTGGTGAGGACGTGCGCGCCGTTTCCTCGCACCCCCGGTGACCAGGTGCCCGGCCGTCGCCGCGCGTCAGTGCCGCGGCACCTGCTGGTGCCACTGCTGCATCGCCCAGCCGGCGAGGGCGAGCGCAAGCCCGACCAGCAGCATCGAGGACACGCGCAGGAGTGCCGACTTATGGCGGCGGTCAGGCATGTGACTGTGCGCGGAATTCCGCGAGGATTGCGTCCATCACCTGCGCAGTCCGGGCTGCTGATTCGCCGGTGCTCGCGCACTGGCCGATCCCGTTGAGCTCGTCGACGATCGTCTGGATCAGCGGCTGATGCACGTGGTCCGGGTCGCCGACGGGAACCTCCTCCACGGCCTCGCCGCGGAAGATCCGGATCGGGACCGGTTGCGACGTGGAAAAACGGATGCGCCCTCTGGCGCCCACGATCTCGTTGTACTCCTCGTCGAAGTCCGCCGCGTAGCACCACGTGCCGCTGCCATGCACGCCCGAAGCGAACCGGTAGGTCGCGGTCACCACATCTTCCGGACGATAGGCGCCAGCCTGATTCCCGGCGAAGGCGCGCACGTCCGCGATCGGCCCGAACAGAAAGTCGAGAAAGTCGAAGGTGTGGCAGGCCGACTCGAAGAAGAAGCCGCCGCCGGACAATTCCGGATTGACGCGCCACGGGGGCGCGCCACCGACGAATTGCTCGGCCCCGGGGAGTTGCTGGAACTGGCGCGAGACGACCAGGCGGACCTCGCCGATGGCGCCGCCGGCGATCAGGTCGCGCACGGCGAGAAAGCGCGGGAGCGCGCGCCGGTAGTAGCCGACCCAGAGCGGCACGCCGGCCGCGCGGCAGGCGGCGATCATGTCGAGACATTCGGCGTGATTCATTCCCATCGGCTTTTCCACGTACACGGGCTTGCCCGCCGCCGCGCAGCGCAGCGTGTAGTCGCGATGGGTGTCGGTCAGCGTCGCGACGTAGACGGCGTCGATGTCCGGCGCGCGGATGATCGCATCGGCGTCGTCGTGCCAGCGCGCCACGCCGTGCCGGCGCGCGTAATCCGCCGCCAGCGCGCCGTTGCGCCGCATGACCGCCACCAGTTCCGAGTGCGCAGCCTTGCCGAATCCCGGCCCGCTCTTTCTTTCGGTCACATCGCCGCAACCGATCATGCCCCAGCGGATCGTTCTCATGTCTGCCCTGGCCTGCCCGTCGCGTCCCGGGGCGAGCGTCCGAGGAACACGGTCAACGCCGACGATGCGATGCCAAGCCCCCAGAAGCCGAAGAATCCCATCGTGTAGATCACCTCGCGCGACACGTCGAGCACCGCGCCGAAGAAATGCAGATCGAACGGGTCGAACACGGTGAAGAAAATCGCTTCCGCGACGGCGGCGACCAGGAACGCGGGCCAGATCACCCACATCAGCTGCCGCGACAAACTGCTGCTCGCTTCCATCGGAGCCTCCTCGGTCGTCGATCACCTTCGCCGGTCACGGCCCGGCGCGCGCGCCGGACGATCCGTCTTCAGTCCACGGCCCTCGCGGTGCCCAGACGCACCTCCTGCAACGCGCTGCCCGCCTCCACCGTCGGCAGCCGCCAGGCGTCGGTCTCGATGGACACCAGCCAGCGTCCGGGCGGAACCGGCGCCATGCGGCCCGTGTAGACGCCGTCGGCGCCACGCTCCAGGGTTGCCAGGCGGTCGTTGCCCGCGCGCGTCGCATTCGTCAACTTCGCCCTGACGCTCGCCGGCGCAGCCGCGTCCGCGAGGCCGGAAAGGCGCAGCCGCACGGCACCGTCGGGTGCCACCTCGAGTATCGCGCCGAGTCCCAATGCTTCGCCGCGCGCGGAGCGCTCGAGTTGCCGGTTGATGACGAGGCCGCGCTTGTAATAGTCGTCGGCGACCACGCCGTCGTCGGTCGACCACGCAAGCCACGCCGTGGCGATTCCGGCGACAACGACCACCGCGGGTCCGGCGATCAAGAGCCAGGGCCAGCGGTCACGGTACCAGGGCTTCGCTGGGAGGGTCATGGACATGCGTTTCCGCTTCGGTGCGCCGGGGGGATCAGCGCGGGAACAGGAAAGTTGATTTTTCGCGCCGGACGAGTTTCGCCTCGCCGGCGGTCTCGATCACGAATTCGATGCGGTTGGCACCCGGCTTGCCCGCCTCGGCCGGCGCCTGCACGCGCACCGGGACGAGCAGCGTCGTGGCGCCGGCAATGGCGATCGGCTGCTCGACCCCGGCGACCTTCATCCCCGGCACGCCGTCCACGGCGATCGAAATCTGCCGCGGCGTCTCCCCGGTGTTCATGATCTGCAGGCGGTACACATTCTCGATCACTCCGGGCACCGTCTCGCGGGCGAGCGCCGCCCGGTCGCGGATCACGTCGACCTTCAGCGCCTCGCGCAGGTAGAGCGCGATGCCCACCGCCACAACGACCGTCGCGAGCAATCCCATGTACAGGAGCGTCCGCGCGCGGAACACCCGCTTCCACATCGTCGCGTTGTCGTAACCCTTTGCCAGCGCGTTCTCGGTCGTGAACCGGATGAGTCCCTGCGGGTAGCCCATCTTGTCCATCACCTGGTTGCAGCCGTCGATGCAGGCGGCGCAGCCGATGCACTCGTATTGGAGTCCCTTGCGGATGTCGATGCCGGTGGGACAGACCTGCACGCAGATCTGGCAATCGACGCAGTCGCCGAGACCCGTCGTCCTGGCGGCGGATTTGCGGCTGCGGGCGCCGCGCGGCTCGCCGCGGCCCCCGTCGTAGGTGATGACCAGCGTGTCCTTGTCGAACATCACCGACTGGAAACGCGCGTACGGGCACATGTACTTGCAGACCTGCTCGCGCATGTACCCGGCGTTGCCGTACGTCGCGAGGCCGTAGAAAAGGATCCAGAAGATCTCCCAGCCGCCGAGGCCGCCGGGGATCGACGCCAGCAACGGCCGGAACGGCGTGAAGTAGCCGACGAACGTGACGCCTGTCCACAGCGAAATCGCCATCCAGGCGCCATGCTTGGCCGTCTTCTTGCCGAGCTTGGCCGCCGACAGCGGCTGGCGATCGAGAATGATCCGCGCGTTGCGGTCCCCCTCGATCTTGCGCTCCACCCACAGGAAGATCTGCGTGTACACCGTCTGCGGGCAGGCATAGCCGCACCACAACCGGCCCGCCATCGCGGTGAACAGGAACAGCGACAGCGCGGCGATGATCAGCAGGAACGCGAGATAGATGACGTCCTGCGGCCAGAACACGATGCCGAAGATGTAGAACTTGCGCGCGGCGATGTCGAACAGCACCGCCTGCCGGTCGTTCCACGAGAGCCACGGCAGGCCGTAGAAGATGATCTGGGTGGCGAAGACCAGCGCCCACGACCAGGTCGCGAAGCGCCCGCTCACCGCCCGCGGGTAGATCTTCTTGCGGATCTCGTAGAGGCCGACCTCGGCCTCGGTGCCGGCCGCCGCCGGCCGGGTCGGAATCGTCGTCCGGGAATCGCTCACTTAGAGTTGGACAGACCCCACACGTAGGCGGCCAGCAGCTGCACCTTGCCCTCACCGAGGCTCGCCTTGTGGGACGGCATCGGCAGGTGATTCTCGTCGAGACCGAGGTGGCGGCCCTTGTTGATGCCTTCGGCGATCGTCATCTCGGAGCTGCCATACAGCCAGATCGCATCGGTCAGGTTGGGCGCGCCGACCGCCTGGTTGCCCTTGCCGTCGACGCCATGGCACGCCGCGCAGTTCTGCTCGAACAGCGGCTTGCCGAGCTGCCCCCGCAACGAGTCGTGCGCAAGACCAGACAGCGAGCGCACGTACGCGATCACGCTCTTCGTGCCGTCCTCGCCAAGGGTCGGGCCCATCGCCGGCATCACGCCCATCCGCCCGTTCGCGATCGATTCGCGAATCGTCTCCGGCGCGCCGCCCCAGAGCCAGTCGCCGTCGCGCAGGCTGGGAAAGCCGCGGCTGCCCCCGGCATCCGAGCCGTGGCACTGCGCGCAGTTGTTGAGGAACAACCGCTCGCCCATCGCGCGCGCCTGCGGATCCGCCGCCACCTGCTTCAGGTCCATCGCCAGGTACTTGTCGTACAGCGGCTTGGTCTTCGCATCGACCGCGGCGCTCTCCTTCGCGGCCGCGT
>CAYGYQ010000137.1:0-9323 GCA_964354035.1 uncultured Bordetella sp.
CGATCTTCACGTTGCCGTCGGTGCCGTTCTTGAAGCCGATCGGCGCCGAGGAACCCGACGCCAGCTCGCGATGCACCTGGCTCTCGGTCGTGCGCGCGCCGATAGCGCCCCAGGCAATCAGGTCGCCGATGTACTGCGGCGAGATCGTGTCGAGCAGCTCGCTGCCCGAGGGCACGCCCAGCCGGCCGATGTCGATCAGCAGCTGCCGGGCGATCCGCAGGCCCTCGCTGATGCGGCAGCTCTCATCGAGCCAGGGATCGTTGATCAGCCCTTTCCAGCCGACCGTCGTGCGCGGTTTCTCGAAATAGACGCGCATGACGATCTCGAGCGTATCCGCCGCCCGCTCACGCTCGGCAGCGAGGCGCCGAGCGTAGTCGAGCGCAGCGGCCGGGTCATGGATCGAGCAAGGCCCCACGACGACCAGCAGCCGGTCGTCCGCCCCTTTCAGGATGCTGCGGATCCTGCTGCGCGTGCCTGCGACCAGGGCTTCGACGGGCGTGTCCTGGATCGGAAAGAAGCGGATCAGATGCTCGGGCGGGGGCAGCAGCACCATGTCGACGACGTGCTCGTCGTCGGTGCGCGAAGTGCGGTCGTCGCGGCGTAGGGTCGTGCTCGGCTTGATCGGTTTGGTCGTCATGGCGTGGGTCGCTTGCTGCTGCCGAACGGCGCGGAGAGATATCGGTCCGGCCGGGCCAGGTATCGGATTATCGCCTGCGGCGCAGGGATCGCGGGCGAAAATCATTCCGCGGCCTTGGCTGCGGTCGGCCTCGCGCAGGCGCCGGGCGTAGAATCCGCTTCCCGCCGCGAAATCCGGGCGCCCGCAGGGCGCCATGCCGGATGCGCGGGCCTGTCATCGATTCATGAGCGGAGAAACCATGCTGGAGCTTCGTCGAGCGGATGAACGCGGCCATGCCGACCACGGCTGGCTCGAGTCCTTCCACACCTTTTCCTTTGCCGACTACCACGATCCGGCCCACATGGGCTTCGGGCCGCTGCGGGTGATCAACGAGGATCGCGTGGCCGCCGGGCAGGGCTTCGGCACCCACGGGCATCGCGACATGGAGATCATCAGTTATGTGCTCGAGGGCGAGCTCGCGCACAAGGACAGCATGGGGAACGGGTCCGTGATCCGGCCGGGCGACGTGCAGCGCATGTCGGCGGGAACCGGCGTGCGGCACTCCGAATACAACCACTCGAAGGACAGCGTCACGCATTTCCTGCAGATCTGGATCGAACCCGATCACGCCGGCATCGCGCCTGGGTATGAGGAGAAGCACTTTCCTTCGGCGGAGAAGCGGGGCCGCCTGCGTCTGGTGGCGTCCGCGGATGGGAGCGAGGGTTCAGTCGTCATCCACCAGGACGCGAGAGTCCACGCAGGCCTCTTCGACGCGGGCGAGAGCGCGACCCTGGAGCTGCCTGCCGGGCGCCTCGGCTACGTCCACCTCGCACGGGGCAGCCTGACGGTCAACGGCGAGCGCCTCGCCGCGGGCGACGCGGTCAAGCTGACGGGCGAGCCGGCGATTCAGCTGACCGATGGCGACCACGCCGAAGTGCTGGTGTTCGATCTTCCGCGCGGCCCACAAGTGTAATCATCCCGCGATGCCCGACTCCCTGGCCGATGTCCGCGGCGCCCTTGCCGAACTTGCAGACAACGAATTGGAGGTGCTGTTCGCGACATCATGGCAGCGACCCGCGTCTTCCATGGCGTTACTGGGCTGGATCGAGCACGCGGCCGACTGGGAAGAGAATCGCCGAAAGGGATTCGACTTCCACCTGGCGCCACCGGACGAAGCAATCGACCCGTCCGAAGATGTTGTCGCCATCAGTGCGGCGATCGCGCTGCACGACGAATATGCACGCGACTCGGCGATTGCGCGATTCTTCGCCGCTGCCGTCGACATCCTGATTGAACGCGGTCGGTGGCCGTAATATCCACGCTTGACCCGCACCACCGACCCAACCACAATCATGTCCGACCGACCGCGCGTGAACCCATTGCCGGAAACAGACGCAATGGCGAGAATGCTCGGCCCACGCGCCATCGCCGGGCGGGCCGAGCGGTGCGCAGGCGCGGGAGGAAACCGGAGCGATGCGAGCACAATGGAGGTAATGATGCGCAGTAGCATGCGAATGACGGGATTGACGGTGGCAGGGATGACCCTGTTGGCGGGCTGCGCGGGGATGCAGTCGCCCGCGCCGGGGCCGAAGGACATGACGTTTTTCGTGACCAGCGTCGGACCCGGAAAAGGGGCCAACTTGGGCGGCCTCGCGGGCGCGGACCAGCATTGCCAGACGCTGGCGAAGGCTGCCGGCGCCCCGGATCGCGTCTGGCGCGCCTACCTCAGCACGCAGGCAACGGCGCTCAACGATCCGAATTTCGTGAACGCGCGCGACCGCATCGGCGCCGGCCCGTGGCAGAACGCGAAGGGCGTGGTCATCGCGCGCAGCGTCGACGATCTGCACTCCGCCAACAACAACCTGAACAAGGAAACCGCGCTCGACGAAAAGGGGCAGCCGGTCAATGACCGCACCATGAAGCCCAACAAACACGACATCCTGACGGGCTCGCGGCCCGACGGTACGGCGTTTCCGGGTGCTCAGATGCCCGACATGACCTGTGGCAACTGGACCAAGGACGGGACCGATGGCGCGGCGATGACTGGACATTTCGATCGCGCGGGGCCTATCGACAGTCCCTGGGCGACTTCGTGGAATTCATCCCACCCGACGCTTGGTTGCTCGCAGGAACGCCTGCGTCCGACGGGGGGTGACGGCTTCTTCTACTGCTTTGCCGTGAAATGAGAACCGACGCCAGCAGCAAGGACCGCGTCGGCGCGGTCCCCGGCGACGCCTGACGCAGTCGGCCGCGGCAGCGGCGCGCGGAAGATCTTGCGGGGAGCGCGTCGCCGCATGCGTAACCTGGCGCTGAAGATCCCTCCGCTCGCGGTAACGGTCGTCTTCGGTGCCGGCATGGTTGGCCTGGCCGTCCTGCTCCCAGCGGCCACGTTCCCATTGCCCGGGCGCGTCCCGCTCGCCGCACTTCTTGCACTCGTCGGCAGCGCAGCGGCGGCGGCCGGCGTCATCGCCTTGCAGAGGGTTGGCACCACCGTCAATCCACTCAACCCCGATGCGTCGGCTGCGGTAGTGTCCTCGGGCATCTACCGCTGCACGAGGAACCCCATGTATCTCGGCTTCCTCCTGGCGCTTTGCGGCCTTGGCGCATACCTGGCCAACGTTGCGTCAGCGGTTCTGCTGCCACTGTTCGTCCTGTACCTGAATCGTTTCCAAATCGAGCCCGAGGAACACGCGATGCTCAGGAAGTTCGGGCCTGAATACTCGCGCTACATGGCGGCGGTTCGTCGCTGGGTCTGAAATGCCGCCTGAGAATTCGTCGAAGTGGGCGGCCTGAATTCCTACGGGGACGACGCTGCCCATCGCTTCCGGCGCGCTGCCGGCTACTCGATCCCCGCTGCGACGAACAGCGGCTTGCCCACCGGGCCGCCGAGGAAGTTCACGAACTCCTGCGCGAGCGCCTTCTGCGTGGCGGCGCTCATCGGCACGGCGGTGTACGAGGTGAAGTTCTGGATCTCCGGCGGGAACGGGCCGACGAGGACGAGGCCGTGCTCCTTCTCGAGCAGGATCTCGGTGATGGGGCCGAAGCCGACCTCCCTGCCCTTGCCCTTCAGCACGTGCTGCATGACCTCGGCGCCGGTCGTGTAGCGCGCGGCTTTGCCCTCGACCTGTTCGTAGATGCCCCACTTCTTCAGCAGGTTCTCGAAGTAGAGCCCGGTCGAGGCGCGGTTGAAGACGATGGACTCGGCTTCGAGCACGGCGCGCTTCACGTCTTCCGCGGTGGCGATCTTCGGCACCGGCGCGCCCGGGCGCACCGCGACGCCGGAGCCGACGCGGCCGACGTTGACGCCACCCTGCTCGACCTTGCCCGCCGCGACGAACTCCTTGACCGCCCCCGGCGGCGCGATCACCACGTCGAAGGTGTCGCCCCCGCCGATGCGTTTCAGCATCTGCGGCGTGGTGTTGAAGGTGATGGCGACCCTGTGCCCGGTCTGCTTCTCGAACGCGGCCGCGGCGGCCTTCAGGCCGGGCTCGATCGCTCCACCGCTGATGACCGTGATCTCCGTGGCATTGGCCGCCACGCCCAGCGCCAGCGCGAGACCGGCAACGACTGCCTGAATCGAACGCACGATGTTCCCCTCGAAGATCAGTTGATGGCCTTCACGCGCCGTCCCGCCCGTGGCGGAACCGCGGCGGGCTTACGAAATTCCGGTGTCTGCGAAAATCTTCCTCGCCCCGTCGTCGGAGAGGGCGCGCACCAGCTTCGTAGTTCATGTAGTTCTGGATCGCGTCGGGGTCAGATATTACAGCGTTCGCGCTGGGTGGGGTTATTGCGACTGGAGAAGAAGATTCATCGAGAGGCGCGCGGCTGGAATCCCGCTCAGGGGCTTCGTGCGCGTGGACAACATGACGGACCGTCGCTACGCCGGCTCGCTGATCGTCGCCGAGGCGCGCGGGCGCCACTTCGAGCCCGCGCCCGGGCGCAACGTTCGCGCGGGCCTCAGCGCTGCGGCCCGCTTCTAGAGCGGATTGCCCTTCGCGTCGACGGCGTTGAGCTGCAGGCCGTCGGGCGCCTCGCTCGCCGTGGGAACCCACTTCGCGAGGCAGGCACGGTCCTTCACGCAGGGGTCCGTGAGAGACAGGAGGAACGCCTTGATGTCATCGGTCGCCGATTGCGGCACGCGCATCAGGTCGACCACCGGCATCGCGTCGCCCGGTTGCGCAGCCTGCTCGCTGCGCATCTTGGCGAACGCACCCCGCGAGTTGCGCGTCACGCTGCCCACCGTAGCGCCACAGTCGATGGTCTCGAAGGGCGGCACCCCGCACCAGGCGCGCGTCGCGAGGAATGAGTCCAGGGTGATGTCCGGCACGAGGTAGTGCTCGATCGCCTCCTCGAGCGTGGCGTAGGCCCCCGCGTGGCCCCAGGGCCCCGTCACTTCCACGTTGAGGAGCGCCGCGGTGCGGAACTGGTAGCGCTCGTTCGCTCCTTTCGTCTCGCGGCCGCGACCGAAGTCCTCGGTGCCTCCGGTGCCATCACCCATGCCCGGGCCCACCTGCGGGAAGCCGAGCGCGTGGTGGGTCTCGCCCGTGAACGACTCGCCCCGATGGCATTGAATGCACTGCGCGCCACCGTCGGCGGTATTCCGGAAGAAGAAGAGGGCGCCGCGCTTCTGCTGCACCGTGAGGGCCGCATTGTCGCCCTGCGCATAGCGCGCGAAAGGCGAATCCACGAAGGTGGCCGAACGCTGGTACTCCGCGATGGCCTGCGCGATGTTGTCGAAGGTGATGAGTTGCTGCGCGGTGCCAGTCGGACTGTCGAACGCCGTGCGGAATTTCGCGAGCCACTGGCTGGCCGGCAGCTGACCCTGGCCCGAGCCGTAGTCGCCCAGCCGTGCCGCGAGGTGGGCCCGGATCGGCTCGTTGCCCGTGATGCCCGGGAACCCGGCGCCCAGCATCTCCGCGGCGCCCGCTACCGGGAAGCGCGCCTGCGCCGCCGGCATCGTCGCGCCGGCCCTGGCGTCCGCGTCGCCGAAGGCGGAGTCCGGCGTTCGGATGGCGCTGCCGCCGCCATTGCGCCCCTTGAGCTTGCCCAGGCTCTCCACGCGCGAGTCCCAGAAGAGGCCACTGTCGTAGAGTGCGATGTTGAAGATGGTGTTGGCATTGCGCCCCACGAGCAGAGGGCCGCTCGCGAGCCGGCGGCCGGGGCCCAGCAGGTCTGGGTTAGCCGCGCCCGTGCCGATGGACACCGCGAGCCTGTCGCCGCCGCCCAGGGCCGGGTGGTGGCAGGTCGCGCACGCCGTGTCGCGCGGCGCCGAGAGCGCCTTCGAGAAGAAAAGCAGCTTGCCCAGCTGCGGCAACGGGTCGTCGATGGAGGGCAGGGTGCGTCCCGCGCGCGCGTTGCCGGTGATGCCGTTCTGCGCGAGGAGGACCCGCAGTTGCGTGTCCGTGGCCGAGGGCGGCGTGGTGGTGGCGGCGGCGCACGGCGCGCCGGTGAGCGGGCCGACGAGGCGCGTGAGGTCGAGGGCGAAGTTCTCCGTGCCCGCGTAAGTGAGCCTGATCGCCGAGCATGAGGTGAAGTCCAGCGTCGCGGTCCCGCTCGAGGCGAAACTCGCGTCACCGGGCCGGAACGCCGTGCCGAAGCGGGCGCCGGAACCGGTGATGAGCGGAATCGTCACGGTTCTCGCGCCGCTCGCGAAATCCGCGTTGCCGACGAGCCAGGTGGCGACGCCGCTCGTGGTGTACGTGAAGTAGGCGAGGTAGACGACGTTGCGCCCGCCCACCGTCTCGAAAGTGATGAACTGGCCTTCCCCGCTGCGCGCCGCGTTCCACCACGAGCCCGAGCTGAGGCCGTTGAACGCCGAGACAGCCGCCGTCGGGGCGGGCGAGGTGCAAGGGGCGCCCTGCAGGGGGCCGATGAGCCGCGCGAGGTCGAGGGTCGTGCTGGGGATTCCCGAGTGGCGCAGCCGCAACCGGTCGCAGGCCACGTAGTCGAGCGTGACGGTGCCCGAGGAGGCAAACTGGGCATCGGTGGCGCGGAAGGCGGCGCCGAAACGGGCGCCGGAGCCGGTCACGACCGGGATCTGGATGCTGGATGCCCCCGGCGTGTAGTCGGCATTCCCGACGTGCCAGGTCGCCGCCCCGTTCGCCGTGTAGGTGAAGTAGGCGAGATAGACGACGTTCCGGGTGCCGACCGTCTCGAACGAGATGAACTGGCCCTCGCCAGCCCGGGAAGCGTCCCACCAGGCGCCGGACATGAGGCCCCCGAACGTCTGCGCGATGGCCGGGCCGGCCAGGACGAGCAGGAGGGCGAAGAGGGCGCGGGTGAGGCGCTTGGGCAGGGCGGATGTCATCGCGTCGTCTCGGCTTCGGGAAGCAATTTGCAGGATGCCACAACGCGCGGGCATTGGGGTCCGGATCGGACGTCGGCACGATCACTTCTTTTCGTGGCGTCGATGCTTTCCGCTAACAATTGGCGGCAACGAAAGGCGGGCTTGACACCCACCCCTCCTTCAACCCCGCCCCTTGAACTGATGGCCGGGCAGTGACCCACGCCCTGTCGATCTTGGCGTTCGGAATCAACCGAAGCGGTCGACGACGACCGGGCACCCTACTTACCGGTAGAAGGCCTCCACTTTGCCCCTGAGCTTGATCAGCAGCGGATGGCCTTTGCGGTCCAGTGTCTTGCCGGCCGGTACTTTGACCCATCCTTCACTGATGCAGTACTCCTCCACGTCCTTGCGTTCCTTGTCGTTCAGGCGGATGCCGATGGCGTGCTCCAACACGGCAACCACGTGGTGGGGGCTGCGCGGGTCCACGGCCAGGCGGTCGGGCAGGGGCGGGCGTTGGGGGGTGTCGTTCATGGGGTGCTCCAGGCGCTGGAATTCCGCGAATCCATACGGCAGCGGCCAGGTCAGTTCAGCCGCTCGACGAAGTACATCTTCACCGGCGCCTTGTTCTTGACCGGCAGCACGTCGCGCGCCTCGACCGTGGCATTGCCAAGCTGCGCGAGCGTTGCTCCCGAGATATTGACCTGCCCGGGTTCGCTCGCTGCCTCCAGGCGCGCTGCGACGTTCACGCTGTCACCCCAGATATCGATGCTTCCCTGTTCTCCCAGATTCCCGGAAATGACCGGCCCCGAGTGCACGCCGATGCGGCCCTCCCACGGGGGATCGCCCAGCGCGACGCGAGCCTTGTTGTCCGCGGCGATGTAGTCGCGAATTGCCAGCGCGGCCGCAACAGCGTCGCGCGCATGATCGGCGTTGGCCGTCGGGATGCCGGCAACGGCCATGTAGGCATCGCCGATGGTCTTGATCCGCGCGAGTTGGTGACGTTGGCAGAGTCTGTCGAACGCGCCGAAATAGCAGCCAAGGGTCTCCAGCAACTCCGCGGGCTCCAGAGTCTCGGTGTGGCGGGTGAAGCCGACGAAATCGGTGAACATGATGCTGGACTGGGAGTGGAACTGGCCGCCCATCAGGGGTCGTTTGGCTGTCGGCGCAGGAAACCCGCCGTCGTTGCGCGAAGCCTCACCCTGCAGCAGCCGGATCGCTTGATCAGCCAGCCGGCGCAGGGCATCGACCGCGCGCGGGTCAAGGGACTTGGGCTCCGTGCCCATGACGCAAAGTGTTCCCATGATGTAGCCGTTGGCGCTGACGAGCGGTGCGCCCGCATAAAATCGCAACGAGAATGGCGGTTCGACGGTGGGGTGTTCGCGGGTTCTGGCATCGGTGCTCATGTTCTCGATGACCAGCACTTCGCCATGCGAGAGCACGAGATGGCAAACAGCGCCCTCGCACGGCATCCTCGATGGAACCGCGTCCGGCAAGCCGCATGAACGCAGGGTAACCATGTCGGGACGGTTCAGGATGTTGACCATCGCAATGGGCGTGTCGGCGACAGCACAGGCAATGCGGATGATGTCGTTCAGGTTGGGATCTCGTGCATTGAACTCAGTGAGGCCGAGCGCGCCAATTTCGCGCAGTCTTGCGGGCTCGTTGTCCAGAATTGCTGAGCCATCCATGTTGGCGCCCTTGTTAACGACCGATCGCAATTGTAACTGGGTCCCCCCAGTCCTCAGCCGACGGGACGCCCGCGCCCCATTCCTGCTCCGCGGGACATGCCGCAACGACGATCGGGCACCAGCTACCCGATCCAGTCTTGGTTACGACAGCTAACGTTGGTCCGAGATCCGAACCACGGCGTCGGCGCGCCGCTCGAGCCCTGCGGCAAGCTCGAGACCGAGGCCCGGCGCATCGCTGATCGTCACCTCGCCGTTGGCCACCGTCGGCAGCCCCGTCGCCAGCTCGTTGTACCAGCCGGTGTAGAACGCGCGCACCGATTCCTGGATCAGCGCATTGCGGGCGTGCAGCGACAGGTGGCACGACGCTGTGTAGACGACGGGGCCCGTGCAGTCGTGCGGCGCGATCGGCACATGCCACGCTTCCGCCAGCCCGGCGATCTTGCGCGCCTCGGTGAGCCCGCCGCACCAGGCGAGATCGAGCATCGCGACGCCGGCCACGCCCGTCTGCAGGTATTCGCGGAACGAGTGCGTGTAGGCGAGGGTCTCCGACGCGCAGACCCAGGCCTTGCTGTGGCGGGCGTAGTCGGCGAGATCGCCGATGTTATCGAGGCGGAACGGGTCCTCGTGCCAATAGGTGTCGAACTCGGCGAGCCGCTCGGCGAGCTTCTTCGCCATCGGCAGGCTCCACAGCGAGTGGAACTCGACCATGATGTCCATCCGGTCGCCGACCGCC
>CAYGYQ010000138.1:0-9310 GCA_964354035.1 uncultured Bordetella sp.
GCGTGGAACTTGAAGCGCCAGCTCCGCGGATCCTTGGCGCCGTAGCGCTCGCGCGCGAGCCGCGCCCAGATGCGGCGCCCGGCGCGGAACCGCGCGATTTCCTCGAAGAACGACAGCGAGATGTCGAAGAAGAACGTGAAGCGCGGCAGGAACTGGTCGGGATCCATCCCGCGGGCGACGCAGTCGTCGGCGTTCTGCAGCGCGGTGGCGAAGGTGAACGCCATCGCCTCGGCCGGCGTCGCGCCGGCCTGCTGCATGTGCTGGCCGACCACCGACATCGGGTTCCACTTCGGCACGAAGCGGTTGCAGAAGTCGATGTGGTCGCCGAGGATCCGCCGCGCGCCCGGCAGCGCGATCCGGAAGAACATGTGGTTCGCCACATAGTGGCTGATGTAGTCGCTCTGGTTCGACGTGCCGGAAATCGCGTTCCAGGGAATGCCGCGGCGCTTCGCCGTGGCCAGCAGGAATGCGAGCAGCGTGAACGGCGACGGGTCGTTCAGCGCGCAGGACATCGCGCCCAGCTCGACTCCCGCAAGGCACGCGTCCATGTGCCCCGCGGTATTGAGCACGACGCCGCAGGTGCCCAGGAGCTCTTCGTGCACCTCGTCCATGTCGTACCCGCGGTACACCGAGTTGCACGGGATCAGCGACACCGCGCTTGCGCCTTGCGCGATGATCGTGGACAGCCGCGCGTTGTAATCGGGCGGCGTGCCGAGCCCGATCAGCTGGCGCTGCGTCCACGTCCGGCCCCGGTGCATCGTCGGGTAGATGCCGCGCGTGTACGGCGGCTGGCCCGGGAAACCGACGTCGGCATCGTGCCGATCGCCGGTCCAGTCGCGCGGCGTGTACATCGGCTTGATGGCGATGCCGGAACGGTTGCGCACGTCCTTGTCCGTGCCGATCTGGTCGGCGTATTCCCGCTGCCATCGGCCTTCGCACGCGGCGGGTTCGAGCGGCATCTTGTCGAGCGGCTTGTTCATGCCGGGCCTCTCCTGTCTAGAGGGCGGCGCGCTGCGCGCGCAGCGCCGGGGTGATGTCGCGTATGTACTGCGCGATGTCCTCGAGTGCGCCGCCCGGGTGGAATACCTTCGCCACGCCGGCGGCGAGCAGCATGTCCTCGTCCTCGTCGGGAACGATCCCGCCGACGATGACGGCGACGTCAGTGAGGCCCGCGGCGCGCAGCGCGACGACGAGCTTCGGCACGATCAGGTGGTCGGTCGCGAGCGAGGAAATGCCGATCACGTCCACGTCTTCTTCGGTGGCGAGCTTGACGACGGCCGGAATCTCCTGCCACGGCGGCGTGTAGATCACTTCCATGCCGGCGTCGCGCAGATAGGCGGCGACGATCCGGCTGCCGCGGTCGTGGCCGTCGAGGCCGATCTTGGTGACGAGCACCTTGGGGCGGATGTCCATGGCCTATTGCGCCGCGACGGGCGCGCGCAGCAGCGCAACGAAATGCCGGGCGATCGAGCGCGGGCCGTAACGGCCCGGCCGGTACCAGGTCTGCGCCCAGTTGAGCGCGCCGAGCAGCATCAGCCGCAGGCCGCGCCGGTCGACCCCGCGGCCAACGGGCAGCGCGTCGACGAGCTCGGCGAACAGTCGCTCGTACGCGTCGCGCAGTTCGACGAGTTGCGCGGCAGCGGCGGGCACGTCGGCCGGCCGCACGCGGATCACCACCTGCGCGTAACCGGTCTCCTCCAGCACGGCCTCTAGATGCGCGATGCAGGCGGCTTCAAGGCGCTCCCACGCATCGGGCTTGTCGTGGATCGCCGCCTGCACGCGCTCCGAGATGCGCCGGACCCCCTCCGCGTAGACGGCGACGAGCAGGAGGTCCTTGGTGGCGAAATGGTAGTAGACCGACCCCGGCAGCATCGGCACCGACCGGACGATGTCGCGGATCGACGTCCCGTGGAAGCCCTGCGCGCCGAAGAGCCGGGCCGCCTCGTCCAGGAGCGCCGGCAGGCGGTTGTCGGCGCGCGGGGCGCGTTGTGGTCGGGACATGGGAGGCGCCCTTTAAAGAAAACAAACGTTTGTCTTTTATCATCCGGGTTGGGTGATCGTCAACCGCTGGCCGAGCGTCAAAACGGAATGTATCGCCTTTCAGGGCGATTCTATAGAATCGATCGTCTAACAGCCGGACCTGAACCGGCGGGAATCGACGTCGAGGAGTCAAGCGGTGCCACCTTCATCCGCGCTTTCCGAGTTGGACACGTTTCCCCGCCTGCTGCTCAACCATGCAGCCATCAGGGCCGCACACCCGGCCACGCGCGAGAAGGACCTCGGCATCTGGCAGACGTGGACGTGGTCGCAGGTGACCGACGAAGTGCGAGCGTTGGCCTGCGGTTTGGCAGCGCAGGGCTTCAAGCGCGGAATGAATCTCGCCATCATCGGCGACAATCGCCCGCGCCTCTACTGGACGATGGCCGCGGTGCAGGCGTTAGGCGGCGTGCCGGTCCCTCTCTACCAGGACGCCGTGGCCGAGGAAATGGTCTACGTGCTGAACGACGCGGACGTGCATTTTGCCGTCGTCGAGGACCAGGAGCAGGTCGACAAGCTGCTGGAGATCCGTGAGCGCTGCCCCAATCTCGCGCACATCGTCTTCGACGACCCGCGCGGGCTGCGCCACTACACGCAGGATTTTCTGCACAGCTTCGACGGCATCCAGGGACTGGGCCGCGCCCACCACGAGGCGCATCCGGATTTTTTCGCCGAGGAGATCGCGGCCGGACGTACCGAGGATGTCGCCGTCATGGTCTACACTTCGGGGACCACGGGCAAGCCGAAGGGCGTGTGCCTCACCCACGCCGCGTTGATCGCCGCGGCGCGGGGCGGCGTCGAATTCGACCGCCTGACCGCCGACGAGGACGTGCTGTCGTACCTGCCGATGGCATGGATCGGCGACCACCTGTTCTCGTACTGCGAGTGGCAGATGGCGGGCTTCACGATCAACTGCCCCGAGTCCGGCGACACGGTGATGACGGACCTGCGCGAAATCGGCCCCACGTTCTACTTCGCGCCGCCGCGGGTGTTCGAGAATCTGCTGACGCAGGTGATGATCCGCATGGAGGATGCCGGGAAGCTCAAGCGCGCGGCGTTTCACTATTTCATGGAGGTCGCCCGCCGCTGCGGCGCCGAGATCCTGGACGGCAAGCCGGGGATCCGCGCTGCCGATCGCCTTCTGTACGCGCTCGGCAACGTACTCATCTACGGTCCGCTGCGCAACGTGCTCGGGATGAGCCGGATCCGCGTCGCGTATACCGCCGGCGCGGCGATCGGGCCGGATCTCTTCCGCTTCTACCGCTCGATCGGCATCAACATGAAGCAGCTCTACGGCGCGACGGAGACCTGCGCGTACGTGTGCCTGCAGCCGGACGGCGACATCAAGCTCGACTCGGTCGGCAAGCCGGCGCCGGGCGTCGAAGTGAAGATCGCCGAGAACGGCGAGGTGCTGGTGAAGAGCGCGGCGATGCTGAAGGAGTATTACAAGCGGCCCGACGCCACGGCGGAATCGATCGACGGCGACGGCTACTTCCACACCGGCGATGCGGGCATCTTCGACGGTGACGGGCACCTCAAGATCATCGATCGGGCCAAGGATGTCGGCAAGCTCGCCAACGGCGCGCTGTTCGCGCCGAACTATGTCGAGAACAAGCTCAAGTTCTTCTCGCACATCAAGGAAGCGGTTGCCTTCGGCAACGAGCGCGACATGGTGTGTGCGTTCGTCAACATCGACATGTCGGCGGTGGGCAACTGGGCGGAGCGGCGCGGCCTCGCGTATTCTGGCTACACCGACCTCGCCGCCCGCGAGGAAGTCTGCGATCTCGTCCAGGAGTGCGTCGAGAAGGTCAATGCGGAGCTCGCGCGCGACCCCGTCCTGTGCCACTCGCAGGTGCGGCGGTTCCTGGTGCTGCACAAGGAGCTCGATCCGGACGACGACGAGCTCACCCGCACCCGGAAGGTGCGCCGCGCCTTCATCGCCGAGAAGTACGGGGTGCTGATCGATGCGCTGTATTCGGATAAGAAGAACCAGTTCATCGAGACGCAGGTGAAGTTCGAGGACGGGCGAACCGGCAAGATCAGCGCGGACCTGCGGATTCGCGACGCCGCGGTCTACGATCCCGTGGCCGAGGCGGCCTGACGCCGCCGGTCCGCGCGATTGGCGACATCTTCAACGATGAGCGAGCGGCACAGAGACCATGGCTGAGCGAACGATGCGGGAGCGGGTCACGCTGCACGACGACATCGGCGCGATGGAGGCCGATTTTTCGAGCATGACGTTCGCGACCGAGGCGCAGGTCGACGAGTTCTACGACGAAGCGGACCGGCGGATGGAAGCGACCGGCAAGCGCTGGTATTTTCTCGTCATCTACACCGATTGCGTCATCGCGCCCGAGGTCTGGGACCGCTTCGCCGCGCGCGGCAAGAACACCAACATCAAGTACGGGCTGGGCACGGTGCGGGTTGGCACCAGCGCGGGCACCCGGGAGACCATCCGCGAGCGCGCCCAGCGCGACATGTTCCGCGCCAACATCCATGACACGCGTGACCAGGCGATGCTGGCGCTCGGCGAAATGCGGAAGCGGCACGAGACGCTGGGCGCGGCGTCGGGCGGTGACGCCGCCCGCGGCGAAGGCATCGTCCGGGTCGACGACATCCACCTCAACTTCGGTGGCGTGAAGGCGATCTCCGGCGTTGGCTTCGGAGTCAACCGCGGCGAGATTTCATCCATCATCGGCCCCAACGGCGCGGGCAAGAGCTCGATGCTGAACGTCATCAGCGGCTTCTACCGGCCGTCGCGCGGCCGGATCTACTTCGAGGGCAAGGACCGCACGCACCTGCTGGCGCACGACGTCGCCCGCCTGGGCTTCGCCCGCACCTTCCAGAACATCGCGCTGTTCAAGGGGATGTCCACGCTCGACAACATCATGACCGGGCGCTCGCTCAAGATCAAAGGCAACTTCCTGACCGACGCGCTGTACTGGGGGTTCGCGCAGAAGGAGGAGACCGCGCAGCGCGAGCACGTTGAGAAGATCATTGACTTCCTCGAGATCCAGGCGATCCGGAAGACCCCGGTGGGCAAGCTTCCCTATGGCCTGCAGAAGCGTGTGGAGCTGGCGCGGGCGCTGGCGATGGAGCCCAAGGTGCTGCTGCTCGACGAGCCGATGGCCGGAATGAACGTCGAGGAGAAGGAGGACATGGTCCGCTTCATCCTCGACGTCAACGACCAGTGGGGCACGACGATCATCCTGATCGAGCACGACATGGGCGTGGTGATGGACATCTCCCATTACGTAGTCGTCATGGATCACGGCGGGAAGATCGCCGAGGGAACGCCGGGTGAAGTGAAGTCCGATCCGGTCGTGATTCGCGCGTACCTGGGCGCTCACTGATGAATCGGAGCCCGAGATGAATTGGCAGTTCTTCGTCGAAGTTCTCGTCAGCGGGCTGCTCGCCGGCGTCATGTATTCGCTGGTGGCGCTCGGCTTCGTGCTGATCTACAAGGCTTCGGGGGTCTTCAACTTCGCGCAAGGCGCGATGGTGTTCTTCGCCGCGCTCGCGTTTGTTTCGCTGGTCGAGGCGGGCGTGAACTTCTGGCTTGCCGTCGTGATCACGCTGGGGATCATGGTGGTGCTCGGGATTTCCATCGAGCGGCTGGTGCTGCGACCCTTGGTCAACCAGCCGCAGATCACGCTGTTCATGGCGACGATCGGTCTGACCTTCGTCCTGGAGGGTCTCGCCCAGCTCTTCTGGGGGTCGCAGCCGCACGGCCTCGAGCTCGGTATTCCCGACGAGCCGATGAAGTGGCTCTCCGAGAATACCGGCATCAACATCAGCCAGTTCGACGTGTTTGCAGCGGTGGTCGCCGGCACCCTCGTGGCCGCGCTGGCGGTCTTCTTCCAGACGACGCGCATCGGCCGCGCGCTGCGCGCGGTCGCGGACGATCATCAGGCGGCACTGGCGGTCGGCATTCCGCTGCGGCAGATCTGGGCGATCGTATGGACGGTGGCGGGATTCGTCGCGCTGGTCGCGGGCCTCCTGTGGGGCGCGCGCAACGGCGTGCAGTTTGCGCTCACGTTCATTGCGCTGAAGGCGCTGCCCGTGCTGATCCTGGGGGGCTTCGAGTCCGTTGCGGGCGCCATTGTCGGCGGCCTGATCATCGGCGCCTCGGAGAAGCTGGCCGAGGTCTATCTCGGCCCGTTCGTGGGCGGAGGGCTCGAGTCCTGGTTCCCGTACGTGCTCGCGCTCGCGTTCCTGCTGATACGGCCCGAAGGGCTGTTCGGCGAGAAACGGATCGAGCGGGTGTAGGCCATGCTCTATCGCGAAGCAGGTCAGTTCAAGACCACCTACTCGGCCGATCAGCAGGTCTTCCCGATCCGGCAGGACCGCATCGCTGTCGCGGTCGTGCTCGTCGTTGCCTTTGTCGTGGTGCCGCTCGTTGCCAATCAATACTGGCTCTCGGCCATCCTGACGCCATTCCTCATCCTGGCGCTCGCCACGCTGGGCTTGAACATCCTGACCGGCTATGCGGGCCAGCTTTCGCTGGGCACCGCGGCGTTCATGGCGGTGGGCGCGTTCATGGCGTACAACTTCGAGCTGCGGCTGCCAGGGATGCCGATCCTCGTGTCCTTCGCGCTGGCCGGCCTGTGCGCGGCCGCGGTCGGCATCGTGTTCGGATTGCCGTCGCTGCGCATCAAGGGGTTCTATCTCGCCGTCGCGACGCTGGCCTGCCAGTTCTTCGTGCTGTGGGCGCTGCAGCGCATCGGTTGGTTCACCAACAACAGCGCCTCGGGCGTGATCACGGCGCAGAAGGTGGTGATTCTCGGCTACACGTTCGATTCGCCGGCCGAAAAATACATGCTGACCCTTTGCGTCGTCGCAGTGCTCGCGGTGCTGGCCAAGAACATGCTGCGCAGCGAGACCGGGCGCAAGTTCATGGCGGTGCGCGACATGGACCTCGCGGCCGAGGTGATCGGCATCCGCATGATGCAGACCAAGCTGCTCGCGTTCGCGATCAGCTCGTTCTATTGCGGGGTCGCCGGCGCGCTGTACGCGTATACCTATCTCGGCACCGTGGAGCCGGAGGCGTTCAATCTGGACCTGTCCTTCCGGATCCTGTTCATGGTGATCATCGGCGGGGTCGGCAGCATCCTGGGCTCGTTCATGGGCGCCGCCTTCATCGTGCTGCTGCCGATATTCCTCAATACCGTGGCCGGCCCGCTCGAGCATCTGCTCGGCCTCACGCTGCCGGCAGGGCTTATGTCCAACCTCGAGCTGATCGTCTTTGGGGCGCTCATCATCTTCTTTCTGATCGTCGAGCCGCACGGTCTCGCCAGGCTGTGGCAGATCGGCAAGGAAAAACTCCGGCTGTGGCCGTTTCCGCATTGATGTTGCAGTGCAATATCGCAAAGTGGAATGGGCGACGGCCGTTCGCTGTTTTCTTGAGGTGCGTCATTGACATGGCGACCCGTCTCGCCAATGCTGTGCAAGTTTGATTCGCAGTCGAAGGCTTTTTCCTAGGAGGAGCAACATGAAGGCAATCAGATCGGCTCTGCTGGGCATCGTGCTGGCCGGCGTCGGAACCGTCGCCTCGGCGCAGAACGAGCAGTTCATCCCGATGGCCGGGTACTGGGTCGGGGCTTATGCGCCCGGAGGTTCCGGGATCTACGGCGGCTTCATCGATTACGTCAACATGATCAATGCGCGCGACGGCGGCGTGAACGGCGTCAAGCTGACGTACGAAAAGTGCGAGACCGAGTACAACAACGCGCGCGGCGTCGAGTGCTACGAGCGGCTCAAGAACAAGGGCCCGACGGGCGCATCGGTATTCCACATGCTGTCGACCGGCATCACCTATTCCATCATCGACAAGGCGACGGCCGACAAGATCCCGGTGATCTCGATCGGCTACGGCCGCACCGACGCGTCCGACGGCCGCGTGTTTCCGTACGTCTTCCCGCTGGTGACCAACTACTGGTCGCAGAACACCGCCAAGATCAAGTTCATCGGGATGAAGGAAGGCGGGATGGACAAGCTCAAGGGCAAGAAGATCGTGAACATCTATCACGACTCGGCCTACGGCAAGGAAACGATCCCGGTGCTCGACGCGCAGGCGAAGATGTACGGCTTCACCGTCACGCACATCCCGGTGCCGCATCCGGGCAACGAGCAGGGCGCGCAGTGGCTGCAGATCCGGCAGATCAAGCCCGACTGGGTGATCCTGCGCGGCTGGGGGGTGATGAATCCCACGGCGCTGAAAGCCGCGGCCAAGGTTGGCTTCCCGAGCGATCGCATCATCGGCGTCTGGTGGTCCGGAGCGGAAGAGGACACGATTCCGGCAGGGGCCGCAGCCAAGGGCTACATCGCCGCCGGTTTCAACGTTGCCGGTGCGAACTTCCCGGTGGTCCAGGAAATCAAGAAGATCGTGTACACGAAGGGCAAGGGGGAAATGGAGGACCAGACGCGCATCGGCTCGATCTACTACAACCGCGGCGTCGTCCACGGCATCATCACCGTCGAGGCCATCCGCAAGGCGCAGGAGAAGTTCGGCAAGAAGTCGCTGACGCCCGACCAGATCCGCTGGGGCATCGAAAACCTCAACATCACCGAGGCGCGGCTGAAGGAACTGGGTGCTGCCGGCTTCATGCAGCCGCTGAAGGTCACCTGCGCCGATCACGAGGGCGGCGGCGCGGTCAAGTTCCAGCAATGGGACGGCACGAAGTGGAACGTGATCACCGACTGGATCCAGCCGGACAAGAAGCTGGTGCGGGACATGATCGAGCAGTCGGCGGCGGCGTATGCGAAGGAAAAGAACATCACGCCGCGCGATTGCAGCAAGGAGAGTTGAAACCGGTTATTGCGTCACGCGCGCGGTGCAGCGCAAGGCACCGGAGAGGTGCGTGACGCAATAACTCGCATTCTCTGCCGAGCATATTCTCATGTCTGCCGCCGCTGCCCCCGCCGTCCCTGCCGCCGCGCCCGATGCCGCCACCGCGTATCTGGCGATCAACAACATCGAGGTCATCTACGACCACGTGATCCTGGTGCTGAAGGGGGTGTCCCTGCACGTGCCGGAGGGGAAGATCGTCACGCTGCTCGGCGCCAACGGGGCGGGCAAGACGACCACGCTGAAGGCGATCTCGAACCTGCTGCGCGCCGAGCGCGGCGACGTCACCAAGGGCACGATCGAGTTCATGGGACAGCGCGTCGATCGGCTCACGCCGAATCAACTGGTGCGCATGGGCGTGTGCCAGGTCATGGAAGGCCGGCACTGCTTCCAGCACCTGACGGTCGAGGAGAACCTGCTGACCGG
>CAYGYQ010000139.1:0-9218 GCA_964354035.1 uncultured Bordetella sp.
GCTTCGGCAAGGCCGTCGAGATGTGCAACAACAACGGCCACTGCCGCAAGTTCGATGCCGGCACCATGTGCCCGAGCTACCGCGCGACGCGCGACGAGGAGCACCTTACGCGTGGCCGCGCCAATACGCTGCGGCTCGCGCTTTCCGGTCATTTTGGCCCCGACGGGCTCGCGTCCGATCCCGTCCGTGCGGCGCTCGATCTTTGCGTGAGCTGCAAGGGGTGCCGGCGTGAATGCCCGACCGGCGTCGACATGGCGAAGATGAAGATCGAGGCTCTCCATCAGCGCGGGCGCACGCATGGCCTCCCGTGGCGCGACCGCCTGATCGCGCAGCTGCCGCGTTGGGCGCCTTGGGCGGCACGGCTGCCATGGCTCGCGAATCTTCGTGACACGCTGCCTGGCGCGGCAAAGCTCTCCGAGGCGTGGCTGGGCTTCTCGGCCAAGCGCTCGCTCCCCGCCTGGCGGCGCGACACGTTTCTGCGCAGCGCGGCGGCACCGCGCGACGACGCCACGTCGGCGAACGCGGACGTCACTCTCTTCGTCGACACGTTCACGAACTATTTCGAGCCGGAGAATGCGCACGCGGCGGTCGCCGTGCTGACCGCGGCCGGCTACCGTGTGCGCGTGGCGCGGGCGGATGGGGCCGATGGCGATCCGGCGCGGCCGCTGTGCTGCGGCCGCACCTATATGGCCACGGGGCAGGTCGACGAGGCAAAGGCCGAAGCGCGCCGCGTGGTCGCCGCGTTGCTGCCGCACGTCGAGCGCGGCGCCGCGATCGTGGGACTCGAGCCATCGTGCCTGTTGTCGTTGCGGGACGAGTTCCTGGTGATGGGGCTGGGCGAGGCCGCGCAACGGCTGTCGGAGCGCGCCTTCCTCATCGAGGAGTTCCTTGCGCGCGAGCAGCGCGCCGGACGCCTCGCACTCCCGCTCGCGGCGCTGCCCCAGAAGCACGCGCTGTTGCATGCGCACTGCCACCAGAAGGCGTTCGACGCGGTGACCGCGACGCAAACCGTGCTGGGCCTCGTCCCGGGCCTCGCGGTGGAGCTGGTCGAGACGAGCTGCTGTGGAATGGCGGGGAGCTTCGGCTACGACGCGGCGCACTACGACGTGTCGGTGCGGATGGCCGAGCTGGCGCTGCTGCCGGCCGTGCGCGCGGCGGCGCCGGACACGCTCATCGTCGCCGACGGGACGAGCTGCCGGCACCAGATTGCCGATCTCACGCGCGGCGCGGGTGGGCGCGAGGCGATCCACGTCATTCGAGTACTCGAGCGCGCGCTGGCCAGAGCGCAGTGAAGCGACGAAAGCGATCCCGTCATCGGCATAGACTTCAAGACGCGTACCCGCATGGTTTCCCGCCTTTCCGGACATTGAGGAGCGAAGCACATGAATGAGCCACGCCCTTCCAGCGCTGACAAGCGGCGCATTTTCCACGACCTGCACGCAGTCGGATGCTTCGTCATCCCCAATCCGTGGGACCCGGGCAGCGCGCGCTATCTGCAAAGCCTGGGCTTCAAGGCGCTCGCCACGACGAGTTCCGGCTTCGCGTGGTCGCGCGCGCGCCCCGACAACGGGATCACGCGCGACTCCGCGCTTGCGCATTTGCGGGACATGGTTGCCGCGACCGACCTGCCAGTGAATGCCGACTTCGAAAGCGGTTTCGCAGCCGATGCCCCCGGCGTGGCGGAAAGCGTGCGTCTCGCGGTCGAAACCGGCGTGGCGGGGCTCTCCATCGAGGACTCGACCGGCGACCCGGCGAAGCCGCTTTATGAACTTGGTGTGGCCGTCGAGCGAATGCGCGCGGCGCGCCGCGCCATCGACAAGGCCGGCGGGGACACGCTGCTGGTCGGGCGCGCCGAGTGTTTCCTGGTCGGTCGCCCGGATCTCGACGAGACCAACGCAAGGCTCAAGGCCTATGCGGAGGCCGGCGCCGATTGCCTCTACGCGCCGGGCATTCGGACCCGCGAGGAGATCGCGGCCGTGGTCGCCGCCGTTGCACCGAAGCCCGTCAATCTTCTGGTCGGTTCGACGAGCGAGCTCACGATGCGCGAGATCGCCGCGCTCGGCGTGCGGCGCGTGAGCGTCGGCGGGGCGCTCGCGCGTAGCGCCTGGGGCGGATTCATGCGCGCCGCAAGAATGCTCGCGGAGGAAGGAAAATTCGATGGCTTCTCCGGCGCGGCGTCGGGGGCCGATCTCAATGCGATGTTCCGCCCCGGCGCGTGATGGCCGCCGCGTCGGAATCGGCGCGAATCCCGAACCGGCGCGTGCGGGTGTTCCGCACCAGCTTGCCGGTCGCGGTGACAATCGCTTTGAGAAGCTCCAGACCCTCTACGGCGCCACGCCGGGTTGACCCACCGCGCCGTTGGCATTGTGGCCCCAGCACCAGACGACGCCGTCCAGGCCCAGACCACAGGTGTGCACGCCGCCTGCGCTCAGTTGCCGGTATCGCAGATTGCCCGCCGTCGCCACTGGCACCGTGCACGCCTCCTCGGTGCCGTTTCCGCAATAGCCTCCAGGACCCCAGCACCAAGCCATGCCATCGGCCGTGAGACCGCAGTTGTGCTGGTAACCGGCGGCCAGACTGGCGAACGCGGCGGTTCCTGCCACCGCCACCGGTTCACCACTGTGCGCGTTGCCGCCATTGCCCAATGCAAGGGTGAAGCCCCAGCACCAGGCCTGTCCGGCGGCGGTGACCCCACAGGTGTGCTCGCCACCCACCGCGATCGAAGCAAAGCGCATCGCGCCCGCCGAAGCCGTGGGTACCAGCGCCTTCTCCGCCAGGCCGGTTCCCAGCTTGCCATACGTATTGCGACCCCAGCACCACGTCCTGCCGCCGGCATCGAGCCCGCAGGCGTGGTCGGAGCCAGCGCCGATCTGCGCCAAGAGCGTGCTGGTCAATACCTGCACTGGCACCGGTGATCCGTCCGGTGAGTTGTTGCCGAGCCCGCCCGCGTTGCCAGGCCCCCAGCACCAAGCACTACCGTCGACTTTCAGTCCGCAGGTGAGCAGTCCACCGCCGACCTCGAGAGCGCTGAAGACATGTCCACCGGCCACCACCACCGGTACCAAGCTGTCGCGGCGCAGGCCGTCGCCCAGTTGGCCGCCCTGGCCAAACCCCCAACACCATGCCTTACCGTCCAGCCCCAAGGCGCAGGTGTGTCGTTCGCTCCCGCGGATGCTCGTAAAGCGCAGGTTCGTGGGCACTCGCAGCGGCACTGCGCTGCAAGGCACGAAGCTGCCGCTGCAAAGGGCCGTTGTCGTGACGCCGAGTTGCCCGTAGTCGTTGGTGCCCCAGCACCATGCTTCGCCCGCCGTGGTCAGCGCACAACTGTGGTTGTGACCCAATCCGACGGCTGAAAACGACAGCATCGTCTCCAGGCGCGCCGGCGTAGTCTGGATGTAAGTGGGCAGTTTCTTGGTGGATTCGCCGCCTCCGCACGCCGTCAACAATAGTGCCGGGCCCACGACGATCAACGCGAAGAGAATGTGTCTCATGGCATGACCTCCTGACCGACGATTGTGCGCCGCCGTCGGTTACGGAGCGCTCATTGATGGCACACGGATCGCTTACGGGTGGTCGGCGCCTTTGGCGCGATGGGCGCTCCGTATTGGCACGCGGCGACCATCGCGTTCGGCAGGATATGGTCAAACGGGCAGGCAGGCGGGTCCGAGCGGCGCGAAGCTCGCATGGCCCAGTGTCGCGTAGTAGGTGGCCGCCTTCGCCACCGAGCGCTTCAGTTCGTCGCCGAGCGCCGGATTCGCGGCGCGCGGCGATGCCGCGCTTCGTGCCGCCGGCGTCCTGGATGCCCTTGCGCCCGTCCGCGCAAAGGTAGCCTTGCAGCATCAGCGGACTATGTCGGCAACGTGTAGGTCGGCAGGTAGTTGCTCGCGACGTTGTGCGTGTGCACGTACTCGCCGGGCGCGATGGCCTGCGTGGCCGTGCCGATCGGGCAACTGTACTTGAGAATGATCTCGCCCTTGGCAATCGCCCGTGCAGCGAGCTTGTGGCCAACCGCGATGTTGCGGCTGACCTTGAGCGCGACATCCTCGAGCATGACCGTCTCGCCGGCCTTGAGGTGCCGCAGCGCGACGGCGACGTTGTCCGGGGGCGAGAGCCGCATCACGGCGCGCGCCACGCTCCTGTCAGAACCTGCCATACCTTTGGCGGGCCTCGACCGGATCCATGCCGCCGGCGAGCGCGCCGGCGGGCAGCTCCGATTCGTGCCGCAATGGCTCCCTCACGCCTTCTTCCGCCAATGGCCGATGATGACACCCATGATCGTCATGCCGACGACCATGTAGCCGGCGTTGATCAACCAGAGCGACAGCGGTCGTGCTTCGAAACCGTAGTTCATCGCCAGCGTCGAGGCAATCAGTGCAAGAGCGAGTGTGGCACCCGCTCGGGCGCCGCTGCCCGCCGAGGGCGTGCCGAGCCTGGGCAGGAGCCACGCGATGGCGTACGCCGCGACCAGCGCGGCGCCGAGCGCGATGATGTACGGCAATGGCGAGTGGCCGTGCTCCGCCACGAGTTGCGCTTCCGTCTTGCCGATCCCCGCCCTCCAGGCCGGGCCGAGCAGCGTGTACCAGCCGGCCCCCAGCAGGAACTGGACGATCCCGGCCGCCCACACCGCGACATGGTTGATTGCGCTCATGCTGCCCCCCAAAAAAAGCTGTCGTCACTCCGTCGCCCTCTGGCAGGCCGTGCGGCGCAATGTTGCGCCAAGCTCCGGTGCGCGGCAAGCCCCGCCGCCGCTAGAAGAGGTCGAGTTGCGCTGCCGCGCCCGGCGGCCGGAAGCGCGACGTGTCGAGCGGCGCATCGCGATCGGTATTGAGATCGAGGCGCTTGCAGGCAAGCGCGAAGCGCCGGCGGATGAGATCGGCGAATTCGCCCTGTCCCCCCATGCGGGTGCCGAATTGCGACTCGTTGTCCTTGCCGCCGCGGATCTGCCGCACGAGGCTCATCACATGGGCGGCGCGGAGCGGATAGTGGACGTCGAGCCAGTCGCGAAAGAGCGGGGCGACCTCCAGCGGCAGCCGCAGCATCGTCCACCCCGCGTGCCGCGCCCCGGCCGCCGCCGCCGCTTCGAGGATCGCCTCGAGGTCGCGGTCGGTGAGCTGCGGGATCACCGGCGCGACGTTGACGCCCACCGGCACGCCGGCGTCGCGCAGGGACCGGATCATCTGCAGGCGCCGTTGCGGCGCCGGCGCGCGCGGGTCGAGCTTGCGCGCGAGCTCGCGGTCGAGCATCGCGATCGAAATGAACACGCGGACGAGACCTTTGGCCGCCATCGGGGCCAGCAGGTCGAGGTCGCGCTCGATCAGCACGCCCTTGGTCGTGATCGTCAGCGGGTGATCGCATTCGGCAAGGACCTCGAGCACGGACCGCGTGATCTTCCACTCGCGCTCGATCGGCTGATACGGATCGGTGTTGGCGCCGAGCGCGATCGGCTCGCAGCGGTAGCCGCGCGCGGCGAGCTCGCCGCGCAGCAGCCTGGCGGCGTCGGGCTTGGCGAACAGCTTCGTCTCGAAGTCGAGCCCCGGCGACAGGTCGAGATAGGCGTGCGTCGGCCGGGCATAGCAGTAGACGCAGCCGTGCTCGCACCCCTGGTACGGGTTGATCGACTGGGTGAAGGGTATGTCGGGCGAATCGTTGCGGCTGATGATCGTGCGCGCCGCCACGATCCGAACGGTCGTCTTCGGCGGCGGCGGCTCGCCGTCGCCGTCCTCCGGGTCCGCAGCGGATGTCCAGCCGTCGTCGACGGATACCCGCTGCTCGCGGCGGAAGCGGTTCGCCGGATTGAACGTTGCGCCGCGGCCTTTGGCCGGTGCAGCAGGAGCAGCCACGGTTGCTTTCCTCCGCCGTCGTCAAGCCGGCATTCTATTCCACCGGCGGCACCCCTGATGTCCGTTCGCGCCCGCGCGCCCGGGCATGCGCTACCTGCGCTACCTGCGCTACCATAGGGCGGCGCCATCCCGCACCCGCGCCGCACCGTCCCCGACCGCCGCCGATGACCAAGCCCAAGTCCACGCACTTCGACACGCTCTCCCTGCACGCCGGAGCGAGGCCGGACCCGGCCACGGGCGCGCGGGCGACGCCGATCCACCTGACGGCATCGTTCGTGTTTCCGGACAGCGATCACGCCGCCGCGCTCTTCAACATGGAGCGGGCGGGACACGTCTATTCGCGCCTTTCCAACCCGACCTCTTCGGTGCTCGAGGAGCGGATCGCCGCGCTCGAAGGCGGCGTCGGCGCGATCGCGACGGCCAGCGGGCAGGCGGCGCTGCACCTCGCGATCGCGACGCTGCTCGGGGCCGGCGGTCACATCGTCGCGTCGCGCGCCCTCTACGGCGGCTCGCACAACCTGCTCGACTACACGCTGCCGCGCTTCGGCATCGAGACCACCTTCGTCGCCCCGCGCGACGTCGACGGCTGGCGCGCGGCGATCCGGCCGAACACGCAGTTGCTGTTCGGCGAGACGCTCGGCAATCCGGGCCTCGACGTGCTCGACGTGCCACGCGTGGCCGACCTCGCGCACGAGCACGGCCTGCCGCTGCTCGTCGATGCGACGTTCACCACGCCCTACCTGATGCAGCCCTTCGCCCACGGCGCCGATCTCGTCTTTCACTCCGCCACGAAATTCCTGTCCGGCCACGGCACCGTCATCGGCGGCCTCCTCGTCGATTCCGGGCGCTTCGACTGGGACGGTCCCAGGGCGCGCGGGAAGTTCCCGACGCTGACCGAGCCGTACGCGGGCTTCCACGACATGGTGTTCGCCGAGGAGTCGACGATCGCTGCCTTCCTGCTGCGCGCGCGGCGCGAGGGCATCCGCGACTTCGGCGCGTGCATGTCGCCGTTCACGGCGTTCGAGATCCTGCAGGGCATCGAGACGCTGCCGCTGCGGATGGCGCGCCACGTCGAGAACGCGCGCAAGGTCGTGGCATTTCTCGCCGCCCATCCGCTGGTGGCAGCGGTCGGCTATCCGGAGCTTCCCGGGCACCCGGACTACGCGCTCGCGCAGCGGCTGCTGCCGCGGGGCTGCGGCGCAGTCTTCAGCTTCAATCTTGCCGGCACGCGCGCGCAGGGCCGGAAGTTCATCGAGACGCTGTCGATCTTCTCGCACCTCGCCAACGTCGGCGACGCGAAATCGCTGGTGATCCATCCGGCCTCCACGACGCACTTCCGGATGTCGGCCGAGGACCTCGTCCGGGCCGGCATCACCGAAGGGACGATCCGTCTTTCGGTCGGCCTCGAAAATCCTGACGATCTGATCGAGGACCTTTCGCGGGCGCTGCACGCGGCGGGCAAGGCATGATCCTCCCGGGAGTGAACGGCAACGATGTCTACGCGTACACCGGCACGCGGCCGCTCGATGCCGCCTTGCCGACGGCCGTCTTCGTCCACGGCGCGGGGAACGACCACAGCGTCTGGGCGCTGCAGTCGCGCTATTTCGCGCATCACGGCCGGAACGTGCTCGCCGTCGACCTGCCGGGCCACGGCCGTTCGGGTGGGGGCGCGCTGCCGTCGGTCGCGGCGATCGCGGATTGGATTCCCGCGGTGCTCGATGCGGCGCGGATCGACCAGGCGGCGCTCGTCGGCCATTCGCTGGGCTCGCTCGCGGCCCTCGAATGCGCGGCGCGATGGCCCGCGCGCATAGCCAAGGTCGCACTGGTCGGCCCCGCGGCGCCGATGCCGGTCTCGGAAGCGCTGCTGGACGCAGCGAAGCGCAATGACCACAGCGCATTCGAGCTTATCACCGGTTGGTCGTACAGCGCCGGCAAGAAACTCGGCGGCAGCAAGATGCCCGGTGTCTGGCTGACGGGCAGCGCGCTGCGGCTCCTGGAGCGCACGCGACCCGGCGTGCTGCACGCCGACCTCCTCGCCTGTCATGCGCATTCGACCGGGGTCGACAGCGCGGCCAGGATCAGCTGTGCGTCGCTGGTGATTCTCGGTTCGCGCGACATCATGGCCCCACCGAAGAGCGCGCAGGCGCTGATCGCGGCGCTGCCCGGCGCCCGCGTCGTGACGCTCCCCGACTGCGGGCATGCGCTGATGGCCGAGCAGCCGGACGCCGTGCTCGATGCGTTGCGCGCGTTCCTGTAAGGCGATGCCGCCCGCCACGGATCCGTCGCCGTCGACCTTGCCTGGCGTGCGCGTGCTGTCCGCGGCGACGCCGTTGGCGTGGCTCGCGGCAGGGTGGCGGGACTACCGCGCGCACCCGCTGGCGAGCGCGTTCTACGGCGCGTGCTTTGCCGCGATGGGCTGGCTGATCGTCATCACGTTCCGCCATGCCTACGAATACGTTTCGGCGCTGGTCACCGGGTTCTTCCTGGTCGGGCCGTTCTTCGCGATCGGTCTCTACGACCTGTCGCGCCGCCGCGAGCGCGGACTGCCCGGACGGCTCGTACCCACGCTCGATGCCTGGCGCCCGAACGTCGGCGCGATCGGCATGTTCGCGCTGGTGCTGGGCGTCATTCTGCTCGTCTGGGCGCGCGCATCGCTGATCGTCTTTGCGCTGTTCTACACGGGGGACATGCCGACGGTGGCGGGCTTCGTCGGCCAGATGCTGTCGCCGGACAATCTCGAGTTCGTGTTTGCCTACCTCTGCGTCGGCGGCTTCTTCGCGCTGCTGGTCTTCGCCATCAGTGTCGTGTCGGTGCCGATGATGCTCGACCGCGACACGGACGGCATCGTCGCCGTGCTGACGAGCCTCCGGGCCTTCGGAGCGAACGTGCCGGCAATGATCGTCTGGGGATCGATCATCGTCGTGTTGACCACCGCCGGGTTCGCGTTGTTCTTCGTCGGGCTCGTCGTCACGGTGCCCGTCATCGGGCACGCGACGTGGCACGCCTATCGCGCATTGGTCGAAACGGGGGCAACCGGTCCCGCTACTGTTTCCACTTGATCGAGCAGCCGATCGACGGCTGCTGGACCCCCGGCGCCCTGCCGGTGCGCGCGACCGATAGCATCGCGTCGAACAGCTCCCGGGCGGCGGCAGGGTCGATTGATCGCCCCGACGCGTCCAGCCGGCCCCGGTAGGCTAGCCTGAGGTCGCTGTCGAAGCCGAAGAAATCGGGCGTGCAGACGGCGCCGTACGCGCGCGCAACGGCCTGTGTTTCGTCCAGCAGGTAAGGGAAGCTGAAGCCGTTCTGCACGGCGAACGCCTTCATGTGGTCGAACGAATCCTCGGCCTGCGCGGCGGGGTCGTTGCTCATGATCGCGAC
>CAYGYQ010000140.1:0-9151 GCA_964354035.1 uncultured Bordetella sp.
TGGTGCGCCGCTGCAGGATCTGGATGGTGCGGCGGATCTCGTCGTCGCGGCCGATCACGGGGTCGAGCTTGCCTTCGCGCGCGCGGTCGGTGAGGTCGATCGTGTACTTCTTCAGCGCTTCGCGCTGGCCCTCGGCTTCCTGGGAGTCCACGCCCGCCCCGCCCCGCACCGCCTCGATCGCGGTCTCCAGCGCCTTGCGCGTGAGTCCGGCGTCCTTCAGCAGCCGGCCGGTGTCGCTCTTGTCGTCGGCGAGCGCCAGCAGGACGAGCTCGCTGGCGATGAACTGGTCGCCCCGCTTGGTGGCTTCCTTGTCGGCGAGGTTGAGCAGGTTGGAAAGGTCGCGCGAAACCCCGATCTCTCCGCCCTGGCCCTCGACCTTGGGCAGCCGCTCGATGGCCTTGGCCAGCGCGCCCTTGAGTTTCGGCACGGCGACACCGGCGCGGGAGAGGAGCGACGCCGTCCCGCCGTCTTCCTGCTCCAGCATCGCGGCCACGAGGTGCTGCGGCTCGATGAACCCGTTGTCGTTGCCGAGTGCCTTGCTCTGGGCGTCGGCCAGTGCCTGCTGGAATTTGGTCGTCAGTTTGTCGAAGCGCATGGTCATGTCCCCGGTAATGGCTACATCGCAGATGGGGTCTTGCCGGGCCGATTCAAGCGCCGGATCGGGTCCGCCGGGACGGCTAGCCGAGGATTGCCGTCGCAACGGGTGCTACCATTTCTCCATGTTTGCGTCGGTTCATGGTGACTCGCTTGCGTCCGCCTGAGGACCCGCCCCCGGCACCGGCTCATCCACCGTCTCCCGGCGAGACGCGGCCGGCGACGTTCGCGCAGGTCGCGGGAGCGGTGTTCTGGAGCTTCTTCGGCGTCCGGAAGGGAAGGCACATGCAGCAGGACACCGTCACCATCAAGCCGCTGCATGTGGTGATCGTCGGCCTGCTCTCGGGTCTGACATTCGTGCTGGCCCTGGTATTCCTGGTTACCTACATCACTCGCAACGCCGGCTAGCTCGCTCGTAGGCGCGGCCTTGGCCGCGCTTCGTCATCGACGCGGCGCGAAACGTTCGAGCGCGGGCAAGCCCGCGCTTACGAACCCGCCCGCGCGTAGGAGAACGGCGACTCCTTGGCGAACCCGCCGATGTCGAGCGTGGAGACGCCAGCATTCAGATGACGGGGCACTGGGGGCGAAGGGGGCAATTTGGCGAGAATAGCGAGGCTGCTCGATACGTCACCCATCTGGGACAGCGTCATCGAGTCTCGCCGGTGCGGCGTGTCATCGTGCCCTCTGCTAACATCCGCCGCGATGACCGCCATCCGCCTTGCATCGATCGTTCTCGCCGGGCTCGTCCTGGCGCTTGCCGGTTGCGGAGGGGATGCCCGCCCGCGCGCGACGCTCGCGCTGGCGGAGTGCCGCCTGCCGAAGCTCCCGCTCGCCGCGCAGTGCGGCACGCTGGACGTGCCCGAGAATCGGGACCAGCCCGATGGCCGCAGGATCAGCCTTGCCGTCGCGGTGCTGCCGGCCAACACGCTGCACCCGCGCGCGGATCCGTTGTTCATCCTCGCCGGCGGCCCCGGCCAGGCCGCAAGTTTCCTGGGTCCGTTCGCCGCGGCGTTGACCGGCGTGCGCAAGGATCGCGACATCGTGCTGGTCGACCAGCGCGGCACCGGGCGCTCGTCGCCGCTTGTCTGCGCGGCGTTCAAGCCGGATCGCGACCTGCGGACGATGCTCGACTTCGATCCCGGTCCCAAGGCGGCGGCATGCGCCATGGAGCTCGCCGCGCAGGGCATCGACGCCGGGCAATACACGACGGCCGCATGGGTCGCGGACCTCGACGCCGTGCGCGCCGCGTTGGGCTATGCGCGGGTCAACCTGTGGGGCGGCTCCTACGGGACGCGCGTGGCGCAGGAGTACCTGCGCCGACACCCGGACCGCGTGCGCAGCGTCGTGCTCGACGGTGTCGCCACTCCGGCCATGAGGACGACCCTCGACGTCTGGCCGTCCCGCGAGATCGCGCTGAACGCGGTGTTCGACGCCTGCGCACGATCACCGTCCTGCGCCGCCGCGCATCCCGGCCCCGGCGCCAGGCTCGACGCGATCCGTGACCGGCTGGGTCCGCAAGGGCGGGACGTCCCGCTGACGGATCCGCGCACCGGCGAGGCATTGACGCTGCACCTGACGTTCGACCACGTGCTCGGCGCGCTGCAGCCCTTCACTTATGCGCCGGAGCTCGCCGCGCTGCTGCCGGAAGTCATCGGCCGCGCCGCCGTCGACGACTTCGGGCCGCTGCTTGCCGGCGCGATGCTCGTGACCGGCGCTCTCGACGAGCAGTCGAATGCCGCGCTGCACTACTCGGTCACCTGCGCGGAGGACATTCCGCGGGTGTCGCCGGCCGACGCCGCGAGCGCGCTGGCGGGTCTGCGCACCAAGGCGCTGGCCGAGCGTGCGCTCGCGGTCTGCGCGAGCTGGCCGCAGGGTTCGAGTCCCGCCGACGCGACCACACCGGTCGCGAGCGATGTGCCGGTGCTGATCCTCTCGGGCGGTCTAGATCCGGTCACGCCGCCCGTGAACGGCACGGACGTCGCGAAAACGCTGCAGGCGAGCCGCCACATCGTGGCGCGCGGCTACGGGCACATCGTGTCGCCGCACGCGTGCGGGCCGCGGCTCATCGCCGCGTTCATCGAAGATCCGACCTTCGCCACGCTTCCCACAACCTGCGTCGACCACTTCGAGAAGAGCTCCCGGCCGCCGCTGTGGCCCGACCGGCTCGGCGCGCGCTCGTGATCACCGTCGACACCCTGGCGAAGGCCTTTGGCGGGCGCGGCGGAGTGCGCGCCGTCGACGGCGTCTCGTTCACGGCCGCCGACGGCGAGATCACGGGTCTGCTCGGTCCCAATGGTGCGGGCAAGACCACGCTGCTGCGGATGCTCGCCACGCTGATGATCCCGGATGCCGGCAGCGCCCGCATCGCGGGGCACGACGTCGTCCGCGACCGCTACGCCGTGCGCCGGCGCATCGGCGTGCTGTCCGACGCGCGCGGCCTCTACCCGCGTCTTACCGCCCGCGAGAACATTCGCTACTACGGCGCATTGCACGGCTTGTCCGGCACCGCGCTCGATGCGCGGATCGACGAGCTCGTCGGCGCGCTGGGCATCGCCGGCATCGCCGACCGTCGCGCGCAGGGCTTTTCGCAGGGCGAGCGGATGAAGGTGGCTATCGCGCGCGCGCTAGTGCACGACCCGCAGACCATCCTGCTCGACGAGCCCACCAACGGCCTCGACATCATGAGCATTCGCGCGCTGCGCGACCTGCTGCGCGGATTGCGCACGGAGGGCAAGTGCCTGCTCTTCAGCTCGCACGTGATGCAGGAAGTCTCGGCGCTGTGCGATTCCATCGTGATCCTCGGCGGGGGACGCGTCGTCGCGACCGGAACCGCCGTCGAGCTGCTCGCGCAGTCGGGTCAAAGCTCGCTCGAGGAGGCCTTCGTCCGGCTGCTGGGCTCGGGCGAGGGCCTGGCCGCGTGATGGCCAACGAGCGCAATCGCTCGGCGCTGGCGCGCATCGCGGTGGTCGCGCGGAAGGAAATCGTCGACCTCTTCCGCGACCGCCGCACGATGCTGGTGACGCTGGTGACGGCCATCGTCGCGGGCCCGGTGCTGATGCTGCTGGTGCTGAATCTGGTCGCGCGCCAGGCCGACAAGGCGCGCGAGCTGACGCTGCCCGTCGCCGGCATGGAGCATGCACCGGCGCTCATCGCGTTTCTCGAGCGGCAGCAGCTGACGCTCACCCCCGCCCCGAACGACTTCGAGGACCTGATCAGAGGCGGCGACCTCGATGTCGTGCTCGAGATCGATGCCGCGTTCGCCGACGATGTCGCGCAGGGCCGGCCGGGCACCGTCCGCCTCGCCTACGACCGTTCGCGCGACCGGGCACGCGCTGCCATCGCCGAGGTCGAAGCGCTGTTGCGCGCGTTCAATCGCGAATGGGGACGCGGTCGCCTGCTTCTGCGTGGGGTCGCCCCGGAGGTCGCGAACCCGCTCAACATCGAATCACGCGATCTCGCCACGCCGCAGAGCTCCGGCGCGCTGGTGCTCTTTCTGATCGCGTTCTACGGGCTCTTTGCCGCGGTGATGGGCGGCGTGGCCGCCGCGCTCGACACGACCGCAGGCGAGCGCGAGCGCGCCTCGCTCGAGCCGCTGCTGACCACACCCGTGGCACCACTCGAACTCGCAACGGGCAAATGGCTGGCGGTTTCGCTGCTCAACGCCACCGCGGTGGTCTTGACGCTGTCGGGGTTCTACCTGACGTTGCGTTTTGCGCCGCTGCCGGCGGTCGGGATTCCCTTCCTGTTCGGGCTGGCCGAGCTCGGCCGCTTCGTGGTCGCGCTGATCCCGCTGATTCTGCTGATGCCGGCGATTCTGCTCTACGTCGGCTGCCGCGGCCGCACGTTCAAGGAGGCGCAGTCCAATCTGTCCGTGCTGCTGTTCGCCGTGTCGCTGCTGCCGATCGCGCAGATGTTCCTGCAGAAGAAGGAACCGGCGTGGCTTACCTGGGTTCCCGTGTCCGGCCAATACGCGCTGCTCTCGCGGGCGCTGCGCGGAGAAGCGCTGCCCATGGTCGAACTGCTGCAGTCCTGCGTGGTCCCGGGACTGCTGACGCTCGGGGCTCTCCTGGCCGTGGCGCGGCTCTTCTCGCGCGAGTCGGTACTGGTCGGGAAATAGTCGGGTTACGGGTCAGGCGCCGTTTCTCTAACCCAGCTGCCGGATCACCGCCAGCGGCGGCTGCCGCAGCGTGCCGCGCGTGCCGAGCCAGCCGGCAAGCGTGACGACGAGCGCGCCGCCGCCCACGCCATAGAGCCAGACCATCGGATTGGCCGAGAACGGAATCTGGAACACCCGGTCCGACAGCACATAGCCCAGCGCCGTCGCCCCGCCCGCGGCCAGCGTCCCGGCAAGCGCGCCCAGGACCAGGAACTCGGCGCTCTGCGCGGCGGCGAGCTGCGCCCGCGACGCGCCGAGCGTGCGCAGGATTGCGGCATCGAACTGGCGCTCGTCCTGCGTCGCGGCAATGGCCGCCTGCAGCACGAGGAGGCCGCCCAGGAGCGTGAACAGGAACACGAACTCGACCGCCTTGGCCACCTGCTCGATGATCGTCTGCACCTGCCGCATGATCTCGCCGACGTCGATCGCCAGCACGTTCGGGTATTGCTGCACCAGGTCCGACAGCCACGCCGCCGACTGCGGGCCTTCGGGCAGGCGGACCGCGCCGAGATAGGTCTGCGGCATCGATTCGAGCACGCCCGGCGCGAACAGCGTGAAGAAGTTGGGGCGGAAGCTGTCCCAGTCCACCTTGCGCAGGCTGGTGATGGCGGCGCTCGCCGGCGTGCCGGCGATGTCGAAGGTCAGCGTGTCGCCGAGCTTCAGGCGCAGCGACTCCGCGATGCCCTGCTCCATCGAGATGCCGGCCGCCGCGCCCGTGGCGCCGGCGAACCATTTGCCGGCGACGATGCGGTTGGTCGTCGGCAGCTCCGACGACCAGGACAGGTTGAACTCGCGCTCGGCGAGGCGTCGCGCCCGCGCGTCGGTGAATTGGGCGGTGTCGAGCCGCGTGCCGTTGACCTCCACCAGTCGGCCGCGGATCATCGGGTAGAGGGTCGTGTCCGCGCCCGTCACCGACTTCATCGCGGCGCGCACGCCGTCGATCTGGTCGGGAAGCACGTTGACGACGAAATGGTTCGGCGCATCCGGCGGCAGGCTCGCGCGCCAGTTCTGCATCAGGTCGCCGCGAACGACGGTGAGCAGCAGCAGCGCCATGAAGCCGAGCGCCAGCGCGCCGATCTGCAGGCTCGACGCGAGCGGGCGGCGGCGCAGGTTCGCGAGTCCGAAACGCCAGGTCGCGCCACGCTGGGGCAGGCGCTTCAGCAGCAGGATCAGGAGCCAGGCCACGAGCGCCGCAGCGGCGAGCAGCGCGCCGATGCCACCGACCATGATCGCCCCGGCTTTCGCGTCCTGCGCCTGCCAGGCGACCAGCAGCGCAATGACCCCGGCACCCAGCAGGTAGGCAACTATTCCACCGGGTCGCGGTCGCGGCAGGTCGCGGCGCAGCACGCGCAACGGCGGCACGCTCGCCAGCGCGATCAGCGGCGGCAGGGCAAAGCCGAACAGCAGCAGAATGCCCGTGCCGAATGCCGTGATCGCGGGCAGGAGGCCGGGGCCGGGCAATTCGGCGGGCGCGACGGACGCCAGGAATTTCACCAGCAGTTCCTGACCCGCCAGCGCGATGACGATGCCGGCAGCGCTCGCGAGAACGCCGAGCGCCGCGAACTGCAGCACGAACAGCGCGAGCGCCTGGCGCCGTGGCGCGCCAAGGCAGCGGAGCATCGCTGCGGTGTCGAGATGGCGACGCAGGTAGCGCGACGCGGCGAGCGCGATCGCGACCGCGGCCAGGATCACCGCCACCAGTGCCGAGAGTCCGAGGAACTGCTCCGCGCGCTCCAGCGTCTGCCGCACTTCGGGCCGCAGGTCGCGCACGTTTTCCATGCGCTGACCCGGCTTCAGCTCGGTCTGCAGCCACGCGAGGAAGGGATCGAGCGCATCGCGCGCCGACACATCGGCCACGAGCAGGCGATAGACGGCGCGATTGCCCGGCTGCAACAGGTTCGTGGCCGGAACATCGTCGATGTTGATGAGCAGCCGCGGCCCGAGCGCGAGCAGCCCGCTCGCCACCTCGGGCTCCCGCTGGATGATCGTCCCGACCGTGAGCGTCGCCTCGCCTACCGCAAGCGCATCGCCGGCCACAACACCGAGCCGCGCCGCGAGCCGGGCATCGGGCCACGCTTCGCCACGCGGCGGGGTGCCGCGCGCCGGTGCGCCGCTCACGCTGGCCGGATCGACCAGCGTAATGGTCCCGCGCAGAGGGTAGCCCGGCGCCACCGCCTTGACGTCCGCGAGCACGGCGCCGCCGCCGGCCCCGTCGGCGCGCGCACGTTGCACCATGCTGTTGAACTTGAGCGCCGGGGTGACGACGAGACCGCGCTTGCCGGCTTCGGCGGCGAAGGTCTCGGGCAACGGCCGGTCACCGGAAATCAGCACGTCAGCGCCCAGCAGCAGGTTCGCCTGCCGGGACAACGCACCCTTCACGCGATCGGCGAAGAAGCCGACGGTGCCGATGCTTGCGACGGCGAGCACCATCGCCACGATCAGCACGGTGAGCTCCCCCGCGCGCCAATCGCGCGAGAGCATGCGCAACGCGAGCCGAAGCGTGTTCATCGGCAGCTCAACGCGGCGCGATGGGCTCGTCGCCGACGAGCCGACCGCCGGCGAGCGACAACCGGCGCGCGCAGCGCTGGGCGAGGCCGACGTCATGGGTGACGAGCAGCAGCGTCGTGCCGTGCTCGCGATTCAACCGGAACATGAGATCGACGACTTCCACTCCGGTGGCATGGTCCAGATTGCCGGTCGGCTCGTCGGCCATCAGCAGCTTGGGCTCGCCGGCAAACGCGCGCGCAATGGCGACCCGCTGCTGCTCGCCGCCGGAGAGCTGCTTCGGATAATGCGTGGTGCGCTTCGCGAGCCCGACGCGCGCCAGCCAGTCCCGGGCCTTGGCGGCGGCGTCCGCGGCGCCGGCCAGCTCCAGCGGCAGCATCACGTTCTCCAGCGCGGTCAGCGCCGGGAGCAGCTGGAACGACTGGAAGACGAAACCGAGCAGGCGCTGCCTCTGCGCGGCGCGCGCGTCCTCGTCGAGGCCGGAGAGGGCATTGCCGTCGAGCCAGACCTCGCCGCTCGAGGGCCGGTCGAGCCCCGCGAGAAGGCCTAGCAGCGTGGTCTTCCCCGATCCCGAGGCGCCGACGATCGCGACGGCATCGCCCGCGTCGATCGCGAAGCCCACGTCGTCGAGGATGGTCAGCGGCGCCTCGCCGCTGGTCACGATCTTGGTGAGATTGGCGGTGCGAAGAAGGGGCTGGGCCATGGAATGATGAATGGTGGGGGCGCCGGCGCGGTTTGCAAGCGGCGCAGCGCGAAAACCTCGCGCCGGCGCGAAGGAACGACCATCGCGACGGTGGGTCGAAAGATCAATTCTACCGTGCCGCTCGCGGCGGACCCTTCGAGCCTCTACAATCGCAGCTCGATTGCGCCATGGCCCTCCCGTTCACGATAACCGCCCGCCGCCAGTTCGGCGGCCGCCTCGCCGCCTTGGCGCTCGCGCTGGTGCTCGCCGCGGCGCCGTCCGCACGCGCCGACCCGGGCGCGCCGGTTCTGCTCGTCGTCGGCGACTCGATCTCTGCCGCCTACGGCCTGCCGCCGGGCACGGGCTGGGTCGACCTCCTCGCCGTACGCCTGGCCGCGCAACGGTATCCGCAGCGCGTCGTCAACTCGAGCATCAGCGGCGACACCACAGCCGGCGGGCGCGCGCGCCTGCCCGCGCTGCTCGCCGCGCACAAGCCATCGATCGTCGTCGTGGAACTGGGTGGCAACGACGGGTTGCGCGGCGGCAACCTGGCGTCCACGCGCGAAAACCTCGCCGCGATGATCTCCGCCATCCAGGGCGCCGGGGCGAAGCCGCTCCTCATCGGCATGCGGCTGCCGCCGAATTACGGCGCCACCTACGTGCGCGAGTTCGA
The DNA here is from genome assembly GCA_964354035.1 of uncultured Bordetella sp. Taxonomy (GTDB): domain Bacteria; phylum Pseudomonadota; class Gammaproteobacteria; order Burkholderiales; family Casimicrobiaceae; genus CAIWHR01. The sequence goes on from CAYGYQ010000140.1 coordinate 8,611, forward strand.
AGCCCTGTTCGCCGGCATCGCGAAGGCGCGCCGCGTGCCGCTCGTCCCGTTCTTCTTCGAAGGCTTCGGCGAGCGCAACGACATGTTCCAGCCCGACCGCATCCACCCGACGGCGACCGCGCAGCCATTGCTGCTCGACAACGTCTGGCCGGCATTGCTGCCGCTGCTGGGATCGCGACGATGACCGAAGGCGCGGCAGCCGGCCGCGACCGCAAGGTGACCATCGATGCCATCGGCGATTTCGTCGAGCGGATCGACGTGCGCAGTCCGTCCGAGTACGCCGAAGACCACGTGCCCGGCGCGGCGAGCCACCCGGTGCTCGACGACGGCGAGCGCTCGCGCATCGGGACCCTGCACGCGCAGGAATCGGCGTTCGCCGCGCGGCGCGCAGGTGCAGCGATCGTCGCGCGCAACATCGCGACGATGCTCGAGACGGCGTTTGCCGCCAAGCCGCGCGACTGGGCGCCGCTCGTCTACTGCTGGCGGGGCGGCCAGCGCAGCCGCTCGCTCGCGCACATGCTGAATGAGATCGGCTGGCGCG
>CAYGYQ010000141.1:0-9145 GCA_964354035.1 uncultured Bordetella sp.
CGGCATCGTGTTTCTGGACGAGATCGACAAGATCGCCAGCCGGCAGGAGACCCACGGCGCCGACGTTTCGCGCCAGGGCGTGCAGCGCGACCTGCTGCCGCTGGTCGAGGGCACCACGGTGTCGACCAAGCACGGCATGGTCCGCACCGACCACATCCTGTTCATCGCGTCGGGCGCGTTCCATTTCTCGAAACCATCGGATCTGATCCCGGAGCTGCAGGGCCGCTTTCCGATCCGCGTCGAGCTGTCGCCGCTTTCCGTCAACGATTTCGAGCAGATCCTCACGGCGACGGACGCCTGCCTCGTCCGCCAGTACCAGTCGCTGCTCGCGACCGAAAACGTGCATCTCGACTTCCAGCCCGACGGCATACGGCGACTGGCGGAAATCGCGTTCGCCGTCAACGAGCGGCAGGAGAACATCGGCGCGCGGCGTCTGCACACCGTGATGGAGCGCCTGCTCGACGACCTCTCGTTCCACGCGACGCGGCACACCGGCGAATCGTTCACCATCGACGCCGCTTACGTCGACGCGAGGCTCAAGGGCATTGCCGGCGACGAGAATCTGGCCCGCTACATACTCTGATGCCGGAGCGCGTCCTCGGCATCATTTTGCCGGTGTTCTCGATCATCGCGCTGGGCTGGCTGTATGCCCGGCGCACGAAGCCGGACATGGGCTGGGTCAACCGGATCAGCATGAACGTGTTGTCCCCGGCGCTGATCTTCTCGGCGCTCGCCAGCAAGGACTTCGACGTTGCCGCGAACCGGCTGCTGATCCTGGGCAGCATCGGTGTCGTCCTGGGCTCGGGTCTCATCGCCTGGCCATTCGCGAAGCTCCTGCGCGAAGACCACCGGACCTTCGTGCCGCCGATGATGTTCAACAACTGCGGCAACATGGGCCTGCCGCTCGCCGTGCTCGCGTTCGGGCCGTCGGGCTTCTCGGCCATGGTGGCGTTGTTCACGATCTCGAACCTGCTGCACTTCACCGTCGGCGCGTGGATGATCGACCACCATGCGCGCTTCGGGCGGCTGCTGAAGAATCCGATGGTCTGGTCGACGGTCGCGGGTTTCGCCTTCGCGCTGACGCACCCCCCGCTGCCGGAGTGGACGGCGACGACGTTCAGAATCGTCGGTGACGCGCTGATCCCGATGATGCTGCTCTCGCTCGGCGCCCGGCTCATGGACGTGCAATGGAGCGATTGGCGCATCGGCGTGGTCGGTGGCCTCGTCTGTCCCTTGACCGGCATCGCGATGGCCGCGCTGCTGAGCCCGATCCTCGGGCTGGACGAGGCGCAGCGGGGACTGCTGATCCTGTTCGGCTGCCTGCCGCCCGCGGTGCTCAATTTCATGGTCGCCGAGCAGTATCGGCAGGAACCCGGAAAGGTCGCCTCGATCGTGCTGATCGGCAACATGATGTCCGTCGCCTTCGTCCCGCTCGGGCTGGCACTGGCGCTGCGTTGAGAACGGGCGCGATAATTACACCGTGAACCTCCATCGCATGCTGCTGGCGCGCGCCGCCGAAGGCCGTCCGCTGAGGGTGGGCCTCATCGGCGCCGGCAAATTCGGCGCGATGTATCTGGCGCAGGCGAAACACACACCCGGCATCCACATCGTGGCCATCGCCGATCTTGCGCCCGATCGCGCCAGGGCCTCGCTCGCGCGCAGCGGCTGGGCGCCGCCACGCTATGCGGCCGCGTCGCTCGCCGCTGCCGCGAAGTCCGGCGCCACCTTCGTCACCGACGATGCACTCGCGCTCATTGCCGCGCCGGAGATCGAGATCGTCATCGACGCGACCGGCCATCCCGCGGCGGGCATCCGCCATGTGCTCGCCTGTTGCGCGCACGGCAAGCACGTGGTGATGGTCAACGTCGAAGCGGACGCGCTTGCGGGCCCGCTGCTCGCGCGGCGCGCGCGGGAGGCCGGCGTCGTCTACTCGCTCGCCTACGGCGACCAGCCGGCGCTGATCTGCGAGATGGTCGACTGGTGCCGCGCCGCGGGGTTCGAGGTAGTGGCCGCCGGCAAGGGCACGAAGTACCTGCCCGAATACCACGCGTCGACCCCGGACACGGTGTGGCCCTACTACGGCTTCGCGCCGGAGATGGTGGCCGCCGGCGATTTCAACGCGCGCATGTTCAACTCGTTCCTCGACGGCACCAAGAGCGCGATCGAGATGGCGGCGGTTGCCAATGGCACGGGGTTGACCCCGGCGCCGGACGGGCTCGCGTTCCCGCCATGCGGCGTGGACGATTTGCCCCGCGTGCTGCGCCCGCGCGACGAAGGCGGGCAGCTGCATCATGCCGGACAGGTCGAAGTGATCTCAAGTGTGGAGCGCGATGGCCGCCCGGTGTTCCGCGATCTGCGCTGGGGCGTCTACGTGACCTTCCGTGCCGGCGACGCGACCGGCGAGGACTACGTGCGCCGCTGCTTCCGCGAGTACGGCTTCTCGACCGATCCCTCCGGTCGCTATTCGGCGATGTACAAGCCGTACCACGCGATCGGGCTCGAGCTCGGCATCAGCGTCGCGGCGGTCGGCCTGCGCGCCGAGCCGACCGGCGCGCCCACCGCGTGGCACGGCGACGTGGTCGCCACGGCGAAGCGCGCGCTCGCCGCGGGCGAGACACTCGACGGCGAGGGTGGCTACACGGTGTACGGGAAGCTCCTTCGCGCCGCGGACTCGCTCGCACTCGGCGGCTTGCCGCTGGGACTTGCCCACGGAGTGAAGCTGCTGCGTCCGGTCAACGCGCACGTGGCGGTGCGCTGGGGCGACGTCGCCGTCGACGCGGCGAACGACGCCGTCCGGTTCCGCCGGGAGATGGAACGCGTGTTCGTCGGGTGACGCGTTCGCTCCCCAAACAAAGCGCGCGCTCTCCCGGGCTTGCCGCGGCAAAGCATTGCTGAGCCGGGAGTCAGCGGCGGACTGAAGATGCGGGCTTGCGTGCCGCGGACTGGCGGGCAGGCACCGCCACGCTCTCGCCATCGCTCAAGCCGGGGCAACCACCGGCGGCGGCTTTGGCCCGACTCGCAATGGCATCCGTGTCCTTCGTCTGCCCCAGTCTTTGCGCGACCAATGCCGCCCCGCACAGCGCATCCGCGTCCTCGGGGCTCAACGCCAGCACCCTGTCGAATGCGCTGCCCGCTTCGGGCAGGCGCTCCAGGCCCAGGTTCAGGTGGCCGAGATTGCGCCAAAGCCGCGCGTCCTGCGGCGACAGCCCCACCGCCTTTTCAGCCGCGCCGAGCGCGTCATCGAATTGACGCAGATTGGCATAGCCGATGCTGAGCTCGTTCCACGCGGTCGCATTGTCGGGCTGTTTTCGGGTCCACTCGGATGCGTAGAACACGAGGACGTTCCAGTTGCCGGCGTCCTTCAATTGCTGCACCATGGCTTCGAGCGAGGGACGCAGGTCGTCTTGGTTTGTGCCACCGCCGGTGCTCCCGGCGACTGGCTGCGCGCTCTTGACCGGCCTCGCCGACGAAGACCGCTCGGCCGAAGGTGACGCGACGGACACGCTCGGCTGTCGGGCCGAGTCGCTCTCCTGCGGTGGCGCCATCAGCCGGACAACTGCGAGCACGGACGCAAGCGCGACCGCGGCCATGGCCGCGTACTTCAGTCTTGGGTGTGCAGCGCCGAGGCGGGCGCCCGTGGCCGTGGCTGAGGTATTTCCCGAGTACACCTCAGCATCGACCTTGCTCTTGCTCGTGTCCTGCGTCGATTTGGCCTTGCGCGCTCGCCTTTCCACGCGCCGGTCCCGCCTTCTGAGCCGCAATGCGGTAGCACGGACGCGCAGATAGGCGGCAATCGCCAACGATTCGTCCGCGCCAGATTGGGCCAAAGCCCGGGCCCAGAGAACCGTGTCGACGTGACCTTCCTCGTACTCCTTGGCCGCCGCAGCGAAGAACTCGTCGGCGGCCATCATGCAAAGTCCGGATTGACCTGCGGCACCTGCGGATGATCCATCGTCCACTCGACGAGCGGTGTCATCGTCGGGGGTCGACATCTCCATGGGTTCAAGTGCCAGAGGTCTGTCGGGGCGGTGAGTGGCGTTCATGAGTCGGAACTTAGCAAGCACCATGCCAACTGACTCGACGCCGACATCCTGTACTCTGCAAATGCGCTGCCGGAGACCTGCAACGGCCCGCCGCGGCAACCTGCCCGCGGCCAGGTGCCCGGGTCGCAATCGCGGACGGCTTGGGGTACCGTGGCAGGCGCAGCCCCCGGTACTCGGTCCATGAACGATGTCCTGATCCCCTACGCCGACGCGGCGACCGCCGCCGAGGTTGTCCGTTCGACGCAACTTTGGCTCGCGCGAGCGGTGATCGGGCTCAACCTGTGCCCGTTCGCCAAGGCGGTTCACGTCAAGCGGCAGATTCGCTACGCGGTCACCGCGGCGACGTCGGCCGCGGAATTGCTCGCGGAACTGCGGCACGAGCTCGAACTGCTGCAGCAGGCGAAGCCGGAAGCGGTCGAGACCACGCTGCTGATCCATCCGCAGGCAATGACCGACTTCATCGACTTCCACTTCTTCCTGCCGGAGGCCGATCGCGCGATTCGGGACCTGGGGCTGGCAGGCACCTTGCAGGTGGCGAGCTTCCACCCGGCCTACGAATTCGCCGGCAGCGCGCCCGACGACGTCGCGAACTGCACCAACCGTTCACCGCATCCGATGCTGCACCTGCTGCGCGAAACGAGCATCGACCGCGCCGTCGCGGCGTATCCCGATGCCGCCGCCATCTTCGAGCGGAATATCGAGACCTTGCGCCGCCTCGGGCACGAGGGCTGGCGGCAGTTGTGGACGGGCGAACCTGATTGAGCGGTCGAAAACCGCTCCAGCCGGGCGCAACGCGTCAATACTTGATGCTGCAGCCGTAGGGCGTCGTGCTGGCGACGGTGACCGGCTTGCCCGCCGTCGCCTCGGCCAGCGCTGCGCGAACGTAGTTGTGCGCGGTCTTGGCATCGGCGGGATTCGCGGAACGCTTGTCGTCGATCGCCCCGGCGTAGACGATCTTTCCGGCCGGGTCGACGACGAACATGTGCGGCGTGGTCTTCGCGGCATACGCGCGCCCGGTGGCACTGGTCGAATCGAGCAGCGTTGCCGCCGGCGCCGCGCCCTGCGCCTGCATCCAGTCGCTCATTTCGCGCGGGGTCTTGAATTCCGAGTGGCCCGCAACGGTGGAGTTGATCGCCAGCCAGACGACGTCGCGGCCGCCCCATTCCTTCTGCAGCGATTGCATGTTGCCGCTGGAATAGTGCTTGCGCACGAACGGGCACTCGGGGTTGGTCCACTCGAGCACGACGTACTTGCCCTTGTAGTCGGCGAGCCGCACCGCCTTGCCGGCGGTGTCGGTGATCGTGAACCCGGGCGCGGCGGCACCGGACACCACGGCAGCAGCGGTGCCGGCCGCGAACAGCAGAGCAACGGCAACTCCGGACGGAATCAGACATGAACGCATCGTGACCTCCAATCGCATTGGGAAACCAACTCCAGGGGCAGTGGCATGCAAGCCGTGCTCCGAACCGGTCAGAGCGTGGCCAGCGCTGCGTGCATCGTGCTTCGCTGCAGGACCTCCGGCAACAGCAGCGGCTCCTTGCCGGGGCGGTACAGCACGTAAACGGGAACGCCGTTGCGGCCGAGTGCCGCCAGCGCCTGCGTGATCGCGGGGTCGCGGCGCGTCCAGTCGGCGCGCACGAGCGCGACGCCCTTCTCGGCAAACCGCGCGCGCACGTCGTCGGCGTTGAGCACCAGCCGCTTGTTGACCTGGCAGGTGACGCACCACGCCGCGGTGAAGTCGACGAACACCGGGCGCCCGGACGCGGTCAGCGCCGCGACTGCCGCAGGCGAGAACGCCGTCCATTCGCGCTCGTCGCTCGCGGCACCACTGCCCGCCGACTTTGCCGGTGCCGGGGCGTCGGTGGCGAACAACGGCCACGCGACCGTCGCCGCACCGGCTAGCGCGATGAATCCGGCGATGCCCCACGGCCGTGCGCCCCCGGTGCGCACGATGCGCCACGCCCAAAGGGCGAAGCCAACGCAGAGCAGCACGAGCAGCAGGCGCGAGAGCGCGTCGTTGTCGCGCTGCGCGCCCAGCACCCAGGCGAGCCAGATCACCGTCGCGTACAACGGAAAAGCCAGCACCTGCTTGAAGCGTTCGAGCCACGGCCCGGGACGGGGCAGGCGCCGGCGCCAGCCGGGGAACCATGCGAGAGACACATAGGGCAGCGCCATCCCGATGCCGAGGGCCACGAACACGACCAGCATCGTCGCCGTGCTGCCGGTCATGGCGTAGCCGAGGGCCGCGCCCATGAACGGCGCGGTACAGGGGGACGCGATGATGACGGCGAGGATGCCGGAACCGAACGCATCGAGCGTGCGGTTCTTCGAAGTCCAACCCGTCAAGCCCGACGGGGCCAGCTGCCCGAACTCGAACACGCCGGACAGGTTCAGCGCCAGCACGAAGAACAGGATCGCCAGCGCGCTGACCACCGCCGGGGACTGCAGCTGGAAACCCCAGCCCAGCTCTTCGCCGGCGGCGCGCAGCAAGGCGAGCGCCAGCCCCAGCGCCACGAACGTCAGCACGACGCCCGCGGCGAACGCAGCGGCTTCGTGCCGCAACGTCGGGCGGGTGTCGTTGTGCGTCGCGAAGCCGAGCACCTTCAACGTGAGCACCGGGAAGACGCAGGGCATGAGATTGAGGATGAGTCCGCCGACGAGCGCGGACACCACCGCAAGCGCAAGCGTCAGGCCGTCGCGGCCCGCCATCGGCGCCGGCGCGAGATTGAGCGCGGGTGCGGCCACGGGCGCGGGCTTCGCGCCCGCGGCGACGCTGCCGGTGAGAGCGACGTCGATCGTTGCCGCCTGCGCAGTGCCGAATCCGCCGGCCGCGGTCACGACGCCCGCAATGCGATCCAGCGGACCGGCGAGCGTGGCCGCGACCGGCAGGCTCACCACATGCGCGTTGCCGTCGCGCGTCACGCGCTGCGGCCCGGACGGCTCGATCCTGTCCGGCGCAAACGGAAAGAAGCGGATCGCGCCCGGATCGGCCGCGCCCGCGGGCGGCACGAGCTTCAGCGCAATCGTATTGCCACGGCCTTCCGCGCTCGCCTGCCATCCCGCGAGCGGCCGCGGCAGCGCGGCGCGCGCAGCGGCAATGGCGGCGCCCCAGCGCGGGTCGGGCGACGCAGCATTCTGCACGGGCAGCGCGAGCGTCAGGTCCGCGCCTTCGGGAATGCAGACCTCCTTGCACACGAGCCATTCCGCGCGCGCCGCGAGCACCACCGTGTCGCCGATGGTCAGCGTGCGCGGCACCTTCAGCTGGACGAGATGCAGCACCTCGCCTTCGTAGCCGTAATTGACGAGCGGGCCGACCGGCAGCTCCCGCGGCGCGGGCCATTCGATCGGTCCGGCTTCGATGCCGGCGGGCAGCTTCCAGGCGAGCGTCGTGGGCAGCCCGGAATCGCCGGGATTCTGCCAGTACGTGTGCCAGCCCTTCTCCATCGACAGGCGGAGCGCGACGGTGACCGGCTCGCCTGGAACGAGCGCGGTCATGGCGGCAACGAGTTCGGCCTCGACGTGTGCCGTCTTAACCGGGGCCGCGACTGTGCCTCCGGCCAGCGCGAACGCCGCCGCCGCGATGAACATGCGGCAGGAGGCAACGAGAGGCGGACAGTGAGGAATCATGGGTGAGCCACGGGGATGCTGGGCACTGGATTGGGCGAACCATGGGCCGAAAGGTTCCCGGCCGACCTATAATTCTACCCGCGCAATGCCGCAGGACGGCGACGGGGATCCTTCTCCCTCCCTCGCCCCCACGCAAAGATCCTGGCAGGCGCCCACTCCCGCATCGCCCACCCCAACAACAAATTCACCGGCCGGTTCCCATGGAAGCCTTTCTCGTCTCGACGGGCATCGTCGCGCTCGGCGAAATCGGCGACAAAACCCAATTGCTGGCGCTGGTGCTGGCGGCACGCTTTCAAAAGCCGTTGCCCATCATCATCGGCATCCTGGTCGCAACACTCGCCAACCACACGCTCGCCGGCTTCCTGGGCAACCTGTTTCGCAGCTTCGTGCCAACCGAGGTGTTGACCTGGCTCGTCGCGCTGTCCTTCTTTGCCGTTGCCATCTGGGCGCTGCGGCCCGATACGCTCGACGACGACGAGCCGCCCCCGGCAACCCGCTGGGGCGTCTTCGGCGTGACCGTCGTGGCGTTCTTCCTGGCCGAGATGGGCGACAAGACGCAGGTCGCGACCGTCGTGCTGGCGGCCAGGTTTCCGTCGCTGCTTGCGGTCGTGCTCGGCACCACGCTCGGGATGCTGCTCGCCAACGTCCCGGTAGTGCTGGTCGGCAAGGCCGCGTCGGCGAAGATTCCGTTCAAGGCGGTGCGCATCGCCGCGGCGGTGCTGTTCGCCGCATTGGGCGTCTACGCGCTCGTCGCGCGGGAGTTGCCGGGCACCTGACGGGGCGGCGCCGCGGGGCCCGCCGGTATAATTGTTCGCTTGCGTCAACCGGTCGCCGCGACGCGCCCGGCGGCGAGGAACATCGGACCCCCATGAAACCCTTCAATCCCGCCGCAATCGAAGCCGCCGCGCAGGCCGCGTGGAAGGCGGCCGACGCCTACCGCGCCGTCGAGCGCGCCGACCGGAAGAAGTTCTTCTGCGTATCGATGCTGCCCTACCCCTCGGGGATCCTGCACATGGGGCACGTGCGCAACTACATGATCAGCGACATGATGTACCGGCACCTGCGGATGAAGGGGTACAACGTGCTGGTGCCGATGGGCTGGGACGCCTTCGGGCTGCCCGCGGAGAACGCAGCGATGAAGGCCGGCGTCGCGCCCGCCGCCTGGACCTACGACAACATCGCCCACATGAAGCGGCAGATGCAGGCAGTGGGGCTCGCGATCGACTGGTCGCGAGAAATCGCGACCTGCGATCCCGCGTACTACCGGTGGAACCAGTGGCTGTTCCTGAAGATGCTCGAAAAGGGCATCGCCTACAAGAAGACGGGCGTGGTCAACTGGGACCCCGTCGACCAGACCGTGCTCGCGAACGAGCAGGTGATCGACGGACGCGGCTGGCGCTCCGGCGCGCCGGTCGAGAAGCACGAGATCCCGATGTACTACCTGCGGATCACCGACTACGCCGACGATCTGCTCG
>CAYGYQ010000142.1:0-5781 GCA_964354035.1 uncultured Bordetella sp.
TAGGAGATTTCCTTCAGCTTCAGCGCGCCTTCGAGCGCGATCGGATAGTGCGGCCCGCTGCCGAGGAACAGCGCGTGCTGCTTTTTTGCGAACAGCCCCGCCCACGCGATCAGCTGCGGCTCGAGCACCAACGCTGCCTGCAACGCCGCCGGCAGGTGCCGCAGGCCGCGCAGCCAGTGCGCCTCTTCGGCGGCGGTGAGGCGCCCGCGGAGCTTGGCGAGCGTCAACGCAAGCAGGAAGTGCGCGACGAGCTGGGTCGTGAACGCCTTGGTCGACGCGACGCCGATTTCGGCGCCGGCGCGCGTCAGGTAGGTGAGCTTGGTCTGGCGCACCATGGAGCTCGTCGCGACATTGCAGATCGCGAGCGTGTGCGCGTGGCCGAGCTCCTGCGCATGCTTCAGCGCGGCGAGCGTGTCGGCGGTTTCCCCGGACTGCGAGACGACCACCACCAGCGCGTTCGGGTTGGGGACGCTGTCGCGGTAGCGGTATTCGCTGGCGATCTCCACCTGGCACGGGATCTTCGCGATCGACTCGATCCACTGCTTCGCCACGAGGCTCGAGTAGTAGCTGGTGCCGCAGGCCAGCACGAGCACGTTGTCCACCGCGGCGAGGATCGGTTCCGCGTCGGCGCCGAACAGGCGCGCGTCGATGCTCGCGACGCCCTCGAGGGTGTCGGCCACGGCGCGCGGCTGTTCGAAGATCTCCTTCTGCATGAAGTGGCGGTACGGACCCAGCTCGACCGTATCGCCCGAAGCCTCGACGGTGACGATCGCGCGATCCACTCGCTCGCCGCGCGCGTCGAAGAGCGCATAGGATTCGCGCCGCACGTCGGCGACGTCGCCTTCCTCGAGATAGACGATCCGGCGCGTGACCGAGAGCAGCGCCGCCGCATCCGATGCGAGAAAGTGGTCGTCCTTGCCGATGCCTATGACCAGCGGGCTCCCGGCGCGCGCGCCGACGAGGCGGCCCGGCTCCCGCGTCGACAGCACCGCGATGGCGAAGGCCCCGTGGAATTCGGCCGCGGCGGCCTGAACCGCGCGCTTGAGGTCGCCCCCGCCGGCGGCGTGCCAGTGCGCGTGGACGAGGTGCGCGATCACCTCGGTGTCGGTCTGCGTCGCGAAGACATAGCCCTGCGCGATCAGCTTCTCGCGCAGCGCCTCGAAGTTCTCGATGATGCCGTTGTGCACGACCGCGATCTCGCCGCCGGAAACGTGCGGATGCGCGTTGACGGGCGTCGGCGCGCCGTGCGTCGCCCAGCGCGTGTGCGAGATCCCGGTTTGCCCATCGAGGTGGGTTGCTTCGGCCCGCGCCGCGAGGTCCGCCACACGCGCGGTCGACACGAGTCGCTCGAGTTGCGCCGTCGCGCCACCGATGATCGCGAGACCGCTCGAATCGTAGCCGCGGTATTCGAGACGGCGAATGCCGTCGATCAGCACCGGAACGACGTTGCGCGGAGAGACCGCGCCGACAATGCCGCACATGGCGTCAGCCTTTCGGAGGTTTTGGTTGCTTGACCGGCCGCTTCCAGCCCGGCAGGCTCACCTGGCGTGCGCGGGACACGGTCAGCGTTTCGGCGGGGGCTTCCTTGGCGATCGTGCTGCCGCCGCCGATCGTCGCCCCGCGGCCGATCGTGACCGGCGCGACCAGCACGCAATTCGAGCCGATGCTGGCGCCGTCCCCGATCACCGTGCGATGCTTGTTCACGCCGTCGTAGTTCGCCGTGATCGACCCGGCGCCGAAATTCACGCCGGCGCCCATGGTCGTGTCGCCCACATAGGCGAGATGGTTGGCCTTCGAGCCCCGCCCGATCGAGCTTGCCTTCACCTCGACGAAATTGCCGATGTGGACATCGTCGGCCAGCGCCGCGCCCGGCCGCAGCCGCGCATACGGGCCGACGCGGCAATTCGCGCCGATAGCGGCGCCTTCGAGATGCGAGAACGGCAGCACCTGCGAGCCGGCTTCGACGGTCACGTCCCTCAGCACGCAATTGGCGCCGATGGTAACCCCATCGGCCAGGCGCACCGTGCCTTCGAACACGCAGCCCACGTCGATCGTCACGTCGGCGCCGCAGGCGAGCGCGCCGCGGATGTCGATCCGGTCGGGATCGGCGAGCGTCACGCCGGCATCGAGCAGTGCGTCCGCCTGCGCGCGCTGGTAGAGACGCTCGAGCTCTGCCAGCTCGCGCATCGTGTTGACGCCGAGCGTCTCGATGAGGCTCCCGGCGCGCGAGGTCTCGATCGCCACACCCTCTTTCCCGGCCAGTGCGATGACCGCGGTCAGGTAATACTCGCCACTGGCGTTGCGGTTGTCGACGGCCTTGAGCCAGCGCGCGAAATGCGCGGTCGGCGCGGCCATCACACCGGTGTTGATTTCACGGATCGCGCGTTGCTCGGCCGTGGCGTCCTTCTCCTCGACGATGGCCGTCACCGCGCCATCCGGGCCACGCACGATCCGGCCGTAACCGGTCGGGTCGTCGAGCTCGATCGTCAGCAGCGAGAGCGCGCCCTGGCGCGCGTGCCGGATGACCGATTCCAGCGTCGACGCGCGCGCCAGCGGATCGGCGCCGAACAGCACGAGCGTCACGCCGTCCGCGGCGAGTTGCGGCAGCGCCTGCGCCAGCGCATGGCCTGTACCCTGCGGCGGGTCCTGCAGCGCCCAACTGAGGTCGGGATCCGGAAAACGCGCGCGCACGGCCTCGCCGCCGTGGCCGTAGACGACGCAGATGCGATTCGCCGCAAGCTTGCGCGCGGTGTCGAGCACGTGGGCGAGCAGCGGCCGGCCACCGAGCGGATGCAGCACCTTCGGCAGGCCGGAGCGCATCCGCTTGCCGTGGCCGGCAGCGAGGATCGCGATGTTGAGGGGGGAGGGCGCGGCGGTCACCATGAGCTAGCCGGATTTTACGCGAGTCGTTAGCTTCGCCTCGGAGAGCGCCTGCTGAAAGTCCGACGATGGCGCTGCGGGCGAGTGCTTTTGTCGATACGCTGTTCGATGCCACGCGCGGGATGGCGCAGGCCACTTGGATCGAAGTGCTCAGCGCCGTCAACGCGCCAGCCGAAAAACCCGCGGCGCTGTACACCACAACCAATCAATGCGTGCCGATCTTGTCCTTCGTTGCCGCAATGCGGACTCGTGCACCGGCGGCGCGGATATCGGCAACCTCGTTGCGGCCGGGCACGGACTGTTCGCGGCGCTCGATGATTTCGCATTTCAGGTACATCTGACGCAGCCGGCGCTCGGCATCGCCCATCGACGCGGCCATGATCTGGATGTTGTCGACCCGCTGGCCGGTCTTGGTCCGGATGTTGAAACCGAAGCGAGTCATGACCGTCTCCTGCGAGCATGCGGAATTGATTTTTCCGGTGGCCCTCGTCGGTGGATCAGAGGCTTAACGCCGGAGATTGCTATGATAGATCAAGTTCTACTCACAAACACCGGTGCTACCTAGCCCTTTCTCGCCGATGGCCGCCCCCTCGACTTCCCCCCCAGTCTCCGAAAACGGCAGCGGCGAGACGGAAGTGGTACAGGCATTGCGGTATATGGCGCTAGTGAGCGCTCACCAATTGCCTGCACTGACACCGTTGACCGGCGGCGTGTCCTCCGAAATCTACCGCGTCGATCTTCCGACCGGCCCCGTCTGCGTCAAGCGCGCGCTGGCCAAATTGAAGGTCGCCGCCGATTGGCGCGCCCCCGTCGAGCGCAACCGCTGGGAGGTCGAATGGATGCGCGTGGCCGGTGGCATTGTTCCGGAGGCGGTTCCCGCGATCCTGGGCGAGGATCGCACGACCGGCTGTTTCGCGATGGCGTATCTCCCGCCGGACACGCACCCCGTCTGGAAGGATCTGCTTCTGGCCGGCCACGTCGACGCGGCGACGGCGGCGGCCATCGGCGACGTGCTCGGCCGGATTCACGCCGCGACGGCGGACCGTCCCGACATCGCGGCGCGGTTTCCGACCGATGACATCTTCCACGCGATCCGACTGGAGCCCTATCTCGTCGCCACGGCGCGCGCGCACCCGGACCTCGCGGCTCGCTTCGCCACGCTCGTCGAGACAACCCGCGCCAACAAGCGCGTGCTGGTCCACGGCGATTTCAGCCCGAAGAATCTGTTGATTGGTCCCACCGGCCCGGTGATCCTCGACGCCGAGTGCGCGTGGTACGGCGACCCCGCGTTCGACCTCGCCTTCATGCTGAACCACCTGCTGCTCAAGGGTGCGTGGCGACCCCAATGGCGCGCGCGCTACCTCGATGCGTATGCGGCGTTGGCCGATGCGTACTTCGCGCACGTTGCCTGGGAGGCGCCCGCGAGCTGCGAGCAGCGGACGGCTGCGCTGCTCCCCGGTCTCATGCTCGCGCGCATCGACGGCAAGTCGCCGGTCGAGTATCTGACGGGCGAGCCGCAGAAGGACGCGGTCCGGAAGTTCGCGCGATCGCTCCTCGGTGACCCGATCACCACTCTAGGCGAAATCGCCCGCCGGTGGCGCATGGAGGCCGCGTGAGCGCGCCGGGCAGCCCCAAGCGCGAATACCGGAGCGCGCAGCGCGAAGGTAATGTAGCGGGCAGCGCCATCGCGAACGTCCGCGCCCGGCGCGTCTGGGATTCGCGCGGGCGGCCCACGCTGGAGGCGGAAGTCACGCTCGAGAGCGGGGCCGTCGGCCGCGCGATTGCGCCCGCGGGTGCCTCACGCGGCGCGCGCGAGGCGATCGATCTGCGCGACGGCGGAGCGCGCTTCGGCGGCATGGACGTCACGCAGGCGATCGCAAACGTCACCGGGCCCGTGCGGCGCGCGCTCGTCGGCCGCGACCCGTCGGACCAGGCCGGCGTCGATGCGGCACTGATCGCGCTGGATGGAACGCCGAACAAGGCGAAGCTCGGCGGCAACGCCACGGTCGCCGTGTCGCTCGCCGTCGCGCATGCCGCGGCGGCCGCGCGTGGATGGCCGTTGTGGCAGCACCTCGCCGGCGGCAATCCGGTCTCGCTGCCGCTGCCCGAGATTCAGATTTTCGGGGGCGGAGCGCACGCCGGCCGGCGGATCGACATCCAGGACCTGATGGTGATGCCCGTCGCCGCGACGTCATTCGCGCAGGCGCTCGAGATGACCGCCGAGGTGTATCGCGCCGCTGGCGAATTGATGCGCGATGCCGGCCTGCTTGCCGGCGTGGCCGATGAAGGCGGATGGTGGCCGGCGTTCGACACCAACGAGGCGGCGCTCGCGATGCTGGTGCGCGCCATCGAACGCGCCGGTTTCGTGCCTGGCGACGAGATCGCGATCTCGCTCGACATCGCCGCGTCGGAATTCGGCCGCGATGGCCGCTACCGGCTGGGACTCGAGCGCCGCGAACTGGATCGCGACGGGATGATCGAGCTCCTTCTCGGCTGGCTCGCTCGGTATCCGATCGTGTCAATCGAGGATCCGTTGGCCGAAGACGACCGCGACGGCTGGATCGCGTTTGCCCGGGCGGCCGGCACCCGCGTCCAGATCATCGGCGACGACTACCTCACCACCAGCGCCGAACGCGTTGTGCAAGCCGCCACGGATCGCGCATGCAACGCGGTGCTGATCAAGCCGAATCAGGCGGGCACGTTGACCGAGACGCTGGTGGCGCTCGCCGCGGGGAAGGCGGCGGGCTTCGCCACGATCGTGTCCGCTCGCTCGGGAGAAACCGAAGACACTTCGATCGTCCACCTCGCGGTCGGCTGGAACGCCGGCCAGCTCAAGGTCGGCTCGTTCGCGCGTTCGGAGCGGATGGCGAAATGGAACGAAGCGCTGCGCATCGAGGAAGG
>CAYGYQ010000142.1:5881-9109 GCA_964354035.1 uncultured Bordetella sp.
TCCGCGAGCTCGGCGAACCCCGCCCCAGCGTCGGATTGAGTGACATACGCCGGCAGCGTCGCGATGCGATCGGCAAACTTACGCACGTTCGCCACGCCTACCGCGTGCGGGAAGAACGCGAACATCGGCGCGTCGTTCGGCGAGTCGCCGACGAAGACCGTGCGGCCACGCTCGGCATCGAGATCCATCGCGAAGGCTTCGGTGAGAAGTGTCCGCGTCATCGTCAGCTTGTCGTAACTGCCGAACCAGCCGTTGACGTGAATCGAGCTCACCTTCGCCGTCATGCCCTCCGCCTGCATCAGGGCGACGATGCGGTCGACGGATGCGCGCGGAAGCGCAGCCACATCCTCGCAGAAATCGATCGCGAGATCGGTCTCGCGATAGAGCTGGTCGGACGCCAGCGCGCAACCCGGCACTGCGGCGAGGATCTTCTGCGCGATCCCCGCGAGCCGCTCGCGGTGGGCTCGGCGTGTGGTCTCGTCGTCGACCAAACGCCGGACGAGTCGGCGGCGCGCGTTGTCGTAACGCATGTACAGGGCGCCGTTCTCGCCGACGACGGCGTCGACCGGCCACATCCGCGCGATATGGTCGCACCAGCCCGCGGGCCGGCCGGTGATGGGGATCACGAGCCGCCCCGCGGCGCGCAGCCGCTCCATCGCCCCATAGGCTTGCGCGGTCAGCCGGCCGTGCGTCGACAGCGTGTCGTCGATGTCGGTGAGGACGACGCGAATCGCGCGTCGGACTGCGGCCGGCATCGTCGTCAATGGCTGCATCGGCGCACCATTCACGCGGCCTCCCTACGGCGCCGGCGCATCGGCCGCCGCCAGAGCCTTCGTCACATACGCCGCGACCCGCTTGCGCTCCTTGTCGGTCATCCCGATGCCGCACTTGGTTCTGCGCCAGAGCACGTCGTCGCCGCTGCGCGCCCATTCCTCGCGCACCAGGTAGTCGATCTCGGCCGCGGTGAGCCCGTGGCCGAAGTCCTCGCCCAGGTCCGCACGCTTCTTCGCGGTGCCGAGGATCGCGAGCGCGAGCGTGCCGTGGCGGCGCGCAAGGTCGCGCAGCAGATCGGCCGGAAGTGTCGGGAAACGTCGCACGAGCTCGGCGATCCAGGCCGGGAGGCCACCGGCCGGCAGGTCACCGCCGGGCAGTACCGCCGGCTTCGTCCACGGGGACCGCATCGGCGGCAGGAACGATTTCAGTTCATCGAGCGCGTGCTCGGCGAGCTTGCGGTAAGTGGTGATCTTGCCGCCGTAGATCGAGAGCGCCGCGGCGCCGGCGGGGTCCCCCGTGTCGAGCTTCAACACATAGTCGCGCGTGATCGCCGATGGATCCGACGCGCCGTCGTCGTAGAGCGGGCGAATGCCGCTGAACGTCCACACGACATCGCTGCGCGAGAGCGGCTGCGCCAGGTAGGTGTTGGCGAGCGCCAGCAGGTAGTCGATTTCCTCCTGCGAGATCTCGGGTCGTTCGAACGCCTCCACCGGCACGTCCGTGGTCCCGATCAGCGTGTAGCGGTCCTGATACGGAATCACGAACACGATCCGCTGGTCGGCATTCTGCAGGATGTACGCATGCTCGCCCTCGTGCACGCGCGGCACGACGATGTGGCTGCCCTTGACGTGGCGCACGTTCTCTTTCGACGGCGTGCCGTTGATGGCGTCGCGCACGCGCTTCACCCACGGCCCGGCGACGTTGACGAGCACTTTGGCGGTCACCTCGGTCGCCGCCTTTGCCGGCCCGGCGAGCGTGGCCCGCCAGAAAGGCCCGCCGGCGTCGCGCTCCCGCCGCGCGGTGACGAGCCGCGTCCCGACGCGGACCTCGGCGCCGCGCAGACGCGCATCCATCACGTTGAACACCGCCAGTCGCGCGTCGTCGACGCGCGCATCGGCATAGACGAACCCTTTCCTGAATTGGGGTTTGAGCCCCGCGCCCCACGGCGTGCGCGACAGGTCGACGCCGAACGAAGCCGGCAGCGTCTCGCGCTGGCCGAGATGGTCGTACAGGAAAAGGCCCGCGCGCAGCATCCACGCCGGACGCAGGTGGGGCTCGTGCGGCAGCACGAAGGACAGGGGCGCCACGATGTGCGGCGCCTGCCGCAACACCACCTCGCGCTCGGCGAGGGACTCGCGGACCAGGCGGAATTCATATTGCTCGAGATAGCGCAAGCCGCCATGGATCAGCTTCGTGCTCCACTGCGAGGTGGCCGCCGCGATGTCGCCCTGCTCGACCAGCAGCACCTTGAGCCCGCGCCCCGCGGCATCGCGCGCGATGCCGGCACCGTTGATGCCGGCGCCGACGACGAGGAGATCGAACTGCGGGGAGGAAGCGGACATGGCGGAATATGGTTGGTGCTTGGCCCCGATTCTAACGCAGCGCCTACGCCAAGCCGGCGGCGGTACGCGCATGCGCTAACATCACGCTTCGTCCATTCGGAATTGCGCGAGGGTTCCATGAAGCTCGTTCCCCAAGTCACGGCGCTCGTGCCCGAGCTCCAGGCCTGGCGCCACCACCTTCACGCCCACCCGGAGACCGCGTTCGAGGAGAGGGCGACCTCCGCGTTCGTCGCCGACAAGCTCCGCTCGTTCGGGCTCGAAGTGCACACGGGGCTTGCCGGCACCGGCGTGGTCGGCGTGCTGCACGGCGGATCCGGCGGCGATGCGATCGGCCTGCGCGCCGATCTCGATGCACTGCACATTCACGAGCAATCCGGCGTCACGCACGCGTCGAGGATCGCGGGCAAGATGCACGCCTGCGGCCACGACGGCCACACGGCGATGCTGCTGGGCGCGGCTTCGGTGCTCGCGCGGGAGCCCGATTTCAGCGGCACCGTCTACTTCATCTTTCAGCCCGCCGAGGAGAACGAGGGCGGGGGCCGGGTGATGGTCCAGGAGGGGCTGTTCGAGCGTTTTCCGATGCGCGCGGTCTACGGCATGCACAACTGGCCATTGCTGCCCCTCGGCACGATCGCCACCCGAGCCGGGCCGCTCATGGGCGCGTTCGACATCTTCGAGATCGTCGCCACCGGCAAGGGCGCGCACGCCGCGATGCCCAACACCGGCAGGGACCCGATGCTGTTCGTCGCGCACGCGATCAGCGCGCTGCAGACGATCGTCGCGCGCAACCTGCATCCGCTCGAAGCGGGTGTGGTCAGCATCACCCAGGTCCACGGTGGCGACACCTGGAACGTGATCCCGCAGGAGGTCGTGCTGCGCGGCACCGCGCGCA
>CAYGYQ010000143.1:0-9107 GCA_964354035.1 uncultured Bordetella sp.
CGCTTCTATTTCGTCACCGGCAGCGCGCTGGGCGTGCGCGACCGCTCGACCATCGAACGCCACATTCCCGCGGCCGGCGGCGTCGCGATCGACGATCACACTTCTGCGCGGGCCGTGCTCAATCTCTGCGGACCGCGCTCGCGCGAGGTGCTCGCGCAACTCACCGATGCGTCGCTGGCCAATGCCGACTTTCCCTACATGAGCGCGCGGCAGCTCGACATTGGATATGCCCCGGTGCTGGCCCTGCGCGTGACCTACCTCGGCGAGCTCGGCTACGAGCTGCACGTTCCCGTCGAGTACGCGCTCCACCTCTACGAAAGGCTGTGGGCGGCCGGTCAGGCGCACGGCATCGCCAACGCGGGTTACCGCGCGATCAACAGTCTGCGCCTCGAAAAGCACTACCTGATATGGGGCTCCGACATCACGCCGGACTACAACCCGTTTGAAGCCGGCCTCGGTTTCTGTGTCGCGCTCGACAAGGGCGACTTTCTCGCCCGCGCCGCCCTGGCCGAAGTGAAGACCAGGGGACCGAAGCAGAAGCTCGCCTGGTTCACCGCGCCGCCGGAGGTCAATCTCTTCGGCGGCGAAATCGTGCTCACCGGCGATCGCGTGCTCGGCCGCGTCAGCAGCGCCGGCTACGGCTACACAGTCGGCCGCAACATCCTGTGCGCGTACGTGGCCGCCGACGAGCCGGCGCATCCGGAGTACACGGTGGAGGTGATGGGCGAGCGGTATCCGGCGCTCCGTCACACGCGGCCCCCTTACGATCCCGAGCGCAAGGCCATCCTCGCGTAGTCTCCGCAGCGAGCAGCCCATGCCCGATTCCCTTGCACCGCTCGACCCCGGTCTCGCCGCCCTCCTCGCCTCGCGCCAGGACGGCTGCGGCATGCCGCGCGGGTTCCACACGACCGAAGCGCTGTATGCGGCCGAGTTGCAGCGCATATGGCAGAGCGAGTGGCTGTTTGCCGGTTTCGCGTTCGAGGTCCCCAACCCCGGCGATTTCCTGACCTTGTCCGTCGGCGATGCTCCCATCCTGGTGATCCGCGGCGACGACGGCCTGGTGCGCGCGTTCCACAACGTCTGCCGTCACCGCGGCTCGCAGGTCTGCCGCACGCCGAGCGGCCACGTCCGCGCACTCGTCTGCCCGTACCACAGTTGGACGTACTCGCAGCGTGGCGATCTCATCGCCTGCCACGGCATGCACGACGGCATCGACAAGTCGAAGCTGGGCCTGAGGCCGGTGCGCGCCGAGGTCGTCGCCGGATTCATCTACATTTCGATCTCCGACGCGCCGCCCGAATTCGAGGGTTTCCGCCGGCGCTTCGCAGTCGCCGGCGCGCCCCAGGGATTCGACCGCGCGCGGATCGCGCACGCGACCGAATACGAGGTCGAGGCGAACTGGAAGCTCGTCTGGGAGAACAACCGCGAGTGCTACCACTGCACGCCGCGCCACCCGCAGTACGTGAAATCGAACTTCGACGTGCACGAGGCAGCGCACGCCTCGGAAGCGACTCGGCAGCAGATCGCCACCGCGCTCGCGCGCATCCAGTCGAAGTGGCAGGTTCCCGGCGACGGCGTCGCGCACCCGAAAGGCGGCCTTGCCACGTTTCCCGACCCCGAACACGACCTCTGGTACACCTGCAACCGCACGGCACTCGCCGAGGGCTTTGCCACCGAGTCATTGGACGGCACGCGTGTCGCGCCGCTGATGGGCGATTACCCCGATGCCGACGTCGGCGTGCTGCGGATGAGGAGCCTGCCCAACTTCTGGCTGCACGCGAGTTGCGACCACGCGGTCGTTACGCGAATGCTTCCCGCCGGTGCGCGCCAGACGTTGATGAAGAGCTACTGGCTCGTGCACAAGGACGCGCGCGAAGGCGTGGATTACCAGCTCGATCACCTGCTGCCGTTCTGGCATCTCACCAACGAGCAGGACTGGGAGATCTGCAGGTGGCAGCAGAAGGGCGTCGAATCGATCGGCTACGAGCCGGGCCCGCTGTCGCAGCGCAAGGAATACAACGTCGACGCGTTCATCCGCTGGTATCTGAAGGCGATGCGGCCGCGCTGAGCGCTCCTGCAATATTCATGTTGACCTCGAAGTTGAGATTGGTTGATTGTTCGATAAACCGTTCAGTTGCCTTGGCGCCACCCGGCACCGCGACGCTCGGTTGACTACCCGCCATATCGTGTGATACATACACCCATATGAAAACAACCGTAGAGATTCCCGACTCCCTGCTCGACGAAGCCAAGAAGGCCGCGGCGCGGCAGGATACGACGCTGCGCGTGCTCATCATCGAGGGGTTGCGGCGGGTCCTCGTCGAGCGCAAGCGCAGCGGTGCCTTCCGGCTGCGGAAGGCCACGTTTCGGGGCAAGGGTCTTCAGCCCGACATGGCGGGAGCCCCGTGGGAACGCATCCGCGAAATCGCGTACGAGAAGCGTGGCGGATGATCGCCGTCGACACGAATCTTCTGGTTTACGCCCACCGCGAAGATTCCCCGTGGCATGACGCTGCCTATGAACGGGTCGCGGGACTGGCCGAAGGTCGCGCGCCGTGGGCCATTCCTTGGCCCTGCCTGCACGAATTCCTGGCCATCGTCACGCATCCGAGAATCTATGCGCCGCCCAGTCCATTGGCGGCGGCGACGGATCAGGTCGATGCATGGCTGGCGTCGCCGAGCCTGACGCTGCTGGCGGAAGCGGAAGGTTACTGGCCGGAACTTACGTCGGCGATGCGGGACGGAAGGATCGCCGGCCCGCTGGTCCATGACGCACGCGTGGCCGCGCTTTGCCGACTGCACGGCGTGCGGGAATTATGGACCGCCGACCGGGACTTCAGCCGCTTTCATGGAGTGGCATTCCGGAACCCACTGGTCGGCTAAGGCCCATTCTTGCCCTGCCTGAACGCGGCGCGCACACGGGCATTGGCGGCTTCTGACGAGAACGACTGCAGCCCGACGCGACGGACAGGCGCAGCAGGCTGTCCGTGGACGAGCCGCTGGGCGACGCGCAGGCCCATGCCACCTGCTCGTCGGAGATTGACAGTCCAGCCATACTATCCCCTATGCCAAAGCCTCCTGCTCGCGAGCGGGAATATGTTCTCGGCTGCGGCCGCAATCTGGCGTCTGCCGGACGACGCCCCTTTTCCGCGTGGCCGGGTCTTGAAATCGGGCCGGGCCGTACCAAAATTCTATGGTCGTCATTCCAAGGAGGACCGCCGTGACCGAACACACCGCCGAGCGCGCCGAGCGCGAGACCCTGGGCTTCCAGACCGAAGTCCGACAGCTGCTGCAGCTGATGATCCATTCGCTGTACTCGAACCGCGAGATCTTCCTGCGGGAGCTGATCTCCAACGCCTCCGACGCCTGCGACAAGCTGCGCTTCGAGGCGCTGCACAACGAGGCGCTGTTCGAGGACGATTTCGAGCTGAAGATCCGCATCGACTACGATCCGGCGGCGAAGACACTCTCGATCGCCGACAACGGCGTGGGCATGAGCCGCGACGAGGTGATCACGAACCTCGGCACGATCGCGAAGTCCGGCACGCGGGAGTTCTTCTCGCAGCTGACCGGCGACCAGCAGAAGGACGCCCACTTGATCGGCCAATTCGGCGTCGGCTTCTATTCGTCGTTCATTGTCGCGGACAAGGTGACGGTGCACACCCGCCGCGCGGGCGAGAAGCCCGACCAGGGGGTGCTCTGGGAATCCGATGGCGGCGGCGAATTCGCCATCGAAATGAAGGAGAAGGCGACCCGGGGCACGGCGATCACGCTGCACCTGCGCGAGGGCCAGGACGACCTCCTCGCCGGCTTCAAGCTGCGCTCGATCATCCGCAAGTACTCGGACCACATCGTCCAGCCGATCCTGATGCCGAAGGAGGAGTGGAAGGACGGCAAGCAGGAGAAAGTCGAAGGCGAGGAGACGGTCAACCAGGCGTCGGCACTGTGGACGCGCGGGAAGGCCGACATCAGCGACGAGCAGTACAGGGAGTTCTACAAGCACGTCGGCCACGACTTCGACGATCCGCTGGCCTGGAGCCACGCGCGCGTCGAAGGACGGCAGGAGTACACGCATCTCCTTTACATCCCGTCACGCGCGCCGTTCGACCTGTGGGACCGCAACGCCCGCCACGGGATCAAGCTCTACGTGCGCCGCGTCTTCATCATGGACGATGCCGAGCAGCTGTTGCCGGCGTACCTGCGCTTCGTCCGCGGCGTCGTCGATTCGAACGACCTGCCGCTCAACATCTCGCGCGAGATCCTGCAGGAGTCGAAGGACATCGAGGCGATCCGCGGCGGCTGCACGCGCAAGGTGCTTGGCCTGCTCGAGGAACTCGCGGAGAGCGACAAGGACAAGTACGCAAAATTCTGGAGCGCCTTCGGCAACGTGCTGAAGGAAGGCACCGGCGAGGATGCCGCCAACACGGACCGCATCGCCGGCCTGCTGCGCTTCGCCTCGACCCAGGCGGATACAGCCGAGCAGACGGTGTCGCTCGCCGAATACCGCAGCCGCATGAAGGACGGGCAGGACAAGATCTATTACGTGACGGCCGAGACGTTCAATGCCGCGAAGAACAGCCCGCATCTCGAGGTGTTCCGCAAGAAGGGCATCGAAGTGCTGCTGCTGTCGGACCGCGTCGACGAGTGGGTCGTGGGCCACGTCACGGAGTTCGACGGGAAGGAGCTGGTCTCCGTCGCCAAGGGCGGTCTCGATCTGGGCGCGCTCGAGGACGAGGCCGAAAAGAAGGAACGGGAGCAGGAGGCGACCGAACTGGGCGATCTCGTCGGCCGCATCAAGACGAGCCTCGGCGAGCGCGTCAAGGACGTCCGCGTGACGCATCGACTGACGGAATCACCCGCCTGCCTCGTCTCCGACCTCCACGACATGAGCGGCAATCTCGCGCGCCTGCTCAAGGCCTCCGGCCAGCAGGGACCCGCGATGAAGCCGATCCTCGAAATCAATCCGAAGCATCCGGTGGTGCTGCGGCTGAAGGACGACGACAAGAAGTTCGACGACTGGGCAGCGGTGCTGCTCGATCAGGCGCTGCTGGCCGAAGGCGGGCAGCTCGACGATCCGGCCACCTTCGTCAAGCGGATCAACGAGCTGATGCTGGAGATGAGCGGCGGCGGGTCGCGGATCATCCTGCACGGCTGAGTGCCGGGGTCACGCGGCGATAGGCCGGCACCGCCGTGCCGGCGACAGCCGTCATACGCCGGGGTCGATATCGCAGTGTCGATTCAGACCGGCCTCGGTACTTCGGCGCCGCTCACGAGCCCGATGATGGCCTCGCCGTAGCGTGCGAGCTTCACCGTGCCGATGCCGTCGATGCGCGCAAGCGCGGCGAGATCCGCCGGCTCCGTCTGCGCGATCGCCGCGAGTGTGCGGTCGTGCAGGATCACGTAGGCGGGCACGCCCTGCGCGCGCGCCTCTCCTCCACGCCACGCCCGCAACCGTTCGAAGAGCGACCGGGCCGCCGCGCCCAAGGCCAGCGCCTCTCCCCGCAGCTTCGGCGCCCGCGGCGCGCGCGCAACGGTGCGCCGCATGGCAACCGTCGCTTCGCCGCGCAGCACGGCGCGGCTTGCCTCCGCCAGCTTCAGTGCGCCGAACGCCTCGTGGTCGACGTGCACGAGTCCCTGCGCCACGAGCTGGCGAAAGACGCTGCGCCAGGTCGTGTGGTCGAGGTCGGCACCAATGCCGAAGACGGACAGGCGCTCGTGCCCCCAGCGCAGGACGCGCTCGTCGGACTTGCCGCACAGGACGTCGATCACGTAGGCCGCGCCGAAGCGTTGCCCGGTGCGGTAGATCGCGGAGAGCGCGCGCCGTGCGGCGTCGGTCGCATCCCACGTGTCCGGTGGCGCCAGGCAGTTGTCGCAATTGCCGCACGGCGTGCTCGCCTCGCCGAAGTAGTCCAGCAGCCGCACGCGGCGGCAGGATGCCGTCTCCGCGAGACC
The DNA here is from genome assembly GCA_964354035.1 of uncultured Bordetella sp. Classification (GTDB taxonomy): domain Bacteria; phylum Pseudomonadota; class Gammaproteobacteria; order Burkholderiales; family Casimicrobiaceae; genus CAIWHR01. Next base: position 5,952 of record CAYGYQ010000143.1, read on the forward strand.
CAGCAGCGCATCGAGCTTGGCGCTCGCCACGCGCTTGAACGCCTCGTCAGCCTCCGTCTGTTCGACCAGTCGCCGCTGCTGCACTACGTCGGCCAGACCGTAGGCCATCCACGCATCCGCCGGCAGGCCGTCGCGGCCCGCGCGGCCGGTTTCCTGATAGTAGCCCTCGACGCTCTTGGGCAGGTCCAGGTGCGCGACGAAGCGCACGTCCGGCTTGTCGATGCCCATGCCGAAGGCGATCGTCGCGACGACGACGACGCCGTCCTCGCGCTGGAACCGCGCCTGGTTGGCGGAGCGGTCCGCATTGTCCATCCCGGCGTGATAGGCAATCGCCGCGATGCCCTTGCCGGCCAGCCACGCGGCCGTCTCGTCGACCCGGCGGCGCGTCAGGCAATAGACGATGCCCGCCTCGCCCGGATGCTCGCCGCGGATGAAAGCGAGCAATTGCGCGCGGGCATCATCCTTGTCGACGATCGTGTAGCGGATGTTGGGCCGGTCGAAGCTCGACACGAACACGCGCGCGTCGGCGAGCGCCAGCCGTTCGACAATCTCGGCCCGCGTCAGCGGATCGGCGGTGGCGGTGAGCGCGATGCGCGGTACCGCGGGATAGCGCTCGTGCAGCACGGACAGGCCGAGATACTCAGGCCGAAAATCGTGGCCCCACTGCGACACGCAATGCGCCTCATCGATCGCGAACAGCGCGACGTCCGCGCGATCGATGAGTTCGAGGCAGCGCGGCGTGAGCAGCCGCTCCGGCGCCACGTAGAGCAGATCGAGCTCCCCCGCCGCGAACGCGCGCTCGATCCGCGCCGACTCGGCGGCGGGGAGCGACGAGTTGAGTGCCGCCGCGCGCACACCGGCCTGCGTCAGCGCGGCCACCTGGTCCTGCATCAGCGCGATCAGCGGTGAGACGACGACCGCCGTCCCGTCCCGCAGGAGCGCAGGGATCTGATAGCACAGGCTCTTGCCGCCGCCGGTGGGCATCAGCACCAGCGCGTCGCCGCCTGCGCCCACGTGGCCGACGATGTCCTCCTGCGCGCCACGAAACGCCGCGAAGCCGAACACCCGGCGCAGCGTATCGCGCGCGCGCAGAGCGGGGGAGGAAACCGGTGGCGAATCGCGCATCATGGTTTCGGGGCGAGCATCGGCCTCGTGCCGCAATTCGACAGTGCCGCCGGTCCGGGGCCCTGACGGCGGCACCGCGTGTCCGCTAACCCTGCCGCTGCACGTTGACGTCGACGACCGTCAGCGCCGTCATGTTGACGATGCGGCGCACGGTGGCCGATGGCGTGAGGATGTGCACGGGCTTCGCGATGCCGAGCAGGATCGGCCCCAGCGTCACGCCGCCGCCGGCCGCGACCTTGAGCAGGTTGAAGGCGATGTTCGCGGCGTCCGCGGTCGGCATGATCAGCAGATTCGCCTCGCCCCTCAGCCGGGAGCCCGGAAACGCCCGCATCCGGACTTCCTCGTCGAGCGCCGCGTCGCCGTGCATCTCGCCTTCGATCTCGAGGTCGGGCGCCATCGCGTTCACCAGCGCCAGCGCCGCCTGCATCTTCTTCGCCTGCGGGTGCTCGCTGCTCCCGAAGCTCGAGTGCGACAGCAGCGCGACCTTGGGCGCGATGCCGAAGCGGCGGATCTCCTCTGCGGCGAGCAGCGTGATCTCGGCAATTTCTCCGGCCGTGGGATCGACGTTGACATAGGTGTCGGCGATGAACACCGTCCGGCTCGGCAGCATGACGGCATTCATGGCGGCGCAGACCTTCGTCCCGCGGCGCAGTCCGATGACCTGCTCGATGTACCCGCGATGCAGCGCGTGGGTGCCGAACGTGCCGCAGAGCATGCCGTCCGCTTCGCCCATGTGGATCAGCATCGCGCCGATCAGCGTCAGCCGCCGGCGCATCTCGATCTTCGCGTACTGCTGCGAGACGCCTTTGCGCGCCGTGAGCGCGTAATACTCGGTCCAGTAGGCGCGATAGCGCGGGTCAGACTCGGGATTGACGACCTGGAAGTCCGTACCCGGCCGCATGCGCAACCCGAGCTTCTCGACCTCGCGCTCCAGCACCGCCGGCCGGCCGACGACGATCGGGTGCGCGAGCCCTTCGTCGAGCACGATCTGCACTGCGCGCAGCACGCGCTCGTCCTCGCCTTCCGCATACACGATCCGCTTCGGATCGTTCTTGGCGGCGGCGAAGATCGGCTTCATCAGCAGGCCGGAGTGGTAGACGAACTGCGTGAGCTTCTCGCGATACGCGGCGAAATCGGCGATCGGCCGCGTCGCGACGCCCGAGTCCATCGCCGCCTTGGCGACCGCAGGCGCGATCATCACGATGAGACGCGGATCGAACGGCCGCGGAATCAGGTACTCGGGACCGAAGCGCAGATTCTGCTCGCCGTAAGCCATGGCGACGATGTCCGACTGCTCGGCCAGCGCGAGATCCGCGAGCGCCCGCACCGACGCGAGCTTCATCGCCTCATTCACCGTCGTGGCGCCGACATCGAGCGCGCCGCGGAAGATGAACGGGAAGCACAGCACGTTGTTGACCTGGTTCGGAAAATCCGAGCGCCCGGTCGCGATGACGGCGTCGGGCCGGGCGGCCTTCGCAAGGTCCGGCATGATCTCCGGTTCCGGATTGGCCAGCGCCAGGATGAGCGGTTGGTCTGCCATCTGGGCAAGCCATTCGGGCTTGAGCACCTTGCCCGCGGAAAGCCCCAGAAAGATGTCGGCGCCGGCGAGAATTTCAGCGAGCTTGCGCGCCTCGGTCGGCTGCGCATATCGCGCCTTGTTCTCGTCCATCTCCTCGCGTCGGCCCTGATAGACCACGCCCGCAATGTCGGCGACCCAGATGTTCTTCACCGGAATGCCGAGCAGCACGAGCAGATCGAGACAGGCGAGCGCCGCGGCCCCGGCACCCGAGCAGACCAGCTTGACGTCCGTCAGCTCCTTGCCGACGACGCGCAGGCCGTTGGTGATCGCGGCGCCGACGATGATCGCGGTGCCGTGCTGATCGTCGTGGAACACCGGGATCTTCAGCCGCTCGCGCAGCTTGCGCTCGACATAGAAGCACTCGGGCGCCTTGATGTCCTCGAGGTTGATGCCGCCAAACGTCGGCTCGAGCGCGGCGATGATGTCGACCAGCTTGTCGGGGTCGCGCTCGT
>CAYGYQ010000144.1:0-9055 GCA_964354035.1 uncultured Bordetella sp.
TGGAAGTTGATCAGCGCCTCCAGCCGTCCCTGCGAGATCTCGGGCTGGTACGGCGTGTAGGCCGTGTACCAGGCGGGATTCTCGAGGACGTTGCGCAGAATGACCCCCGGCGTGTGCGTGCCGTAGTAGCCCTGGCCGATGAACGACTTCAGCACCTTGTTCCGGCTCGCGATCAACCGCATTCGGGCCAGCGCCTGCGCCTCGGTCATGGCGCCCGGCAGCGCGAGCGGCGCCTTGCGCCGGATCGCGGCGGGCACGATCGCGTCCATCAGCGCGGCGCGCGAGGCATAGCCCAGGACTTCGAGCATCGCCGCCTGATCCTGCGGCGCGGTGCCGATGTGCCGAGCGGCAAAGGCATCGGTCTGTTCGAGCGCCGGCAGCGTTGCCGCGGCGGGAATGCGGGCGGACGGGGAATCGTTCATGGGCTGTCTTTTCGCGTTGGCGCGCGACGCTGCGATCCGCGCGCGCGGAAAATCGGAAGGCTGCGGATCAGGCGTCGGCGATCGTCGCTGCGTAGGCCCGCGCATCGAGGAGCCTGGCGGCCGCGCCGGCATCCGCCGGCTGCAACCGGAACAGCCAGACGGCGTACGGATCCTGATTCACCTGCTCGGGGGCGCCGGCTGCCGCCGCGTTGACGGCCACGACCTCGCCCGCCAGCGGCGCGTAGATGTCCGACGCGGCCTTGACCGATTCGACCACCGCACAGGCCTCGGCGACCCCGAGCTTGCGGCCGACGGCCGGCAGCTCGAGATAGACAAGATCACCAAGCGCGGCTTGCGCATGATCGGTGATGCCGATCGACACGGTGCCATCGGCTTCGGTGCGCACCCACTCGTGCGACGACGTGTACCGCAGGTTTGCCGGAATGTTCATATTTTGCTCCCTCGGGCTTGTCCGTTGATGAATGGCGAAGGCGAACGTGGTGAGGCGCGCTAGGGCGCCAGGTCGACCAGCACCTTCCCGTTGCGCGCAAACGGCAGCTTGACGACGCGCGCGGCGAGTTGGCGATCCCGGACGACCACCTTCACCGCATCACCCGGCGCGACGCCTGCAGGCAACCGGGCGAAGGCGATCGACCGGTTGAGCGTAGGGCTGAAGGTGCCGCTCGTGATCTCGCCCTCGCCCTGGTCGGAATGCACGGTCTGGTGCGCCCGCAGCACGCCGCCCTGGTCGAGCAGCACGAGTCCGACGAGCTGTCTCGCGGGCGGATGCGCGATGAGCGCCGCTTTGCCGATGAAATCGCGCGGGCTCGCGAGGTCCACGGTCCATGCGAGTCCCGCCTCCAGCGGCGACACGGTTTCGTCCATGTCCTGCCCGTACAGGTTCATGCCGGCTTCGAGGCGAAGCGTGTCCCGTGCGCCGAGCCCGCAGGGGGCCACCCCCGCCGCGCGAAGGCGGGCCCACAGTCCTTCGGCGTCCGCGGCCGGACAGACGATCTCGAAACCGTCCTCGCCGGTGTAGCCGGTCCGCGCCACCATGACGTCCCCAGTACCCCCGGCCACGATGGCAGCGTTGAACGGCTTCAGCGAGGCAACAGCGGCCCCGGTGGCGGGCAATGCCTGCGGCAGCGCCGCACGCGCGCCGGGCCCCTGCACGGCGATGATCGCAAGATCAGCGCGCGGCGTGAGCTTCAGCGCCGGCGCGCGCGCGGCGATCTGCGTGCGCAACCACGCGATGTCCTTGTCCGCCGTGCCCGCGTTGACGACGAGCCGGAAGAAATCCTCGCGAAAGAAATAGACGATCAGGTCGTCGATCACCGTGCCCTCCGGCTTCAGCAGGCAGGAATACAGCGCCTTGCCCGAGGCCTGCAGCCGATCGACGTTATTGGCGAGCGCGTAGCGCAGGAAGTCGCGCGCGCCGGCGCCCTCGAGATCGACAACGCGCATGTGCGAGACGTCGAACATCCCGGCGGCGGTGCGCACCGCGCGGTGCTCGTCGATCTGCGAGCCATAGTTCACCGGCATGTCCCAGCCGCCGAAATCCACCATGCGCGCGCCTGCCGCGCGATGGACGGCGTTCAGGGGTGTCTGCTTCAGCATGCGCATCTCCCGACGGAAAAAAGAAAAGGGCGAAGCGGTCGTCGCGCTTCGCCCCGTCTGTCCTTTTTACCTGAGAGATTACGGCGCTGACAGACGCCGGGTGCCCCTTCGGTGGGTCGCCACCGCCAGGCGGCGCGACCGCTCTCCAGATGCGAATTGCGCCCGCGCAGTCCCTGTTGCCTGAGCGATTGCGGGAGTTGCGCCTTCGGCGGCTGCGCCGGAGCATCCCGGCGCCGCACTCTCCTGCACGGACCCCGCTAGAGTACCGTCCGAGCCCAGCCCCTGTCAAAGCGATCCCGCCCCCCGCCGATCCGGCAGCGGGAACATTCGCCCGCTTACTTCAGTGCAAGTATGTACGCGACCATCGTCTTCATGTCGGCGTCCGAGACCGCCGGATTCGGCGGCATCGGCACCGGACCCCAGACGCCCTGTCCGCCCTTTTTCACCTTTTCAGCCAGCTTGGCCGCGGCGCCCGCATCGCTCTTGTATTTCGCCGCGACGTCTTTGTAGGCGGGGCCGACGACTTTCTTGTCGTTGGCGTGGCAGGCCGTGCAGCCCGACTTCTTCAGCAGGTCTTCGCCCGATTGGGCGGAAACCGCGCCGGTTGCAAGCAATCCGGCGGCGAGGACAACGGCGGCAATCTTCATCGGGACTCCATAAGGGAAGGTGGGAGAGCGGGCCGAATGGTACCGGAACGGGGTTCCCGTCGCCACTCCATGTTTCAGTGCAACTCTTCGAACGCGGCGCGCTCGAAGTCGAAGCCGCGCTGCAGCAGCCGCGTCAGGCGGAACCGCCGCTCGTGTCCGGGGTCGAGGTTGCGCAGCACGCGGCTCGGATTGAATGTCCGCGGCGGGAGCACGAGGCATGCCTTGTCGTCGGGCGTCTCGTCGAGCAGCAATGCCGGCAGCGGCGAATCCTCGGTGCCTGCCGTCGAAAGGGGCAACAGCGTCATCGGCCCGGGCACGCACGACCAGAGCCGCAGCGACAGTCCCAGCTGCCCTTCCGCGCCCAGGGCGACGCGCGTGACGAAACCGACGCGCACCTGCCCGTCACTGCGCGCAATGACGAGCTGGTCCAGGATCCAGCGGTGGCGCGCCTCGGAATCCCGCGCGGCGCGCACCTCGCGCCACTCGTAGGTCCCGTGCCAGTGCTCCCACGCCCATTCATGGTCCGCCGCCTCGCGGCCGCGGTCGTAGTCCGGTACCGCGGCCATCACCTGCAGCTGCTGCACTTCCGCAAAGGACATCCGGCCCGCCGGGTCCTTGGGTTCGAAGGAGCGGCCAGCGACGCGAAAGTAGGCGGCCGGAAGTCCGCCAACGCAGAGCTCGAGCGCCTTGACCGGCGCGTCCGGCGCGCGCCGGGGCACCTGGTACCAATGCGCATCGAGGTGTCCGAGCAGCGCCGTGCACTGCTCGATGCTGCAATCGTGACCGAGCTGCAGCTCTGCCGGATTGGCCCCGGACTGGAGGCGTTTCAACCGCCCGCGCACGCTGGTGGCGAGTTTGCCGGGATAGCCAAAGCGCATGGATCCTGTCGGGTTCGCGGGAGTGCTCGCGACCAGCCTCGCGCCGGCCTCATCGTCGAGATCGATCAGGATGACCGGGCCCTCGGTTTCGCGCTGCTGGGCATAGGGAAACACCTTGCGCGCCCACATTGCGAGCCAGCGATCCGTGAGCTCGATCTGCTTCACGGTCATCGCGCAAGGGTCGGCGAGTCCGAGCAGCAGCGCATGGCTGTACGTCGAATAGCAGGAAATGCCGACCGCGTTGGGGAGCAGGTTGTCCGAGACGGCGGTAACCGCGCAATCCAGCAATTCGGCCAGTCGGTAATACGCATGCAACTCGTGCCACAGCGATCCCGGCACCGTGCGCCTGGCCAGGCCGTGGGCCAGCACCAGCTGCTTGCCGACGTACAACCCGCGCTGGAGGATCTTGGATTTGACGCCCTGGAGCTCCGGGTCGCCCTCGAGCAGCGGCTTGAGACACGTCGAGTACTGCACCCAGAGACCCTGCCACAGCGCGATCGCCTGCTCGGCGGCTTCGAGCTCGCGATCCACCGTCGGCTGGCCCTTGCCCGCGTACCGGCGCGCGAGTTCCGTGTGCAAATGCGCGATGAGATCGCGCAGCACCTCGGCAATCGTCGCGCGTTCCCGTGGCGGAAAGGCGGCTGCCGCGAGCGCCTTCAGCTGGCCTTGCACCGTTTCGCAGACCAGCGCGACGCTGGTGAGCGGGAGCGCGTGCACCCACCGCTTGGCGGTCTCCACGTCGGCAAAGGCCAGCGCCCGTGGTTCGCCGTCGGATCCGACCGTGGCGGATGGGGCTCCCGGGCTGCCGGGCTGCAGCGGTTCGGTCATCGCACGGTCGGCATCATTGCGCCAGCGAAGCGCCAAGCATCGCCGCGAGATCGCCGGCGAGCGCCCCGACGAAATCCTCCGGCAGCAGGTGCGGCACCGTGTCCCGCTGCCGCGGCCCCCACACCGGCTGCGGGAAATGCGTGTCGTCGGCAAAACGCGGCACCACGTGCCAATGCAGGTGCGGCGTCGCGTTGCCGAGCGAAGCCAGATTCATCTTGGTCGGCGTAAGCCGCGCCCGCAGCGCCGATTCGACGGCGTACACGATGTGCATCAGATGCCCGCGATTCGCGGCGGACAGATCGGTCATCTCGCGGACGTGCGCGTTCCAGATGACCCGGCAGAATCCCGGAAACGGCTCGTCGGTCAATACGACGCGGCAGCGCGCGTCGCGCCACAATCGTCGGCCCCCCTCGCCGTCGCAGAAAACGCACCCGGTTGCCATCGTTTCCTTGCGCCCGCCTCCACCCGGAGCCGCGGCCGGCCCCATCGGCGCGTTATAGCACAATCCCCGGGCGGGCAGCGGCTCGCTAGAGCAGCACGCGCTCGATTCCGCCCCGGCTGGCGTTGGCGACGTAGTCGGCCATCCAGTCCGGACCGAGGAGACGCCGCGCCATCTCGACCACGATGTAGTCGGCGCTGGTCGCCGCGTCGGCGTCGAAGCGGGAGAGCCCCTGGAGGCACGACGGGCACGAGGTCAGGATCTTGACCGCGCCGGCGGCGCCCCCGGCGCGCAGCGCCGCGGCACCCGCCTTCACTTCCACCTCCTTGCGAAAGCGGACCTGCGTCGAGATGTCCGGCCGCGTCGTCGCCAGCATCCCTGACTCGCCGCAGCAGCGCGCATTCAGCACCACCGGCACGCCCAGCAAGCCGTTGACGACGGCGAGTGGCGCATAGGTCTTCATCGGCGTGTGGCACGGGTCGTGATACAGGTAGCGCTCGCCCGTGGCGTCGTCGAGCCGCACGCCCTTCTCGAGCAGGTATTCGTGAATGTCGAGCAGCCGGCAGCCCGGAAAGATCTCCCGGAATTCGTATTGCTCGAGCTGGTCCATGCAGGTTCCGCACGAGACGAGCACGGTCTTGATGTCGAGGTAATTGAGAGTGTTGGCAACGCGGTGGAACAGCACGCGATTGGCCGTCGTGATCCGCCGGCCGCGATCCTCGTCTCCCGCCGCCGTCTGCGGATACCCGCAGCAGAGGTAACCTGGCGGCAGCACCGTCTGCGCGCCGACGTGCCAGAGCATCGCCTGCGTCGCCAGTCCGACCTGCGAGAACAGCCGCTCCGAGCCGCACCCCGGAAAATAGAACACCGCGTCGGAATCCTCGGCCGCGCGGGCGGGATTGCGAATGATTGGAACGATCGCATCGTCCTCGATGTCGAGCAGCGCGCGCGACGTGCGCTTGGGCAGTGCACCCGGCATCGGCTTGTTGATGAAGTGGATCACCTGGGCCCGCAAGGCCGGCGTGCCCACCGTGGCCGGCGGGCGTTGCACCTGTCCCTGCGTGAGCCCGAGGCGCTGCGCGAAGGCGTGGGCCAGACGCTGGGCCCGATACGCCCAGCCGACCAGCGCGCGCCTCGCCACCCGGATCGTCGTCGGATCGGTCGCATTGAGGAAGAACATCGCCGCCGCGGTGGCCGGACGCAGCGGCCGCTTCCCCTCCTGCCGCAGCAGGTTGCGCATCGCGATCGAGACGTCGCCGAAGTCGATGTCGACCGGGCAGGACGCGACGCACTTGTGGCATACCGTGCAGTGATCGGCGACGTCGGAGAAGGCATCGAAGTGGCGCAGCGACACGCCGCGCCGCGTCTGCTCCTCGTACAGGAAAGCCTCGATCAGCAGCGACGCGGCGAGAATCTTGTTGCGCGGCGAATAGAGCAGATTCGCCGGCGGCACGTGCGTCGCGCAGACGGGCTTGCACTTGCCGCAGCGCAGGCAGTCCTTGATCGAGGTCGCGACCGCGCCGATCCCGGAGGCCTCGAGAATCAGGCTCTCGTGCCCGATCAGCGAGAAGCTCGGCGTGTACGCCCGGGCGAGGTCCGCGCCCGCCAGCAGCTTGCCCGCGTTGAAGCGCCCCTCGGGGTCGACCTTCGCCTTGTAGCGCGCGAACGGCGCCAGCTCTTCCGGGGTCAGGTATTCGAGCTTGGTGATCCCGATCCCGTGCTCGCCCGAGATGACGCCGCCCAGGGCTCGCGCGAGCGCCATGATCCGCGCCACGGCAGCGTTCGCCTCCCGCAGCATCGCGTAATCGTCGGAATTGACCGGCAGGTTCGTATGCACGTTGCCGTCGCCCGCGTGCATATGCAGCGCGACGAAGACCCGGCTGCGCAGCACCGTGCGGTGGATCGCATGGCAGCGCGCGAGCACCGGCGCGAACGAGAGTCCGGCGAGGATCTCCTCCAGCGGCGCCTTCAGCTCGGCCTTCCACGACGCGACGATTGAATGGTCCTGCAGCGACGGGAACATCGCATCGAGGCGGTCGACGAACTCCTGCCAGCGCGCACGCACCGCCCTGATCTGCGCCTGCGCCTCGTCGACCTTGGCGTCGATCTGGTCCTGCGCGGGCCGCGCTTCGGCCTCCGGCCCCCAGGCATGCGCGAGTGCTGATCCCGCGAGAAACGCGGCGAGTTCGTCGCAGAGGCGCAACTTGTTCTTGAGCGAGAGCTCGATGTTGATCCGCTCGATGCCGTCGGTATAGTCGCCCAACCGCTCGAGCGGAATGACGACATCCTCGTTGATCTTGAACGCATTGGTATGCCGGGCGATCGCCGCGGTGCGCGCACGATCGAGCCAGAATCGCTTGCGCGCCTCGCCCGACACCGCGACGAAGCCCTCGGCGCCGCGCGCGTTGGCGATCCTGATCACTTCCGCAGCCGCCCTCGCCACGGCGCCGTCGGACTCGCCGACGATATCGCCGAGCAACACCATCTTCGGCCGGCCGTGGCGCTTGGCCTTCGTCGCGTAGCCGACGGCCTTCACGTAACGCTCGTCGAGATGCTCGAGGCCGGCGAGGATGGCACCCCCGGGCCGCGTGTCGAGATACCGCTTGATCTCGACGATCGCCGGGGTGGAGGCGTGCACCTGGCCGAAGAATTCCAGGCACACGGCACGGATGGCGGGCGGCATCCGGTGGAGCACGAACCGCGCCGAGGTGATCAAGCCGTCGCAGCCCTCCTTCTGCACGCCGGGCAGGCCGGCCAGGAACTTGTCGGTGACGTCCTTGCCGAGCCCGGCCTTGCGCAACGTCGCCCCCGGAATGGCGAGCGTCTCCCGGCGTTTCAGGGTCGTCCCATCGGGGCCGTACCAAGCGAGCTCGAACGTCGCGACTTCCGCCTCGTGGATCTTGCCGCGGTTGTGGTCCCGCCGCGTCACCTCGAGCCACTCGGCCTGCGGGGTCACCATCCGCCACGAGACGAGATTGTCGAGGGCGGTGCCCCACAGCACCGCCTTCTTGCCGCCGGCGTTCATCGCGACATTGCCGCCGATGCACGATGCGTCCGCGGACGTCGGATCGACCGCGAAAACGAGCCCCGCCGCCTCCGCGGCCTCGATCACGCGCTTGGTGACCACGCCGGCCCCGCAGTCGATGGTCGGAATCGGCTCCACGCCGGGACCTGTCGCGATGGACTCGATCGCCGAGAGGCGCAGCAGCTTTTCCGTGTTGATGACTGCCGAGCGCGTCGTCAGCGGCACCGCGCCGCCCGTGTACCCGGTGCCGCCCCCTCGCGGAATGATCGTCAGCCCGAGCTCGATGCAGCCGGCGACGAGCCCGCGCACCTCGTCCTCGGAGTCCGGGCACAGCACGACGAACGGATACTCGACGCGCCAGTCGGTGGCGTCGGTCACGTGCGCCACCCGCGCGAAGCCGTCGAAGGCAATGTTGTCCCGGTGCGTTGCGCGCGCCAGCACCCGCACAGCCTTCGCGCGGAGCGCCGCCATCTCCCCGAACGAGCGCTCGAACCGCTCCACGGCCGATTGCGCCGCTGCGACGAGCTGGGCCACGCTCCGATCGCGGTCGGACTCCTCGTCACCGATGGCGCGCGCGTTTTCCGCCCGGCGCTTCTCGATCTCGTACAGCCTGTGCCGGAGCGCGGCGACCAGCAGCTGCCGGCGCTTCGGATTGTCGAGAAGGTCGTCCTGCAGGTAGGGATTGCGCTCGACGACCCAGATGTCGCCCAGCACCTCGAACAGCATGCGGGCGGACCGGCCGGTGCGCCGCTCGCCGCGCAGTTGATCCAGCAGCCGCCACATCGGTTCTCCGAGCAGGCGAATGACGATCTCGCGGTCGGAGAAGGACGTGTAGTTGTAGGGAATCTCCCGGAGCCGCGGTGCTGCGGCGGACTCCTCGGGCATCGAAAAACGGTCGCCGGCAGAACTCATGGTTCCGCCAAGTCTACCGCAGTGCAACATGGCGCAGCGACATCGCCGCGCGCAAGCGTCCCGCCGTCGCCCGGACAGCCTGGGCGTCGCGAGCCACGACCCCCTCTAGCCGGTCAGGTCGCCCAGTCGAGCACGACCTTCCCGCTCGCGCCGGAGAGCATCGTCGCGAATGCCGCCTCGAACTCCTCCGCGGCGTAGTGGTGCGTGATGATCGGCGACAGATCAAGCCCGCTCTGCAGCATCGCGACCATCTTGTACCAGGTCTCGAACATCTCGCGCCCGTAGAT
>CAYGYQ010000145.1:0-8949 GCA_964354035.1 uncultured Bordetella sp.
CGGCAACGAGATCGGCAAGACGGTCGAGAAGTCGCTCGACGAATATTTCCGCCGGCTCGACGGCGAGTCGCCGCACGGGATCTACGACATGGTGATCAACCACGTCGAGCGCGCGCTGATTGCATCCGTCATGGATCGCACCGGCGGCAATCAGACGCAGGCAGCGGACATGCTCGGGATGAACCGCAATACGCTGCGGGCGAAACTCGCCAAGTACGACATCCGCTGACCTTGCGCGCCGGGGCGCTCCGCGTTCCCTGCGCGCCCGCCCCCGACGCACTTCGCGCAACCTCGCCATGCCCGCGCCCATCACGCAAGCACTGCTCTCGGTTTCCGACAAGACGGGTCTCGTGCCGTTTGCGCAGGGCCTCGCCCGGCTTGGCGTAAAGCTCCTGTCCACGGGAGGCACCGCGAAGACGCTAAGCGACGCCGGGCTTGCGGTCACCGAGATCGGCGAGTACACGGGTTTTCCCGAAATGCTCGATGGCCGCGTCAAGACGCTGCACCCGAAGGTGCACGCCGGCATTCTTGCCCGGCGCGACGTCCGCGCCCATGCGCTGGCGCTCGAAATGCACGGTATTCCTCCGATCGATCTCGTGGTGGTCAACCTCTACCCGTTCCGGGAGACGGTGGCGAAGGACGGGTGCACGCTCGACGAGGCGATCGAGAACATCGATATCGGCGGGCCGACGCTCCTGCGCGCGGCGGCGAAGAACTGGCAGCATGTGGGCGTGGTGGTCGATCCTGCCGACTACGACGCGCTGCTCGCGGAACTCGCCGCAGACGCCGCCAAACTGTCCGCGCCGACGCGGTTCGCACTCGCGCGCAAGGCGTTTTCGCATACCGCATCCTACGATGGCGCGATATCGAACTGGCTCACCGCGCGCGCTCCGGATGGCGCAACGACGCCGTTCCCCGAGCGCTTCAACCTGCAGGCGGTCAAAGTGCAGGACCTGCGCTACGGCGAAAACCCGCATCAGCAGGCGGCGTTCTATCGCGACGAGAGGCCCGCGCCGGGAACGATCGCCACCTACCGCCAGTTGCAGGGCAAGGAACTCTCGTTCAACAACCTCGCCGATTCGGATGCGGCCTGGGAGTGCGCCAAGACGCTCGCGTCGCTCGGGAACGCCGCCGCTTGCGTGATCGTCAAGCACGCGAATCCCTGCGGCGCGGCGCTTGCGGACAATCCGCTGGCCGCCTACCGGAACGCGTTCGCCACGGATCCGACCTCGGCGTTCGGAGGCATCATCGCCTTCAGTCAGCCGGTCGATGCGGCCACGCTCGAGGCCGTGTCGGCGCAGTTCCTCGAGGTGCTGATCGCTCCGGCCTACACCGCCGATGCGCTCGCCGTGATCGCGCACAGGAAGAATGTCCGCGTGCTGGAGATCACGCTCCCGGCGGTTGCTCCGGCGCCGCAGCTCGACTTGAAGCGCATCGGCGGCGGCTTCCTCCTGCAGAGCGCCGATGCCAGGAATATCGTCGCTTCCGAGTTGCGCGTGGTGACCGTGAAGGCGCCGACGTCGACGCAGCTCTCCGATCTCCTGTTCGCGTGGCGCGTCGCCAAGTTCGTGAAAAGCAACGCGATCATCTACTGCGGCGGTGGACGGACGCTCGGTATCGGCGCCGGGCAGATGAGCCGGGTCGACTCGACGCGGTTCGCGGCGGCCAAGGCCGCCAGCGCCGGACTGTCGCTTGCGGGGTCGGTCGCCGCGTCCGATGCGTTCTTCCCGTTTCGCGACGGGCTCGACGTCGTCGCTGACAGCGGCGCGGTCGCCGTCATTCAGCCCGGCGGCAGCCTGCGCGACGACGAGGTCATCGCCGCGGCGAACGAGCGCGGCGTCGCCATGGTCTTCACCGGCGTCCGCCACTTCCGGCATTGACCGGAAGGGAAGAGGATCGGCATGAACATCCTCGTCATCGGCGGCGGCGGACGCGAGCACGCGCTGGCCTGGAAGATCGCGCAGTCGCCGCGCGTCGCGAAGGTATTCGTCGCGCCGGGCAACGCCGGCACGGCGCGCGAACCCGGGCTCACCAACATTCCCGGCACGGCGCTCGCGGACCTCGTGGCGTTCGCAGCGAACGAGCCGGTCGCGCTGACCGTGGTCGGCCCGGAGGCGCCCCTGGCTGCCGGTATCGTGGACGCGTTCCGCGCGGCGGGCCTGCGGATCTTCGGCGCCACCAAGGCGGCCGCGCAGCTCGAGAGCTCGAAAGATTACGCGAAGGCGTTCATGGCGCGGCACGGCATACCGACCGCGCGGTACCGGACGTTCACGGACCCGGCGGCGGCCCGCGACTATGTCGCGGAGCAGGGCGCGCCCATCGTCGTCAAGGCGGACGGCCTCGCGGCTGGCAAGGGTGTGGTGGTCGCCGGCAGCGTCGCCGAAGCGCACGCGGCCATCGACGCGATGCTCGTCGGCAACGCGTTCGGCGCCGCCGGCGCGCGCGTCGTCGTCGAGGAATTCCTGGCGGGCGAGGAGGCGAGCTTCATCGTCATGGCGGACGGGCGGCACGTGCTGCCGCTCGCGTCGTCGCAGGACCACAAGCGGCTGCAGGACCGCGACCAGGGACCCAACACCGGCGGGATGGGCGCGTATTCGCCGGCACCGGTGATCACGCCGGCGATGCACGCGCGGATCATGCGCGAGGTGATACTCCCCGTGGTGAATGGGATGGGCAGCGACGGCATCCCGTACACCGGATTCCTCTATGCCGGCGTGATGATCGACGCCGCCGGCAACCCGAAGGTGCTGGAGTTCAACTGCCGGTTGGGCGATCCGGAAACCCAACCGATGATGGTGCGGCTGAAATCCGATCTCGTGGACCTGCTCGAGCACGGCGTCAACGGCACGCTCGATCGCGCCGAAGCCGAGTGGGACCGTCGCGCCGCTCTGGGCATCGTGCTCGCGGCTGCCGGCTATCCCGAAGCCCCGCGTGTCGGCGACGTCATCGAAGGCCTCGACCGCGTGACGCGCGCAACGCATCCCGACTGCAGCGTATTCCACGCCGGTACTGCGCTGGAGCGGGACCAGGTCGTCGTCTCCGGCGGCCGCGTGCTCTGTGTCACGGCGCTCGGCGATTCGGTGAAGCAGGCGCAGCGTGCGGCGTATGCCGCCGTCAGCGAAATCCATTTCGCGGGCATGCAGTACCGCAGCGATATCGGCCATCGCGCGGTCGCGGCGCGCGGACCCTGATGACCCTGCGGCGGCGCCGGTTGCCGCGGTCGTGGGCGCCGGCGCTGGCATCCCCGCCAGCCCGCTCGCGCGTCCACTTGACCCGGCAATGAACGTCACCGCCCCCCGCGCCTACTTTCTCGGCCTGCAGTCGCAGATCGTCGACGCGCTCGAGGCCATCGACGGCCAGCCGTTCCGGCGCGATGAATGGGCGCGACCCGAGGGTGGCGGCGGCATCTCGCGGCTGCTCGAGGAAGGGAGCGTGTTCGAGCGCGGTGGCGTCAATTTCTCGCACGTCGTCGGCGACCGGCTGCCGCCGTCGGCAACCGCGTCGCGCCCGGACATCGCCGACCGCGCCTGGGAGGCCATGGGTGTGTCGCTCGTGCTGCATCCACGCAACCCCTACGCCCCGACCGTGCACATGAACGTGCGGATGTTCGTGGCGCACGCGCGCGAGGATACCGGGGCAGCGACCAGCGCGCCGGTCGGCCCGGCCAAGGACGTCTGGTGGTTCGGTGGCGGGATGGACCTGACGCCCTATTACGGATTCGCTGACGACGCGATCCACTTTCACCGGACCTGCCGCGATGCGCTGGCGCCCTTCGGCGCCGATGTGCATCCCAGGTACAAGCGCTGGTGCGACGAGTATTTCTATCTCCGGCACCGGAAGGAGCCGCGCGGCGTCGGCGGCATTTTCTTCGACGATCTTGCCGAGGGCGGCTTCGACCACTGCTTCGCTTTGACGCAAAGCGTGGGCGACCATTTCCTGGCGGCTTACGCTCCCATTCTCGAGCGGCGCCGGGAAATGCCCTATGGCGAGCGCGAGCGCGACTTCCAGGCCTATCGGCGCGGCCGTTACGTCGAGTTCAACCTGGTCTGGGACCGCGGAACGCTTTTCGGGCTGCAGTCGAACGGCCGCACCGAAGCCATCCTGATGTCGCTGCCCCCGATCGTGAAATGGCGCTACGACTGGAAGCCGGCGCCGGGGACGGCCGAAGCGCAGCTCTATGCGGATTTCCTGGTCGCGAAGGACTGGATTTGAGCGACCGACAGCAGGCCTCGGCGGACGATGCGCACCTGACCGAAACCAGGGTGGCGTCGGCCGTGGTATTCGATGGCAAGCTGCTCCACGTGCGCCGTGACACCGTCCGCCTGCCCGACGGCAGCCTGGCGACGCGCGAATATGTCGTGCATCCCGGTGCCGTGCTGATCGTGCCGGTCCTGCCGGACGGGCGCCTCGTCGTCGAGCGCCAGTTCCGCTATCCGGTCGGCAAGGTATTCCTGGAGTTCCCGGCCGGCAAGCTCGATCCGGGCGAAGCCGAACTCGTCACCGCGCAGCGCGAGCTCGCGGAGGAGGCCGGTTACGTGGCCGCGACGTGGACGCCGCTCGGCAGGATTCACTCCGTGGTTGGCTACTCGAACGAAGCGATCGCCCTCTTCATTGCGGAGGGGCTGACGCAGGTCGGCGCGGCGCTCGACGACGGCGAGTTCCTGGAGATCGTCATCCTGACCCTCGACGAGATGCTCGCGGCGCTCGATCGCGGGGAGATCACCGACGCCAAGACGGTAGCAGCGCTGCTGCTCTTCGCGCGACGCCGGTCGCGTTGACGCGATGATCGCCCGGCAGCTCGTCATCCGTGGCCGGGTGCAGGGTGTCGGCTATCGCATGGCGATGACCGAGGCCGCCATCGCGCTGGGCGTCACCGGCTGGGTGCGCAATCGGCGCGATGGCACGGTCGAGGCCCTGGTGCAGGGTGAGGATGCGGCCATCGAGCGGGTGCTGGCGTGGTGCCGGCGTGGGCCACCGGGGGCGAACGTTACCGCGATCGCCACGCTTGCGCGGGACGTGGACCCCGCAATGGATGGCTTTGCCTGCCGGGCAACGGAATAGATCCCGTCTGCGTATTGGCGTTGGCGTTGGCGTTGGCGGTGGAGCGCGCGTCGCGTCATCCGGCCGGCGCATCCCTGATGCCGAAGATGTCCTTCCACGCCGCATAGCTCGACGCGGCCCAGAGCGGGAGCGCCAGCACGAGCCCCAGCCCCATCGTCGCGAGCCCGAAGCCGAGCAGCACCAGCGATGCGGCAGCGTAGACGAGCAGCGGCAGTGTATTGAGGGCGAATGCGTTCCAGCTCGCCGCGAATGCGGCGCCCGGCGGCACCTGCTCCAGCAGCGCATGAAACGGCACGAACATGATCGGCAGCGAAGCGAGGATGCCGATCGTGTAGATGCCGGTCAGGGCCGGCACCGTCAAGCTCCTGGCGGCGCCGACGCCTTCCAGCAGGTTCGTCCCGGCAACCCACCACGCGGTGAAGGCCTCGGCAGCGAACGTGAGCAGCGCCGAGGCGATGACTGCGAACAGGGCGCCGGCCGGCGCGCGAAACGCCTTGACCGCATGCAGAAGCGATGGCGCAACGCCGCGATCCGCGGCGGCGGCGGCGTAGATCAGGCCGCAGGCCACGAGCGGCGTGATGGCCTGGCTCAGGAGCGCACCGAGGCCGGGCACGGCTTGCAGCACGAACTCGGCGGCGATCGTGACGACGGCGAGCGCGGCCCAGGTCGCCGGAGCGCGCTTGAACAGGCGCATCGCGTCCTCGTACCAGGCCAGCGCATGGCGCCACGGCACGATGCGCGGATGCAGATGGGCCGCCGGCGCCGCGACGTTGTGCGGAGGAGGTAGCTCGGTCATCGCACGGCACGCGATCGGCGTTGTCCCGCCGGCAGGGCTTCGCTCAGGCTCCCTCGCCGAGGTACGCGGCGCGGACCGCGGGATCGTGCAGCAGCGTCCGTGCGTCGCCGGCCAGCGTGATCGCGCCGGACTCCATTACGTAGCCGCGACTGCTGACCTCGAGCGCAAGCTTGGCGTTCTGCTCGATCAGCAGGATCGTGACGCCTTCGCTCGCGACCTTCAGTACCGTTTCGAACACCTTCTGCACCATCAGCGGCGCGAGCCCCATCGACGGCTCGTCGAGCAGCAGCAGTTTCGGCTTCGACATCAGCGCGCGCGCCATCGCCAGCATCTGCTGCTCGCCGCCGGACAACGTGCCGGCGGTCTGCCGGCGGCGCTCCTTGAGGCGGGGAAAGAGATCGAACAAATGCTCGATGTCTTCCTTGATTGCGGGCCGGTCGCTGCGGATGTAGGCGCCCATCGCCAGATTTTCCTCGATGGTCAGGGCGCCGAAGACGCCACGGCCCTCGGGGACCATGGCGAGGCCGCGGCGCACGAGCTCGAAGGAAGGGCGGCCGGTCACGTTCTCGCCGGCGTAATGGATCCTGCCGCTCTTCACCGGCTGCAGGCCGGTGATGCCCTTCAATGTCGTCGTCTTCCCCGCGCCGTTGGTGCCGATCAGGCATACGAGCTCGCCCTTGTTGACGTGGAGGTCGATGCCCTTCACTGCCTGGATGCCGCCGTAGGCGATTTCGACCTGCTTCAGCTCGAGCAGCGCGCCCGGTCTGGCTTCGCCAGCAGTGCTCACGCGGCACCTTTCAGGTTGAGCAGGATGTCGCCGCCGAGGTACGCGGCGATCACCGTGGGATCCTTCTGCACGTCTCCTGCCGACCCTTCCGCGATCTTCTTGCCGTAGTCGAGCACCAGCACACGATCGCACACGCTCATCACCAGCTTCATGTCGTGCTCGATCAGCAGGATCGTCGTGCCGTCGCGGCGGATGTTGTCGAGCAGGACCTTCAATGCCGCCGTCTCGGTGGCGTTCATGCCGGCTGCGGGCTCGTCCAGCGCGAGCAGCTTCGGCTCGGTGGCCAGCGCGCGGGCGATCTCGAGTCGCCGCTGGTCGCCGTACGCGAGATGCTTGGCCAGCGTATTGGCGCGCTTCGCGACCCCGACATAGTCCAGCAGCTCGTGGGCGCGCTTCTCGATCGCCTTCTCCTCGGCGCGCGTCTTCGCGTCGCGCACGATCGCCCCGAAAACGTTGGCATGCGTGCGCACATGGCGCCCGATCATCACGTTCTCGAGCGCCGACAGATTCGCGAACAGCCGGATGTTCTGGAACGTCCGGGCGATTCCGCGCGCGGCGACTTCGTTCGGCTTCAGAGCGTTGAGCGGCAGGCTGTCGAAGGTGAACTCGCCGCCGTCGGCCGAGTAGATGCCCGTGAGCACGTTGAAGAGGCTCGTCTTGCCGGCGCCGTTGGGACCGATCAGGCCATAGATCTCGCCGTGATTGATCGCGAAGCTGACATCGGCGAGCGCGTGGACGCCGCCGAAACGCTTGCTGATGCCCTTCGCCGTGAGCAGCGCTAAATGGCGGCGCTCGCTCATTTCGCCTCCAGTTCGCGTTTGCGCAGCGCCGAGGGGAGGATCCCCGCCGGCCGGTACAGCATCATCAGCACCAGCGCGAGGCCGAAGAGCAGCATCCGGATCACCTCGGGTTCGATCAGCATCCGGCCGAAAATCGCCATCTGGATGGGCTCCACGGTGTAGCGCAGCACTTCGGGCACGAACGACAGCAGCACGGCGCCCAGGACCACGCCGAAGACGTTGCCCATGCCGCCCAGCACGACCATCGACAGCACCATCACCGACTCCACCAGCACGAAGCTCTCCGGACTGATGAAGCCCTGCGTGGCGGAGAATATGCCGCCGGATATGCCGCCGAACGAGGCGCCCATGGCGAAGGCCAGGAGCTTCATGTTCCGGGTGTTGATGCCCATCGCGCGGGCGGCGACCTCGTCTTCGCGGATCGCCTCCCAGGCGCGGCCGATCCGCGAATTCTGCAGCCGCAGATTGATGATGATGATGACGATGACGAGCAGCACCATGAAGTAGTAGTACTTGATCGGCCCGGTGACATCGAGCCCGAGAATCGTCTCGCGCGTCGCGAAGTTGAAGCTGCCGATCCGGAAGGGGTCGATCAGCGTGATCCCTTGCGGGCCGTTCGTCAGATTCACCGGCTGGGAAAGATTGTTGAGGAAGATGCGGATGATCTCGCCGAAGCCCAGCGTCACGATCGCGAGATAATCGCCGCGCAGTTTCAGCGTCGGTGCCCCGAGGAGCGCGCCGAACAGGCAGGCGACCGCGGCGCCGATCGGCAGGATGATCCAGAACGGCAGGTGCAGGTCGAAGTGCGGCGACGCGAGCAGCGCGTAAGTGTAGGCGCCGACCGCGTAGAACGCGATGTAGCCGAGGTCGAGCAGCCCGGCGAAGCCGACCACGATGTTCAGCCCGAGCGACAGCAGCACGAACAGGATCGCGAGGTTGGTGATGCGCACCCAGGCGGTGCCTATCCCCGCCAGCGCGAACGGCAGCAGGACCAGCGCGATGCCGACCAGCGCGATGCCCACCCACGCGCCGCGCGGATACTTTTTCCGGTCGAAGAACTGCTGCATCGTCGTCCCCCTACGCGCGGTCGCTGACGCGCTCGCCCAGGAGCCCCGACGGCCGGAAGACGAGCACCGCGATCAGGACCAGGAAGGCGAACACGTCCTGGTAGTTGGAACCGAACAGCGTCAGGTTGGGATCATCGACGCAACGCCGGGCGATGGCGTCGGACCACGACGCGATCTGGCACAGGTTGGTGAGATCGCCGACGTAGCCGGCGCCGAGCGCCTCGATCAGGCCGAGCAGCACGCCCCCCAGCATCGCTCCCGCGAGGTTGCCGATGCCGCCGAGCACGGCGGCCGAGAAGGCCTTGAGGCCGAGGATGAAGCCCATCTGGTACTGCGCGATGCCGTAATAGGTGCCGACCATCACGCCCGCCATCGCCCCGAGCCCGGCGCCGATCACGAACGTCAGCGCGATCACGGTGTTGATGTTGATGCCCATCA
>CAYGYQ010000146.1:0-8934 GCA_964354035.1 uncultured Bordetella sp.
GACCGTCTTGCCGCTGCCGGTGGGGCCAGTGACCAGGATCAATCCATACGGACGTCCGATGGCGCTGAGTAGCGCCTCCTGCTGATCCGGCTCGTAACCCAGCGCCTCGATGCCGAGCTTGAGCCCCGACGAATCCAGGATACGCATGACGATCTTTTCGCCGAAGAGCGTCGGCAGCGTGCTGACGCGGAAGTCGATCGCCTTCGACTTCGACAGCACGATCTTCATCCGGCCATCCTGCGGCACGCGCTTTTCCGAGATGTCGAGCTTGGAGATGACCTTGATCCGCGATGCCAGCTTGTCCTTGATCACGAGCGGCGGCTGGGCGACCTCCATCAGGATGCCGTCGAGCCGGTAGCGAACCCGGTAATATTTCTCGTACGGCTCGAAATGGATGTCCGAGACGCCGGCGGAGATCGCGTCGATCAGTATCTTCTGGAGGTACCGGACGACCGGCGCATCCTCGATCTCGGTGCTTTCCTCGTCGCTGGCCTGCGGGCTGTCGGCTTCCTGGAGATCGACCTCCAGGTCCTCCATGGAGGTGACGTCCTTCAGCGTGGCGCCCGAGGCTTCGACCAGCTTGTGGATCGCCGCCGCGAGCTTGTCGTCCTCGACAACGACCGGCTCGACGATCAGATTGGTCTTGAACCGGATTTCCTCCAGGCCCTGCAGGTTGGCCGGATCGGAGGTGGCGACGTAGAGCCGGTTGCCGCGCTTGTGCAGCGGCAAAACGTGCCGCGCCTGGGCAATCTTGAGGTCGATCAGTTCTTTCGGGAACTGGTCGACGTCGAATCCCGCAAGGTCCAGCAGCGGGACGCCGAAGGCGCGCGACGCGAACACCGCAAGCTGGTTCGCCGAGATCTTCTTGCCGGCGACGACATGGTCGACAAACGTGGTTCCGGCCTGCTGCGCCTGCGTCTGCAGCGCCTCGGCCTCGAATTCCGTCATGAGGCCGTGCTGCGCGAGCGCGCGAGCGAGGCCGCTGATGTTGCGTGTCGATGCGGCGTGCGTGGCCATTAGCAGATTTGCGTCGGGCTGATTGGCGCGGGTGCGGGTAGCATCCCGGGCATCAAGCAATTCCTGTGCCGTGTCGGCTACAACCGGCCGACATCGACATTATTCCAATCGCATAAAACTTAGCCAGCCGATGATGCCTGCGCGTCGGCACTTTGTAAAGGCGCGACGGGCGGGCGCCCGACGGGTGGGAGCAGTCGCACGACTTTTACGCCACGATCCTGCGTCTGCAGCACCTCGATCGACTGGCCGGCGACTTCGACGCGCGTGCCAGCCTCGGGAATCTCGCCCAGTTGTGCCACGATGAGCCCGTTCAGGGTCTTCGGGCCATCCACCGGAAAGGTGGTGCCCAGCTTGCGGTTGAGCGCCCGCAGCGGCGCCAGCCCGTCCACGACCACGGCACCATCGGGGCTGCGCTGGTAGGTCCCGGTCCCGTCGGGCGCCTGCGTCGTGAAATCCCCGATGATCTCCTCGATGATATCCTCGATCGTCACCAGGCCGACGAGTTCGCCGTATTCGTCGACGACCAGACCCAGCCGCTCGCGGTCGCTCTGGAATTGCTGCAGCTGCGCGAGCAGGGGTGTGCCGGCCGGAACGAAATACGCCGGGCGCAGAATGGGCCGGAGCTCGTCCGGACCGATGTCCCCGGCGCGCTGCAATTGCACGACCTGCTTCAGGTGCACGATGCCGACGATGTTGTCGAGCGCTCCCTCGCAGGCGGGCAGCCGCGTGTGGTAGGACGTCGCGAGCTGCTGCGCGATCAGCGACGGCCGGTCGGCGAGATCGAGCGCGTGGATCTGGTTGCGCGGGGTCATCACGTCGTCGACGGTCACGGATTCGAGGTCGAGCAGGTTCGCGAGCATGGCCCGGTGCTTGCCCCGGAAATACTGACCCTCGAGCACGAGCGAACGGAGCTCCTCCTGGCTCAGTGTCGTGCCGACCTCGCCCGTCTGCTCGATGCGCAGCAGCCGCAACAGCGTCCGGACGAACAGGTTGACAAACCAGACGACCGGCGTCGCCGCCTTCAGCATGGGGGAAAGTGCGTAGCTAACGAAGGGCGCGATGCGGTCGGCATGCGCGGCGCCGATGACCTTCGGCGTGATCTCCGAGAACACGAGGATGGCGAAGGTGACCGCGACCGTTCCCATGGCGAGCGCGAACTCGCCTTCGCCGAAGAGCCGGACCGTGATGACCGTGGTCAACGTCGCCGCGGCGGCGTTGATCAGGTTGTTGCCGAGCAGGATCACGCCGAGCAGCGTGTCGGTCTGGCCGAGCAGGGTGACGGCGAGCTTGGCGCCGCGGTCGCCGCGTTGCGCGCGGTGCTTGAGGCGGTACCGGTTGACCGCCATCATCGCGGTTTCGGCGATGGAAAAGAACCCGGAGGTGGCGAGCAGGACCGCGAGGGTAAGCGCGAGCGAGCCCAGCGATATGTCGTCCATCAGCGGCCGAGGATGACCTCGAGCACGAACTTGTAGCCGAGATAGGCCAGAAAGACGAACACGGTGCCGGCGATGATCCAGCGCAGCGCCACGCGTCCCCGCCAGCCGTAGCGCCAGCGGCCGAACAGAAGCGCGCCGAAAGTGAGCCAGCCCAGCACCGAAAAGACGCTCTTGTGGGTGAGTTGCAGCGGCTTGCCGAAGAGCTGCTCGGTGAACAGCATGCCGCTCGCCAGGGTCACCGTCAGCAGCACGAACCCGACGGCGACCAGCCGGAACAGAAACCGCTCCAGTGTCAGGAGCGGGGGCAGTGCGGCCGCTCCCGGGTCCGGCAATCGCCGGTGCAGGCGCTTCTCGAGTCCCATCAGCACCAGAGCCTGCAGCGCCGCGACGAGGAAGATCGCGTAGGAGACCAGCGCGACGGCGACGTGCGCCGCGGCGAGCGGCGCGCCGCCGTACTCGAACCGATGCGGACTCGCGAACAGCGCGGGCAGCAACGAGGCGACCGCTGCGACCGGGAGCACGACGGTGCCGACAGCCGGCAGCGTGGCCAGGAGGCCGGAGACCCACGCGACCACGGCGATCAGCCCGGCAACCACCGACACGGCGTTCGCGAACGACAGGTCGAGGCCTTCCGCGGTCACGACCTCCTGCCAGCCGAGCCACGCGTGCAGCAGCAGCGCGACGGGCAGGAGCCAGGCCGCGGCGCCGGCGGGCAGGCCGAAACCGGGGGCCGCCGGGGCGCCCTGCCTTGCCGCGACCGGCCAGAGTGCGAACGCAGCGAGCCCGTACAGGGCCACGACGGTCACGTGGAGTAAAATCATGCGGTTTGGCGGGCGACACGCGCCGGGTGCCGGCGCGTCGCGGATATCTTACGCCACCTTTCCAGGACTCCCGGCGCTTCCATGTTCGACAATCTATCGCAACGGCTGACGCGCGTCGTCAAGCAACTGCGCGGCGAGGCACGGCTCACCGACGCCAATATCCAGGATGCGCTGCGGGAGGTCAGGCTCGCGCTGCTCGAGGCCGACGTGGCGCTGCCTGTGGTCAAGGATTTGATCGGCAAGATCAAGGACAAGGCGATCGGCGCGGAAGTCATCGGCTCGCTGACGCCCGGGCAGGCGCTGATCGGCGTCGTCCACCGCGAGCTGGCGGCGCTGATGGGTGGGGCCGCGGCGCCGCTCGATTTCGCCGTGCAGCCGCCGGCGGTGGTGCTGCTGGCGGGATTGCAGGGGGCCGGCAAGACGACCACGGCGGCCAAGCTCGCCCATCTGCTGCGCGGGCAGAAGAAGAAGGTGCTGCTGGTGTCGGCCGACGTCTATCGACCGGCGGCGATCGAGCAGCTGGCCGTGCTGGGAGCGCAGGTCGGCGCGGACGTATTCCCGTCGGCCAGTGGCGAGCAGCCGGTGGCAATCGCGGCGGCCGCGCTCGACTGGGCCAAGCGGCACTATCACGACGTGCTGATCGTGGACACCGCGGGGCGCCTTGCCATCGACGAAGCGATGATGCGCGAGATCACCCTGCTGCACGCCGCGGTGAAGCCGATCGAGACGCTGTTCGTCGTCGACGCGATGCAGGGCCAGGACGCGGTCAACACCGCCCGTGCTTTTCGTGATGCGCTGCCGCTGACCGGGGTGATCCTCACCAAGCTCGACGGTGACGCCCGCGGCGGTGCCGCGCTGTCCGTGCGCCATGTGACCGGGGCGCCGATCAAGTTCGCCGGCGTGTCCGAGAAGATCGACGGTCTCGAGGTGTTCCACCCCGAGCGGATGGCGTCACGCATTCTGGGCATGGGCGACGTGCTGTCACTGATCGAGGGCGCGCAGAAGTCGCTCGACGTCGAGGAAGCGCAGAAGTTCGCGCGGAAGGTGAAATCCGGCAAGGGCTTCGACCTCGACGATTACAAGAGCCAGATCGCGCAGATGCGCAAGATGGGGGGGCTCACGGCAATGCTGGACAAGCTACCCGCAGAGCTGGCGCGCGCCGCGCAAGGCACCGCGGTCGACGAGCGCAAGATCGGCCGCGTCGAGGGCATCATCAACTCGATGACGCCGGCCGAGCGCGCCAAGCCGGAGCTCCTCAAGGCGTCGCGCAAGCGGCGGATCGCGACCGGCGCGGGCGTATCCGTACAGGAGGTCAATCAGCTGCTGAACCAGTTCGAGCAGGCCCAAAAGATGATGAAAATGGTGGCCAAAGGCGGGATGCAGAAAATGTTGCGCGGAATGAAGGGTTTTCTCCCGCGGACGCATTGACCGGCACTGCCGGGCGAGGGCGGCCGCTTGCCGCGGGAACCGATCCGGCCGTATAATGCCCGGCTTTCCATCGCAATCCCAGACTAGAGAATTCACCATGGTGGTCATCAGATTAGCCCGAGGCGGCGCCAAGAAGCGGCCGTTCTTCAATGTAGTGGTGGCGGACTCGCGCAACCGTCGCGACGGTCGCTTCATCGAGCGGGTGGGGTTCTACAACCCCATCGCCGCGAAGGGCGAGGAAGCCCTGCGGCTCGCCGTCGATCGCATCGCGTTCTGGCAGGACCGCGGCGCGCGCCTCTCGGACACGGTCGCCGGCCTGGTGAAGCGGTCCGCGAAGCCCGTGCCTCCGGTCGTGCCGGCCGCCTGAGCGGGCAGCGGGCAACGGCGCCGTCGTCCAGCGCGGTGCCGGCGATGGCGCGATCCGCGGATGCCCTCGTCGTGATGGGGGAAGTTCTCGGCCCCTATGGGATTCGGGGCTGGCTCAAGGTCAGGTCGTACGCCGAGTCCCCGGGCGCGCTCCTGGACTATCCGACGTGGTGGCTGAAGCCCGCGCGCGGGGCGGCCTGGAGCGAATTCCGGCGGCCACACGGGCGCCTCCATTCGGGCTTGCTGGTCGCGGCCCTGGACGGGGTGGACACGCGCGAAGCTGCGCTGGCGATGAAAGGGTTCGAGGTTGGCGTGCCGCGGGCGACACTGCCCGCCGCGGCGGAAGGCGAGTTCTACTGGGATGATCTGACCGGTCTCGCGGTGCTGAACCGTTCGGGTGTCCTGCTGGGCGAAGTGCTGGGGATTACCCAGCACGGCGCGCATCCACTGCTGCGGGTCGCGCGCATGCCTGGAGCGCCCGGGCCGGAGCGGTTGATCCCGTTCGTTGCGGCGATCATCGATCGGGTCGATGTCGGCGCCGGCAGGATCGAGGTGGACTGGGGCGCGGACTACTAGAAAGAAGGCCGGTGGTTGCGGGGGCGCAGGATGCGGATCGACGTCGTCACGCTGTTCCCGGAGATGGTCGACCACGCGGCGCGATTCGGTGTCGCCGGGCGGGCGCTGCAGCGGGGGCTCTGGCGACTCGGGGTGTGGAACCCGCGCGATTTCGTGACGGACAGACACCGGACCGTCGACGACCGCCCGTACGGCGGTGGGCCGGGAATGGTGATGCTGGCGGAACCGCTGGCAAGTGCGCTGGCGGCAGCACGCTCGGCCCAGCGCATGGCAGGTTGCGCGGCGACGCGAACGCTCTACCTGTCGCCGGCCGGATCGCCGCTGTCGCACCGGCGCGTGGCGGAGCTTGCCGCGGGGGGGGACGAGACGGCGCTGGTGCTGCTCGCCGGGCGCTACGAGGGGATCGACCAGCGGCTGCTCGAGCGCTGCGTTGACGAGGAAGTCGCCATCGGCGATTTCGTGGTGTCGGGGGGCGAGTTGCCGGCGCTGATGCTGATCGATGCCATCCTGCGGTTGCGCCCGGGTGTGCTGAACGATGCGGAGTCGGCGGTGCAGGACTCGTTCGCGGCCGGGCTGCTCGATTGTCCGCATTACACGCGGCCGGACGAGTACGATGGCATGCGGGTGCCCGAGGTTCTGCTTTCGGGCCACCACGAGGCGATCCGCAGGTGGCGTCTGCAGCAGGCGCTCGGCCGCACGTGGGAGCGCCGGCCCGATCTCCTGCGGGAGCGGGTGCTGTCGAAGGAAGAGAGCGAGTTGCTCGCGGCATATCGCCGCGAACGGATGCCGGAGTCCGGCCTCCGGTAGCAAGGTGGCAGGAAGCGGCGAATCGGTCGTCCGGCAGCGGGCGGCCTTCCGCCGGACAACAAGCCGCGCGCATCAGGGGGCGCCCTGCGCTGCGCGCAAGGTCAACGACCAGCAATCAGCAAAATGGAGAACGCAGCATGGACATCATCGCCACACTGGAACAAGAAGAGATCGAACGGCTGGGCAAGAAGATACCGGTGTTCGCACCGGGCGACACCGTGATCGTCAACGTCAGCGTCGTCGAAGGCGAGCGCAAGCGCGTGCAGGCCTACGAGGGCGTGGTCATCGCCAAGCGCAATCGCGGACTCAATTCCTCGTTCGTCGTGCGCAAGATATCGAGCGGCGAAGGCGTCGAGCGGACCTTCCAGACCTATTCGCCGCTCATCGCCGGCATCGAGGTGAAGCGCAAGGGCGACGTGCGCCGCGCGAAGCTCTATTACCTTCGCGATCGGTCGGGCAAATCGGCGCGCATTCGCGAAAAGCTTGCGCACACGCACAAGGAAAAGCAGGGGTAGACCACGCGCCGTGTGCCGCCGGACCCGGCGTGACGCTCGCCGCGACTTGCCTCGGGGACGGATTTCCCCGAAGATTCGAGCATCAAGCCGGGGAATTCCCCGCTCGCGGAGATAGATGAGAGCCTCGCTTTACGAAGCGCTGGGAATCCCGCCGACCGCGTCCGACGAGGACGTCCGTGCTGCACTGCGCCGGCTGATCCGCAAGTATTACGCCAAGACGCGCGACGGCCAGGGCAACGTCGAAGAGGCGCTGCGCTTCATCAATCATGCCAGCCGGATACTGAGCGATCCGGACCGGCGCATCCGTTACAACGGCGAACTGGCGCGTTCGGGCGACGTGGTGCCGCCCGCGATCGCCTATGTCGCGAGCAGCGGCATACCGCCGGCCGCCGAAGGGACCGACGTCGCGCCGCCGGTCGTCGGTGACTCCGACGCCCAGCGCATCGCGCTGACGGCCGAATCGGCGGCCAGCAAGAACGCCCGCAATGTGCAGCACCCCGGGCTCACTGAGCCGGTGGCCTCGTTCGGCCGTCCGGGCATCGTGACGGTCGCGTTGTGCATGCTGTTCGGCGGCTTCATCGCGGGCGCCATCGTGCTGGTCATGCCGCTCGATACCGTGGAGGTCGCCAAGCAGGTCCTGGTCTGGTTGACGTTGACGTTACTCGCGCTGACGTTCGTGTACGGCATCGTGCACAGCCTGACCTGGGCGCGCCGGCGGGGGGCAGCCCCAATGCAGGTCCTGATGCCGCAGACCGACCTTGCGATCCTCAACTGGCGCCGGGAAAAGACCGTGTTCCTCGGTACCAACCAGCCGCAGGAAGATGCGAGCTGGATCTTCCAGCTCCGAATGGCCGAGCTCGAGCGTGCGAAGACCGGCCGCACCAGCGAGCCGCGACCATGGAGCCGGCTGGGCGCGCGCCTGTTCGACTGCGCGTTCTGGGGCATCGTGCTCGCGCTGTTGCTGTCGGAACTGCGCGGGGCTGGCGTCATATCCGATGCGCTCGCCTTCTGGCTCGGCCATCCGTTCTTCGCTCCGGTGCTGATCACCGGCACGTGGGTGGGTGTCGAGACACTGCTGATGGCCTCGGTGGGCACGACACCCGGCAAATGGCTATTCGGCTGCTTCGTGCAGTTCTCGATCTCCGACGCCTATGCCAGGCGCGAAATGCAGTCGCAGATCTGGCGCAGCTTCAAGCGCGCGTTCCGCGTCTGGTGGGAGGGCATGGGCTGCGGCTTCCCGCTGTTCGCGCCGGTCCTCATCGCCATTGCGCACGAGAAGCTCACGCAGAATCACGAAACCGACTGGGACTTCGCGCAGGATTGCCTCGCGACACACGCGTCGCCCGGAACCCTCAATCTGGTGACCGGCGTCTGCGGCCTCGCCGCGATGCTCTGGCTGTACGGCGTCGCGTGGCACCGCCCGCTTGCGGACACGGTCGCGACTGTGAGCAGGTCGATCGTCACGGCGCTGCCGTCGGTGCAGTCGATCATTCCGCCAGGACTCACCGACGGCAGCGTGATCACCGGCGTTGTGGGCGGCATTCGGCGCCCGGACCAGGGGTCCGCCGCGCGGCCGGATGGGCCGTTGTCGGCGCCGCTCGATGCCGACGTCGCCGCCCTGTTCGCGGAGCGCCGCGCGCGCGTGGCGGCGCTGAAGGTCGAGGGGCCGAGCATGCTGCGCTCCGGCAACTTCCGGCGCGCCGCCGAACTGTGCAGCGCCTGGGCCGATCTCGAACTCGCCAATGCACAGGCCTGGCGCTGCCTCGGCGAGGCCCAGGAAGGCCTGGGCAATCACCAGGACGCGCTCAACGCTTTCCGCAAGGCGAAGCAGCACGACCCGAACGACCGCTCTCTCGATGTGGCGATCGACCGCAGCCAGAAGGGAATCGTCAGCGATTTCCGCAATCGCTATCGCAAGTAGCGATCAGTGCCCGCACGGCCGCCCGAAGGGCACTGTGCGCCCCCGCG
>CAYGYQ010000147.1:0-8919 GCA_964354035.1 uncultured Bordetella sp.
CGTCCACGTGCCGGCCGGGGCGACGCCCAAGGACGGGCCGAGTGCAGGCTTGGCAATCTTCGTCGCGCTTGCATCGCTGCTGACGGGCCGGCTCGTGCGCAGCGACGTGGCGATGACCGGCGAGATCAGCCTGCGCGGGCTGGTGCTGCCGATCGGCGGCGTCAAGGAGAAGGTGCTGGCCGCGCTGCGCGCAGGCATCGGCACGGTGCTGCTCCCGGCGCGCAATCGCCGCGATCTCGAGGACATCCCGGCCGATGCGCGGGAGAAGCTCGGGATCGTGTGGGTCGAGCATGTGGACGAGGCGATCGCCGCGGCGCTTTCGCCGGCGGCGTTGGAGACTGTGCCGGCATGAGCGTTGGTGCATCGCCGCACGATTCTTCTCGCGGAAGATGAGCCGTCATTGACAGGCGTCAATGCAGCGCTCGCATCGGCGCGTACCGTGTAGAGCACAAGAAGAAGAAACCGGTGTTGGGAAAGCCACACATGAGGAGTTGAAAATGTCTGCGCTTCACACCACGTCATCGCGCCAACCACGCGGCAAGTCCGCCGTCCCGCCGGTTGCTTCGCCCGCCGCTTCTGCCACGCCCGGGATCATTGCGGAAATGGCGTCGCCGGTCGCGACGGAGCTTCCCTTCGATCCCGCAGCGAAGTGGCTGATGATCGCGGAGGCCGCGTACTACTGCGCCGAGCAAAGAGGATTCGAGCCCGGCCACGAGCTGGAAGACTGGCTCGAGGCGGAAGCCCGGGTCGGCCTGCTGACCGGCAAGTAGTCGTCGCCGCGCCAGCGGCTGCGCCATGCAGATCAACGCCACCGAAGTCGATGCGCTCCAGGCGCTGATCCTGGCGGGCGGCAGGGGCAGCCGCCTCGGCGAGCTGGCCAACTGGCGCGCGCCGTTGTTGCGGCGGATCAGCGATGGCCCCGGCGGGCGGCGAAATCGGCGATCGCTTGCGTGGCGGCGGGCGTCTCCCACAGCGCGTCGGCGTCCACGCCGACCTTCCGGCGCCAGTTCGGACGCTCGTGGTCGGTGCCCGGCAGGTTGACGGCCGCGGTCTCGCCGGCGAGGTCGTCGGCCTGCAGCAGCACCACCGCCGAAGGCGAGGCGCCGGCGTAGCGATGCAGCGCCGCGGTGATCCGGGGATCGTGCGGCGCGCTCGCGTCGATGGGCGACCCTTCGGTGACGCCGGCCTCGGCCATCGCCTCGGCCAGCGCATGCCGGGCTGCTTCTCGCTCGGCCTGCGCGCCTGCGGCTCCCTCCGCGTCCAGCAGGCCCAGCGCCCGCTTCTCGACGATGTCCGCGCCGGTCCACCAGCCGGCGATCGTCGGCAGATCGTGCGTCGACACGCAAGCCACCGCGTTGGCCGGGTAGCGCGCGGGGGCGGCGAAGCCCGCGCCGTCGCGTTCGAACCAGAGCACGCGATAGGAGAGGATGTCCACCGCCGCCAGGCGCTCGCGAAAGCCCTCCGGCACGGTGCCCAGGTCCTCGCCGACCACGAAGCAGCCGGCGCGCGCGCTCTCGATCGCGAGCACCGCGAGCAGCGGATCGAGCGGATACTCGACGTAGGCGCCGTCCGCCGCCGCCGCGCCGTCGGGAATCCAGAACAGCCGCGACATTCCCATCACGTGATCGATCCGCAGCGCGCCGGCGTGACGCATGTTGGCGGCGACGAGCTCGCCAAATCCGGCGCAGGCCGACGCGTGCAGAGCTGCCGGATTCGGTGGCGGCAGGCCCCAGTTCTGGCCGGCCGTCGAGAACGGATCCGGCGGCGCGCCCACCGCCGCACCGTGAGCGAAGGCCGACGGATTCGCCCATACCTCGGCGCCGTCCGGTGCCGCGCCGACGGCGAGATCGCGCAGGAAGCCGAGCGCTAGCCCGCTTTCCCGCCCATGGCGGGCCGCGGCCGCGAACTGGCGGTCCGCCAGCCATTGCAGGTATGACGCGAAGCGCATCCGGCGCGCATGGCGCAGGGCGAATTCGGCGACGCCGGCAGCATCGGGCTTGCGCAACGCGGCCGGCCACGCGTGCCAGGGCACGCGCGGATGCTCGGCGGCGATTGCCTCGAACAGCGAGAAGCGCTGGAGCCGTGCTCCGCCGGAGGCGATGAAGCGCTCGCATTCGGCAACCAGCGGATCGTCAGGGCCGCGCTGCTCGAAATGCGCGAAGCAGGCTTCGAGCACCGTCTGCTTCAATGGCCAGACCGACGCGTAATCGACGCTGGCGCGCGCCGAGAGCGCCGCGACGCGCCGGCCGTTCTGCGCCAGCAGCGCGCGCGCCGCCGGCGCCGCCGCGAGATCAGGCACCTCCTCGACGTCGATGTAGACGGGATCGAGAAAGCGGCGATCGGAAGGATGATAGGGGCTCGCGCGCTCCCGGTCATCGGCGAAGAGCGCGTGCAGCGGATTGATGCCGACGATGCTTCCTCCCGCGCGCGCGGTGGCTTCGGCGATCGCCGAGAGCGTCGTGAAGTCGCCGATGCCCTGATCGCCGCGGCGGTGCAGCGCATAGAGGTGCGCAGCGAGACCGTAGCGGCGTTCGCCGGCGCGGATGTCCGGCGGCAGGAAGCAGCGTGGCGGCGCGACCACTAGGGGACAGCGGCCGTCGCGCTCGTCGTCGAAATGCAGCGTGTGGTAACCCGCCGGCAGCGGCGGCAGCGTCAGCATCCGCCGCTCGATCCTGCGCCCGTCCGTGGCGATCATGACCTGCGCAGGACAATCGTCAGCTGTGAACGGCAGCAGCATTTCGGTGCCGTCGTCGTGCAGGAGGCGCAGCAGGCCGCGTCGATGCCGGCTCGAAGGCGCCACCGCGATGGCGAGTTCCGTCGCGCAACCCGCGCGCGCGACGGCCATCGCCGGCAGCTCGCGCAACTCGCGCGCTTCGGCGATCGCGGCGAGTTGTGTCCGCGCTTCGGCGGTCGATGCCACCGGCAATCCCATCGCCGCGAGCAGCGCGCGCTTCGTATCGGCACCGACAACGTGGCGACTGCCGGCGACGTCCCACCATTCGCCCGCGATGCCGGCTGCCGCGGCGAGCCGGTCGAGGGCTTCCTGATCGACCCCCGGGTTGCGGCGCCGGGGCACGGGAGCCAGGTCTTCCGCGAGAACCCGCACCGACCGGGCCGCGACCGGCGTCGTGTCGGCGACGGCGGGATCGGCCGGGTCGGGGCATCCCGTGGGCAATGCGGTGTCGATGACGCAGCGCCAGGCATGACCTTCGCGCGCGTCGGGCCAGCGCACGGTGACGGGTTCCCCTCCGGCATTGAACGCCAAGGCGACGCGGTCGGCAGCCATCGCCCCGGCGGGGCTCGCATAAAAAATCGCGACCAGGGCGCACGATTCTGGCAACGTCCAGTCGCCGCCAGCCATCGGCCGGCCATCGGGATGGCGCCACTCGACGTCCGGGAGGCCGGTCGCGTCGACGGGCGCACCGGCAAGCCAACCCTCGCCGGAGAACGCGGGGTGCCCCCGGCGCAGGTCGATCAGCTGCGCGACGAAAGTGATCAGCGTCGGATCAGCCGCTCCCCAGTCGATCCACGTCAGCGGGTTGTCCTGCGCGTACGCGTTGTTGTTGCCCCGCTGGGTGCGTCCGAGCTCGTCGCCCATCGCGAGCATCGGCGTTCCCCGCGACAGCAGCAGCGTCGCCAGCAGGTTGCGAACGTCGCGCCCGCGCGCCGCTGCGATCCCGGGGTCGACCGTGGGTCCTTCGACACCGTGATTCCACGACCAGCTGGCATCGCTGCCGTCACGGTTGTCCTCGCGGTTTTCCTCGTTGTGCTTCGCGGCGTAGGTCACGAGGTCGGCCAGGGTGAAGCCATCGTGCGCCGTGACGAAATTGACCGACCGCGACGGGGGCCGCGAGCGTGGCGCGAAGACGTCGGCGGAGCCCGCGAAGCGCGTCGCGAGCTCGCCAGTGAGCCCGAGGTCGCCGCGCCAGAACCGCCGCACGGTGTCGCGATACCGGTCGTTCCACTCGCCCCAACCGGGTGGGAACGCGCCGAGGCGATGCCCGCCGGGCCCGACGTCCCATGGTTCCGCGATCAGCTTGAGGTCGCGCAGCACGGGGTCCTGGGCAATCGCCAGCAGGAGCGGTGCCGACGGGTCAAACCGACGATCGAAGCCGTCGTCACGGCGGCCAAGGGTCGTCGCGAGGTCGAAGCGGAAGCCGTCGACGCCCGCCGTCTGCGCGTAGTAGCGCAGCGCGTCCAGCGCGAGGCGCAGCACCGGCGCCTGGTCGAGCGCCAGCGTATTGCCGCAGCCGGTGTCG
Source organism: uncultured Bordetella sp. (assembly GCA_964354035.1). Taxonomy (GTDB): domain Bacteria; phylum Pseudomonadota; class Gammaproteobacteria; order Burkholderiales; family Casimicrobiaceae; genus CAIWHR01. The sequence goes on from CAYGYQ010000147.1 coordinate 4,260, forward strand.
TCGATGTAGCGGGTGGCATCGTCGGGCAGCGTCCGGTAGTAGCTCGCGTTGTCGAGTCCGCGCAGGGACACCGTCGGCCCGAGCGCATCGCCTTCGCCGGTATGGTTGAAAACGACGTCCAGGATCACTTCGATGCCGGCCGCGTGCAGCGCCGCCACGCAGGCGCGCAGTTCGTCGATGCCGCCCGGCGCGAGCCGTGGATCGGGGACGAACAGCGCCACGGGGTTGTAGCCCCAGTAATTGTTGAGCCCTGCGCGCGCGAGATGGCGCTCGTCGATCGCCGCCGCGATCGGCATCAGCTCGACGGTCGTGATGCCGAGTCGCGTCAGGTGGGCGATCGCAGTTGGGTGGGCGAGGCCCGCGCAGGTGCCGCGGAGGGCCTCCGGCACGCCCGGATGCGTGCGCGTGAAGCCGCGCAGGTGCAGCTCGTACAGGATCGTCTCGCGCCAGGGCAGGTGCGGCCGACAGGGGGCCACCGGCTCCGGGCACGGCGTGACGATGCCCTTGGGCACGAACGGTGCGCTGTCGGCGTCGTCCCGCGTGCCGCGCTCGCCGCCGCCGCCGGTCAATGCCGGATCATAGGCAAAAGCGCGGTCGAGCGCGCGCGCGTACGGATCGACGAGCAGCTTCGCGGCATTGAAGCGGTGACCCGCGCGGGGGTCGTACGGGCCGTGCGCCCGCAGTCCGTAGCGATCACCCGCCGCGACGCCACCGACGAAGCCGTGGAACACGTCGCCGGTGCGTTCCGGCAATGCGACCCGCTCGATTTCGCGCTCACCGCTTGCATCGAACAGGCAGAGCTCGATCGCGGTCGCGTGCGCGGAGATGACGGCGACGTTCGCGCCGCTTCGCCCCGGAGTGACGCCGAGCGGCTCGGGGCTGCCCGGTCCGACGTCGCGCATCGTCAGGCCGTGCCGCGCGCCGCGAGCTCGCGGAAGAGCGCGGCGTACTGCTTGGCGGGACGGGTCCAGCCGACGTCGGTCGCCATCGCGCGCGATTGCATCCGTCGCCATCCCGCGGGGTCACGCCGCAGCGCAATGGCGCGGCCGATCGCGAATTCGAGGTTCTGGCGCGTCACCGGCGCGAACTGGATGCCCGTGCCGGCGCCAGCGGCCAGCGCCATTTCGTTCGCGTCGACGACCGTGTCGGCGAGGCCGCCGACGCGCGCCACGATCGGAATGGTGCCGTAGCGCAGCGCGCAGAGCTGGGTGAGGCCGCAGGGCTCGAAGCGCGAAGGAACGAGCAGGACGTCGGCGCCGGCCTGCACCAGATGCGCGACCGACTCGTCGTAGCCGGTCAGTGCGGCGACACGACCGGGAAAGCGGGCCGCCGCCGCGACGAATCCATCTTCGAGCGCTTGGTCGCCGGACCCCAGGAGCGCGAGCTGTGCGCCGCGGTCGACGAGCGCCGGCAGCGCCTCGAGCAGGAGGTCCATCCCCTTCTGCAGCGTCAACCGGCTGACGACGCCGCAGAGCAAGGCCGCCGGCTCCGCGTCGAGGCCGAAGCGCGCCTGCAGCGCCGCCTTGTTCGGCACGCGCCTGGCGTAGTGCATCCGGTCGAAACGCGCGGCGATGTGGGCGTCGGTCGCGGGATTCCACACCGCGTCGTCGATCCCGTTGCGGATGCCCTCGAGCACGTCGGCGCGCTGGCGCAGGAGCCCGTCCAGCCCCATCCCGCCCTCGGGCGTGCGGATCTCCGCCGCATAGGTGGGCGACACCGTGGTGATGCGGTCGGCCAGCGCGAGCCCGGCCTTGAGGTAGCTGATCGTGCCGTGGAACTCGACACCGTCGATCGACCAGGCGTGGGGCGGCAATCCGATCCTCGCCAGCAGCGCACGCGGGAACTGTCCCTGGAACGACAGGTTGTGCACCGTCATGACCGTGCGCGGCCGCGGCGTTCCGCCGTAGTGGAGCAGGGCCGGGACGAGGCCCGCCTGCCAGTCGTGGGCCTGCACGACGTCGGGCGCGTAGCTCGCGATGCTTCCGAGCGCGATCGCGACGCCGCATTCGGCGAGCGCGGCGAAGCGCACTGCGTTGTCGGGCCATTCCTCTCCGTCGGGGCCGAGATACGGAGTGCCGGAACGCGCAAAGAGGTGGGGCGCGTCGAGCACGAAGAGATCGAGGCCTTCGGCGTGCGCCGCGAGCAGCCGGGCCGGCCCGCCCTGCAGGCGCGCGAAGCGGTGGACGGTCACCGCGTCGCGCAGCGCCGCGATCACCGCGGGATAACCCGGCACCAGCGTGCGCGTGGCGATGCGCTCCTGGGCGAGCGCCGGCGGCAGCGCGGCGACCACATCGGCAAGGCCGCCGGTCTTGACCAGCGGATAGACCTCGGAGGCGACGGAGAGAACGTTGAGGCCGGTCACGGGCCCAGCCGATCGATCATGGGCTGCGTTATCAGGCAGATGCCGAGCGGGGTGCGGCGGAAGCGCGCCGCGTCGACCTCCGGATCCTCGCCGACGACGAGCCCGGCGGGAATCTTCACACCGGCGTCGACGATCACGTTGGTGAGCCGCGCGCCCCGCGCGATGTCCACGTAGGGGAGGATGACCGCATTGCGGACGGTGCCGTAGGAATGCAGGTGCACGCCGGTGAACAGCAGCGAGTGCTGGAGCAGGGAGCCGGAAACGATGCAGCCGCCCGAGATGAGCGACGAGATGCCCATGCCGCGCCGGCCGTCCACGTTGTGCACGAACTTCGCCGGCGGGGTGATTTCGGCGTAGCTCCAGATCGGCCAGTCGCGATCGTAGAGATCGAGCGCGGGAACGACGTCGGTGAGGTCGATGTTCGCTTCCCAGTAGGCGTCGACCGTGCCCACGTCGCGCCAGTAGACCTCGGTCTCGTCGCGCGAGCGCACGCACGAGCTCGTGAGGCGATGCGCGACCGCCTTGCCGTGCTCAACCAGGTACGGAATGACGTCGCGGCCGAAATCGCGGCTCGAATGCGGATCGGCGGCGTCGCGGCGCAGCTGCTCGTTCAGCAATTCGCGCCGGAAGACGTAGATGCCCATGCTTGCCAGCGCCCAGCCGGGCCGGTCCGGCATTGCGGGCGGGTGCTCGGGCTTCTCGAGGAAAGACACGATGCGGTCCGTGTCGTCGACGTGCATGATGCCGAAGCCATGTGCATCGGTGACCGGAACTTCGACGCAGCCCACGGTGACGTCCGCGCCGCTGTTGACGTGCTGGACCAGCATCCGCTCGTAGTCCATCTTGTAGATGTGATCGCCGGCGAGAATGACGAGATACTCGGGCGCGTAGCCGTCGATGATGTCGATGTTCTGGAACACGGCGTCGGCGGTGCCGGCATACCACTGGTCCGCCGCCACGCGCTGGCTCGCCGGCAGGATGTCGAAGCTCTCGTTGCGCACCGGCTGCAGGAAGTTCCAGCCGCGCTGCAGGTGTCGGATGAGGCTGTGCGCCTTGTACTGGGTCGCGACGGCGATGCGCCGGATGCCCGAGTTCAGCGCATTCGACAGCGCGAAATCGATGATCCGCGACTTGCCGCCGAAATACACCGCCGGCTTGGCGCGCCGTTCGGTGAGCTCCATGAGACGGCTGCCGCGTCCTCCCGCGAGAACGTAGGCCATCGAGGAGCGTGAGAGAGGAGTCGAGTAGGTTACCTGGTCCATGGTGTTCCCTTTAGATGCAATCTTCTCCCCGGGCCGGGCGGCGGCTTCACGCGCCCCCCTCGTGCACCAGCCACAGCGCGCCAAGCGGCGGCACCATGAGGGCGGCGGAACACGGGAACCCGTTCCACTCGCCCGGCCGGGCGTCGATGCCGCCCGCGTTGCCGCAACCCGAGCCGCCGTAGGCGGCCGCGTCGGTGTTCAGGATCTCGCGCCACCGGCCAGCCGCCGGCAGGCCGATCCGGTAGCCTTCGCGCGGCACCGGAGTGAAATTGGCGACGACGGCCACGGGTGGCGCGCCGTCGTCGCCGAAGCGCAGCCACGCGAACACGGAGCTGGCCGCGTCGTCGACCGCGATCCAGCGAAAGCCGTCTGCGCTGCAGTCGCGCTGGTGCAGCGCCTTATGCGCCCGGTAAGCGCGATTGCAGTCGCGCACCAGCGTCTGCGTGCCGCGATGCCAGCCCGTGTCGAGCAGCGACCACTCCAGCCCCGCCGCGAAATTCCACTCCGGGCCCTGCGCGAATTCCTGCCCCATGAACAGCAGCTTCTTGCCCGGCTGCGCCCACATCACGGCGTAATAGGCGCGCAGCGTGGCGAACTGCTGCCAGGCGTCGCCCGGGATGCGCTCGAGGAGCGACCCCTTGCCGTGCACCACCTCGTCGTGCGACAGGGGCAGGATGAAGTTTTCGGTGAACGCGTACATCAGCCCGAACGTCATCTGGTCGTGGTGCCAGCGCCGGTGCACCGGCTCCTGCCGCAGGTACTCGAGCGTGTCGTGCATCCACCCCATGTTCCACTTGAACCCGAAACCGAGGCCGCCCGCGTAGGTCGGCTGCGACACCGCCGGCCAGGCCGTCGATTCCTCGGCGATCGTGATGGCGCCCGGGTGTCGGCCATAGACCGTCTCGTTCAGCAGGCGCAGGAAGGCGACCGCCTCGAGGTTCTCGTTGCCGCCCAGCCGGTTCGGGAGCCACTCGCCGTCCTTGCGCGAGTAGTCGAGGTAGAGCATCGAGGCGACCGCGTCCACGCGCAGGCCGTC
>CAYGYQ010000148.1:0-8869 GCA_964354035.1 uncultured Bordetella sp.
ACCGAAGCCTTCAGGCGCAGCACGCCGATCAGGTACTTGAAGTAGGCGTCGGCGAGATCGCGGCGGGTCGAATAGACGTTCTGCTGAACGTTGAGCACGTCGAGGAACGTCCGCACGCCTACTTCCTGCCCGAGGATGTTCGACGCAAGGGCGCTCTCGGCCGACACGACCGCCTGCTCGAACGCCTTCACCGACGCCGTGGCACTGTTGACGCCGGCAAACCCCGTCTGCGCCTGGAACAGCGCCGCGCGGCGGGCGCCTTCGAGGTCCTGCCGCGATCGCTCCAGCAGCGCGATCGACTCGCGCACGCGCGAGTCCACGAATCCGCCCAGGTAGATCGGCACGTTGAGCTGCAGCCCGATGGTGCCGGTGCGTGAATCGCTCGACACCGACGAGGAGATGGCGGCGCTCGAGCCCTGGGCCGAATAGCTGCCGACGAGATCAAGTGTCGGGTAATGGCCACCGCGGGCCCGCTCGACCTCGAGTTTCGCGATCTCGAGACCGGACTCGGCAATCCGTACGTTCAGGTTTTCCTTGAGCGCGCGGTCGACCCAGTAATCGGCCACATTGGGCTCGGGCAACGCCGGGACCAGCCCGCCGCCGAGCTTCTTCAGATCCTTCGGGTAGCGCCCGATGATCGCGCGGAGCGCCGTCACCCGGTTGTCGTATTCGTTGCGCACGGTGATCTCCTGCGCCACGATCGCATCGTATTTCGCCTGCGCTTCGTTGGTGTCGGTGATCGTCGCGACGCCGACCTCGAAATTGCGCTTGGCCTGGGCGAGCTGCTCCGACACGGCCTTCTTCTGGCTCTCGGCGAGCTCGATGTTGAACTGCGCGAGCAGGACGTCGAAATACGCGACGGCGACGCGCACGATCAGATCCTGCTGCGCGGAACCGAGGACGTAATCGGCCTGGGTGACCTGCTGCCTGGCCTGGTCGTAGAGCATCAGATTCTGGTAGCGGAACAGCGGCTGCGCCGCGGACACGGTCGCGTTGTACTGGTTGAAACTGCGGTTGATGTCCTGCCGCGGATCGGTCTTGATCGTCGCGTCGTAGTTGTAGACGGTGCCGCCGCCCGTCGCCGTGACGCTGGGCAGCAATCCGGCTCGCGCCTGCGGCGCCTTCTCCTGCGCGGCCTCCCAGTTCGCCTTGGCGGCGGCGATCGCGGGATCGGCGCGCAGCGCCTCCCGGTAGATCTGCAGGAGATCCTCGCCGCTCGCGACCCCCGCCACGGTCGCGAATCCCAGCGCCAAGGGGGCTACGAGCGCCAGCAATCGTGGTTTCATCGTCAACGTTCCATTCCAGTGCGCGACCAGCGCGCGTTCGTTGGCTGCCTTTGCTGCCGGCTGCGTCAGTCGCAGCGAGCGCAGGTGCCGTTCATCTCAATATCGTTTCATGGCCGGGTCGACTTCGACCGCATACGATTCCACGCCGCCGCGCAGGTTGTGCACCTGCGTGAACCCGGCGCCCTTGAGCAGCATTGCCGCATGCTGGCTGCGGTGCCCATGGTGGCAAACCATGACCAGCGGGCGTTCGTGCGGCAACTCGCCCTGCCGGCGCGCAAGCTCGCTCAGCGGGATGGACACCGACCCGTCGATCTGGCAATGAGCGAACTCCCACGGCTCGCGGACGTCGATCACCAGCGGGGGCGCGCGCGCTGGGTCGGCGCGCCAGCGGGCAAGTTCGGCAGCGGCCAGCTGGGGAATCAAAATTCGAAGTGCGCCGCGGTCACGGCGTTCTGCAACGGTTCGAGCATCGTCTCGAACAGGATGCGTTCGGTCAGCGCTCCCGGAGCGACCCAGCGCACGAGCCGCGCCGCCATCACCGGGGGCTCGCCGACGACCGCGAAGATCCGGCCACCGGGATTGAGCTGCTGCGTGAACCGGTCGGGCAGCATGGGCGTCGATCCGGTCAGCACGATCGCGTCGTACGTGCCATCCCCCCAGCCGCGCGCGCCGTCGCCCGTTGCGAGCTCCACGGAACCGATGCCCGCATGAGCCCGCCGGGCCGCCCCAAGGGCGAATTCCGGAGCGCGAAGCGCGAAGGTACCAAACTGATCGAGTCTGGCCTTCGCCTCTGCCGCCAGTCGCGGATCGATCTCCACACTGGTGACCCGCGCGCCCCGGCTCGCAAGCAACGCCGTGAAATACGCGCTGCCGGTGCCGATTTCCAGCACGCTCTCGCCGGACACGAGGCGCAATTCCTGGAGGACTCGGGCTTCCATTCTGGGCGACCACATCTTCGCGCCGGCGCCCAGCGGGAGCTCGAGGTCGGCAAAGGCAAGCAGACGGCAGGCGGCCGGAACGAAATCCTCGCGGCGGACCGCAAACAGCAGGTCGAGGACGTCCGGGTCGAGCACTTCCCACGTGCGGATCTGCTGCTCGACCATGTTGCAACGTGCCTGCTCGATGTCCATGCCGATGACCGATATCTGCGTGCGCCGTGTCATTATCGCACGGCACTGCGGAGCGAAGGGGCGCTGCTCCGGCGGCGGGTGCAGGACGCGCGGCGCGCGCCGTCAGTCCCCCTGCGCGGGCGCTACCGCCGAACCGCGCGCACGGCGTACGGCGTCGCGCCGCGCCTTGCGCCGCTCATGGAACAGTTCGAGGTAGGTGTAGAGCACGGGCACGACCACCAGCGTCAGCAGCGTCGACGTGATCACGCCGCCGATGATCGCGCGGCCCATCGGCGCCTGGATTTCCCCACCCTCGCCCAGCCCGAGGGCCAGCGGCAGCATGCCGCCGATCATCGCCGCCGTCGTCATCAGGATCGGCCGCAGCCGCACCTGGCCGGCCTGCAACAGCGAGTCGTGCAGGTTTGCCCCGCCGCGGCGGGCGCGGTTGGCGAAGTCGACGAGCAGGATCGCGTTCTTCGTCACCAGGCCCATCAGCATGATGAAGCCGATCATCGAGAACAGATTGAGCGTCGTTCCCGTCAGGAGCAGCGCGAGAAACACGCCGACCAGCGAGAACGGCAGCGACGCCATGATGGCGAACGGCTGCGTGAAGCTTGCGAACTGCGATGCGAGGATCAGGTAGATGAAGATCACGGCGAGGCCCAGCGCGCCAAGCGCCGCCTGAAACGCTTCCTCCATGTTCTTCGCCTGGCCGCCGACGTCGAACCGGTATCCGGGCGGTAACGTCGACTCCTTGATGATCTTCTGCACGTCCTTGTTCGCGTCCCCCGAAGGGCGCCCCTCGACGTTGGCGTACAGCGCGACCCGCCGCTGCAACTCCTGGCGCTTGATGATCGGCGGCGACGTCGTCTCCACGATCTCGGCGACCTGCCGCAGCGGGACCATCCGCGCTTCGCCGTCGGGGCCCCGTTTGGTGGTGCTGAGGTACAGGTTGCCGAGGTCCGCCGCGAGCCGGCGGCTGTCTTTCGGCAACCGGACGTTCACCTCGTAGTTCTGGCCGTCGGGCGCGAGCCAGTAGCTGACGGTGTCACCGGCGAGCAGCGGTCGTATCGTCGTGCCCACCTGCTGCACGGTGACGCCGACGTCGGCCGCGGCGTCGTTGTTGAGCCGTATCGAAAGCGCGGGAGCGGCCGCCTTTTCCGATGTCTCCAGGTCCGCGATGCCGGGAACCCGGGCGATCTTTTCCGCGAACTCGCCGATCAACGTGGCCAGCGTCTGCGGATCGGGGCCCAGCAGGTTGACCCAGACCGGCCGGTTGTAGCCGAAGGTGAGCTCAATGCCCGGGATCGACTTGACCACGGAGCGAAGCGCGCGCTCGATCTCCTGCTGCGACCGCGAACGGTCGCCGCGATCGGTGAGCTTCAGGTTGACGCGCGCGTAATTGCGGCCTTCGTCCGCACCCACCGTGGTCATCGCCAGCGCGACCTCCGGGAAGCCCTTCAACGCCGCCTCGACCTCCCGCACCTTGCCGTCCGTGTACTCGAGGCTCGAGCCGACCGGCGTGTTGAGCCGCAACGTAATGAACCCCTCGTCCGCCGCAGGCACGAATTCGGTGCCGACCAGAGGCACGATGGCAAAACTGGCGAGGAAGGAGACGATAGCGATCGCGAGCACGCTCCGTCGGTGGCCGAGCGCCCACTCGAGGATGGTGCCGTACAACGCGTGCAGCCACTCGATGCCGCGCTCGACCCGTTCCATCACGCGGCCGAGCCACGGCACGCGCGCGAAGCGCGAGCCGGGAGGATCGTGCCACACGGCGGACAGCATCGGATCGAGCGTGAAGGACACGAACAGCGACACCAGTACGGCCACGGCGACGGTAACGCCGAACTGGAAGAAGAACCGGCCGATGATGCCGCTCATGAACGCGATCGGCACGAACACGGCGACGATCGCGAACGTCGTCGCCATCACCGCAAGACCGATTTCGTCGGTGCCTTCGCGCGCTGCGGTGACGTGATCCTTGCCGAGGCCGAGGTGGCGCACGATGTTCTCGCGCACGACGATCGCGTCGTCGATCAGGAGGCCGATGCACAGCGACAGCGCCATCAGCGTCAGGAAGTTGAGCGTGAAGCCGAATGCGTACAGCGCGATGAACGTCGCGATCACCGCGATCGGCAGCGTGAGCCCGGTGATGATCGTGCTGCGCCAGCTGTGCAGGAACAGGAAGACGATGATGACCGTCAGCAGCGCGCCCTCGATGATCGTCGCCTTCACGCGGTTGACGCTGCGCTCGGCGGCGTCGGCCGTCGAATTGGCGACGCGCAATTCGACGTCGGCTGGCAAGCGGGTCCGCAGGGCGGCGAGCGCTTCGTTGATGCCGCGCCCGGTATCGACGATGTTCGCGTCCTGCGCCTTCTGGATGTCGATGGTGATCGAAGGCTGGCCGTTGACGCGAGCGAGCGAGGTCTCCTCCTTCTCGCCATCGATGACGTCCGCGACCTGCGACAGGTAGATCGGCGCCCCGCCGCGCTGGGCGACGATGATGCGCGCGAACTGCGCCGGATCCTTGATCCTGCCTTCGACGCGGACGATGGAATCGGTCTGCCCGCGCGTGATGCGCCCGGCGGGCACATCCTGGTTCGCGGCGCGTATCGCGCTGATCACCTGGTCGACGCCCACACCGAGCGCCGTCACCGCGTTGGGCCTGATCTGGACGAGAATCTGCCGGGTGACCCGGCCGCTGAGGTCGATGCGGGCGACCCCCGGCACGTTCTCGAGCGCCTTGACGATCGTCTGGTCCGTGAGCGCCGTGAGGTCGCGCAGGGTCATCGTCGGCGACAGCACCGCGAGTGAGACCACGGGCTGCGAGTTCTCCTGGTCGGCGCGCAGGACGAGCGGGTCCTTCACGTCGCGCGGGAATCCGGGGCGCACCTGCCCCACCTTGTCGCGAACATCCTGTATCGCCTTGGCCATGTCGGTGGCCATCCGGAACTCGGCGAAGACCTGGCTCTGTCCTTCGAGCGAGTTGGAGCGGATCAGGCTGACGCCGGAGACGGTGTTGATCGCGTACTCCAGCGGCTTCGTGACGTCGGCCTCGACCACCTCCGGCGAGGCGCCGGGATAGCTCGTCAGCACGAACACGAACGGCAAGCTGACGTCGGGCATCTGCTCGACGCGCAGCCGGCTGTAGGCGAAGAGCCCGAGGACGGCGATCCCGACCATCACCATCGTGGCGAAGACCGGGTTGTTGATGGAGACGCGCGTGATCCACATGGCGATGGCTACCCGGGCAGCTGCCCGTCAGCTCGCAGCCTGCGCCCGGCCGGACGTCGGCGCCGCCGCGGGAACGGGCGCCGGTGCCTTGACGATCGCCGGCGCGCCGTCCTTCAGGTTGTCGAAACGGGCGGCCAGCACCGGCACGCCCGGCGCCAGAGCGGTCTTGACCTCGATGCGTCCGGCGGCATCGTCGCGGCGGCCGGTGACGATGCCTCGCTTGACGAGCTTGCCGCCCTCGACGGTCCAGACGAACGTCTGCCCCCCGTCCGTGCGCACGGCGGTCGCAGGCAGCGTGGCCACCGGCTCGCTTGCGGCAAGCGCGACGCGGCCCGTGGCGAACATCCCGCCGCGAAGCGCGCCGTCCGCATTCGGGATCCCGACGTAGACGAGGATCGCCCGCGTTCCGGGCTCAGCGGAGGGATTGATCCGGTCGACGCGACCGGAGAACCGGAGCTCGCCGAAGCCGTCGATCGTGAGCTCGACCGCCTTGCCGAGCGCAAGCTCGGGCACGTCTACGACCGGCACCGCGGCCTGCAGCTCCATCTCGGTCAGGTCGACGATGGTGACAAGGGGGGAGTCGAACCCGACCTTTTCGCCCGGCTGCACGTGCCGTTTGGCCACCTGACCCGCGAGCGGCGAGGTCGCGACGGCATCGCGCAGCGCGTTGCGGGCAAGCTGCACCTGCGCTTCCGCCGATTTGACGGAGCCCTGGAACACGCCATAGCTCGACTCGGAGTTGTCGTAGGCGTTCTGCGAGATGAAGTTCTGCTTGAGCAGCGCCTGGTTGGTCGCCTGGGTCTTGGCGGCCATGGCGAGCTGCGCTCTTGCCGACTCGAGCGCGCCAATGCGCTCCAGGAGCTTCGCCTCGAGATCCGCCGTATCGATGCGCGCCAGCTGCTGGCCCGCCCGGACGGTCTCGCCTTCGCGCACCGTGATCTGGCGCACGTCGCCCGAGACCTTCGCCTTGACGGTCGCCTGCCGGACCGGCTGCACCGCGCCGGACACGGGCAGCCAGCGCAGCAGCGGCAGTGCCTCGACCCGCGTGAGATCGCCCGGGGAGAATTCGAGGACGACGGGTGGACCGCCTTTCCCGCCGGACGTTTCGTTGGCCTTCTTGATGACCCGCATCGCGACCGCGCCGCCGATGACCCCGACGGCCAGCAGCACCACGGCGGCGGCGATCACGCGCCGACTTGTCCATCGCTTTGCCATGCCTGCCCCTTTGAGACGGCCGCCCGGTGGGACAGCCGACCTGCGTATCCGGGCCGATCCGGGATAGCCGGGCCGGCCCGTGAAAAATGTGTTCCCGGTAGGATGCGGGGGAACCGCCGTCCGGATTCAGAAGAGCGCGCAGTTTAGGCGCCCAGCCGCCGGCCGGGAAGCCCGCTGCGACGGGCTGCGGCTGCGCACGACAGGCGGCCGCCGGCAAGGCCGAACGGCGGCGCGCCCCGAACCAGGCGGGCGTCCACGGATTGACACCGCGCCCGGAAGGGCCAATAATTGCCTGTTGCCCATCGGGCACCCCCTTATTCCTGGAGAATACAGATGAACATGACCCGCAAGCTCGGGCTTACCGCGATCGCGGCGGCGCTCGTAACCTTCTACGGTTGCGGCAAGGAAGAGCCCAAGAAAGCCGAGGCCCCGAAGGCCCCCGTCGAGGAAGTCCTCGTCGTCAAGATCGGCCACGCCGGCCCGCTGACCGGCGGCATCGCGCACCTCGGCAAGGATGACGAGAGCGGCGCCCGCCTCGCGGTCGAAGAAGCCACCGCGAGGAAGATGAAGATCGGCGGCAAGACCGTCAGGTTCGAGCTGATGAGCGAGGACGACCAGGCGGATCCGAAGCTCGGCCCGACCATCGCGCAAAAGTTCGTCGACGCCAAGGTCGCCGGCGTTGCGGGGCACCTCAACTCGGGCGTCTCGATCCCGGCCTCGGCCGTCTACAACCAGGCCGGCATCCCGATGATCTCGGGCTCGGCCACGAACCCCAAGCTCACCGAGCAAGGGTTCAAGACCATTTTCCGGACTGTCGGTCGTGACGACCAGCAGGGCCCGGCGGTGGCCCAGTATGTGAATTCGCTCAAGGCCAAGAAAGTCGCGATCGCCGACGACGCCACCGCCTACGGCGAAGGCCTCGCGAACGAAGTGGAGAAGACGCTGAAGGCTGCCGGTGTCCAGATCGTCGCCCGCGAGAAGACCAACGACAAGGCGACCGACTTCAAGGCGATCCTGACCAAGATGAAGGGCAAGAACCCCGACGTGATCTTCTACGGCGGGATGGACGCGACCGGCGGCCCGCTGCTGAAGCAGGCGCGGGAACTCGGCATCAAGTCCGTGTTCGCGTTCGGCGACGGTGCCTGCACCGACGAGATGAACAAGCTCGCCGGCCCTGCGGCCGAGGGTCTCATCTGCTCGCAAGCCGGCCTGCCGGCCTCGGCGGCCAGCAAGGAGTTCAACGACGCGTTCAAGGCCAAGTACGGCGACGTCAAGCAATACGCGCCGTTCTTCTACGACGCCGTCGGCCTGATGATCGCCGCGATGCAGAAGGCGGATTCGGTGGACCCGGCCAAGTACCTGCCCGAACTGCAGAAGATCAGCTACAACGGGGCGACCGGCAAGATCGAGTTCGACGAAAAGGGCGACCGCAAGGACGCCGAAATCACGATCTTCACGCTGAAGGCCGGCAAGGTCGAGCCCATCGCGGTCGTGAAGGGCGGCAAGGCATCGACATTCGAAGAGTTCATGAAGATGTCGGCGGCTCCGGCAGCGGCTCCGGCAGCGGCTCCGGCAGCGGCCCCTGCGGCAGCCCCGGCGAAGGACGCGCCGAAGAAGTAAGCGCGGCCTGCCAGAATGGAAACGGCGTCCTGCGGGGCGCCGTTTTTTTGCCTCGTGCACTGCGGCGGCCGGGCACGCCGAAGGCGCAGGATTGCGCCGGCACCCGAGGGTCGCAAGCGTCAGCCGTGCCGGTTAGGGGGGCGGGGTTGCCGCCGCTGCCGCGAACCCGCACAATCCCCGGACTCGAAGAAGCGCTGACCGGAGTTCACCGGATCGCGGCGATTGCATCCAGCGTTTGACGGCGCGCGCGCCCGTGGAGGCTCGGTTGGACATTTTCCTGCAGCAGGTCATCAACGGCTTGACACTGGGCAGCGTGTACGCCGTCGTCGCGCTCGGCTACACCATGGTCTACGGCATCATCCAGCTCATCAACTTCGCGCACGGCGAGGTGGTGATGATCGG
>CAYGYQ010000149.1:0-8865 GCA_964354035.1 uncultured Bordetella sp.
AGATCGGAATGCCCTCGAAGTCCTCGCCGGCCTTCTTCGGATTGACGCCGGCCACAAAGCAGCTCCGGCCGTTGGCGTAATCGCGGCACATCCGGGTGTGGAACTGGCCCGTCTTGCCGGTGATCCCCTGCGTGATCACCTTGGTGTCCCTGTTGATCAGGATCGACATTTTGCTTCCTCGAATGGGGCGTCGGTTGGGAACGCTCGGCGCGGCCGGAGTCGCGCCGGGGGCGGCAGTTTGCGGCTAGCCCCGCCCGACCGCGGCGACGATCTTCTGCGCGGCATCGGCCATGTTGTCGGCGGTGATGATCGGCAGGCCGGAGTCCGCGAGAATCTTCCGGCCGATGTCGTCGTTGGTGCCCTTCATCCGCACGACCAGCGGCACCGACAGGTGGGTTTCGCGCACCGCTGCGACAATCCCGTTGGCGATGGTGTCGCACTGCATGATGCCGCCGAAGATGTTGACCAGGATGCCCTTCACCTTCGGATTCTCCAGCATGATCTTGAACGCCTCGGTGACCTTCTCGGCGGTCGCGCCACCGCCGACGTCGAGGAAGTTCGCGGGCTCGGCGCCGAACAGCTTGATGGTATCCATGGTCGCCATCGCGAGCCCGGCGCCGTTCACGAGGCAGCCGATGTTGCCGTCGAGCGAGATGTACGAAAGATCGAACTTCGACGCCTCGACCTCGGCGGGGTCCTCCTCGTCGAGGTCGCGCATGGCGACGATGTCGGGATGGCGATAGAGCGCGTTCGAATCGAAGTTGAGCTTGGCGTCGAGCGCGATCACGCGGCCGTCGCCGGTGACGACCAGCGGGTTGATCTCCGCCAGCGACGCGTCGGTTTCGTCGAACGCGCGGTACAGGCCCTGCAGCATCGCGCGGCCCTGCGGGATGCTGCCCGCGGGGATGCCTATCCTGCGCGCAACGTCGTCGGCATCCGCGTCGGTGAGGCCCTTGAGCGGGTCGATGAGCACGCGATGTATCTTCTCCGGCGTCTTCGCGGCGACCGCCTCGATATCCATGCCGCCTTCGGAGCTCGCCATCAGGCACACGCGCTGCGACACGCGGTCGACTACCATGGCGACGTAGAGCTCCTGCCGGATGTCCGCGCCTTCCTCGATCAGCAGCCGGCGGACCTTCTGCCCCGCCGGACCCGTCTGGTGCGTGACGAGCTGCATGCCGAGAATCCGGCCGGCGAGATCGCGCACCTCGTCCAGCGATCGCGCCACCTTGACGCCGCCGCCCTTGCCGCGGCCGCCGGCGTGGATCTGCGCCTTGACCACCCACACGCTGCCGCCGAGCGAGCCGGCCGCGGCCACGGCCTCGTCGACGGTGAACGCCGGCAGGCCGCGCGGCGTCGGCATCCCGAACTTGCGGAAGATTTCCTTGCCCTGGTATTCGTGGATTTTCACTCGTGCTCCCTGGTTTCCATTCAAGCCGCGCCGCGGTACCACTTCGGATAATAGCGGCTAACGGTGTCCGTGGTGGTCTCCAGCGCGTGGCAGTGGTCCAGCTGGAACGGCTTGTGGGTGCCCTCGTCCTCGCGCCGCAGGCCCGCGAAGGTCTGCACGGCGGCCGTCGGCAGCGAGCCCAGCAATTCGGTCACGTGCGTGCAGCCGCGGACCCCGCCCATATCGTCGTGCAGCCGCTTGCGGAAGCCCTGCACGAGGCTTGCGCCGATCAGCCTCGAATAGCTGGGCTCGACGGAATCGCAGGCGTCCGGGTAGGGCATCGCCTCCGTCCTGACCTCGATCGCATGGATGACGAACTCGCGGTCGATGGTGACGCGGGCCCACATGTCGTGCACCGCCTCGCGGGCCGGGCGCACGCCGGTCATGAGCTCGAAGTCGTGATCCTTGGCGTCGACGAGATGGGCGTCGATGTCGAACAGGCCGTCATCGCGCCGGAAGCCTTCGTAGACGACGCTGCGCTGGTGCAGGCGCTGACGCGGGATCGGGCTCGGCGGGAGCGGCATCGGGTCGAAGGCGGGAACCGGGAACATGAGGCCGGCGCGGAGCCGGCAACACCGGCGGGGCCGGAACGGGATATGGCTACAATACGACAAGGAAGAGCGCATTTTACGTCCGCGCCGTCGGCGGCCGCAACCAATGGCGGCGGCGCGGCCGGTCCCGGAAGAGGCCTGCCGATGTCATTCGTCCTCGCACTCGATCAGGGCACGACCAGTTCCCGCGCGCTCGTCTTCGATCATGCCGGCACCGTGCGCGCGGTTGCACAACAGGAGTTTCGGCAGATTTTCGCGCAGCCGGGCTGGGTCGAGCACGATGCCGCCGAGATCTGGGCGACGCAATCGGGGGTCATGCACGAAGCACTGGCCCGGGCCGGCATCGGCGCGCGCGACATCGCGGCCATCGGCATCACCAACCAGCGCGAGACGACCGTGCTCTGGGATCGCGCGACGGGACAGCCGGTCGCCCACGCCATCGTCTGGCAGGACCGGCGGACGGCGTCGCTTTGCGACGAGCTGCGCGCCGCCGGCCACGCCGGGATGATCGCGCGCAGGACCGGCCTTGTGCTCGATGCCTATTTCTCCGGCACCAAGCTCAAATGGCTGCTCGACCACGTCAAGGGTGCGCGGGAGCGCGCGCTCAACGGCGAGCTCGCGTTCGGCACCATCGATGCCTGGCTCGTCTGGAACTTGACCCGCGGGGCCGCGCACGTGACCGATCCGTCGAACGCCAGCCGCACGCTGCTCTTCGACATCCACCGCGGTGACTGGGACGACGAGCTGCTCGCGCTGTTCGACATCCCGCGCGCGGTATTGCCGCGCATCGTGCCCTCGTCGGGCGTCTGCGGTCACGCGAAGGTCGGCGGCATCGACGTGCCGATCGGCGGCATCGCGGGCGATCAGCAGGCCGCGCTCTTCGGACAGGCCTGCCACGCGCCCGGCCTCGCGAAGAACACCTACGGCACCGGCTGCTTCCTGCTGATGAACACCGGCAACCGCGCCGTGGCATCCGCCAACAATCTGCTGACGACGGTGGCCTGGCGGCGCGATGGCGCCACCGATTACGCGCTCGAAGGCAGCCTATTCATCGGCGGTGCCGTGGTGCAGTGGCTGCGCGACGGGCTGAAGATCATCCGGTCGGCTGCAGAGATCGAGGCACTCGCTTCGAGCGTGCCGGACAACGGCGGCGTCTACCTCGTTCCGGCATTCGCCGGGCTGGGCGCGCCGCACTGGGACGCCTATGCGCGCGGAGCGATGTTCGGGCTGACGCGCGGCGCCACCTCCGCGCACATTGCGCGCGCCGCGCTGGAGGCGATCGCGTTCCAGAACGTCGACGTGCTGGCGGCGATGCAGAAGGACGCGGGGATCACGCTCACCGAGCTGCGCGTCGACGGCGGCGCGACGGCGAACAACCTGCTGATGCAGATCCAGGCGGATCTCCTCGGGGTCCCCGTCGTGCGCCCCAGCGTGCTGGAAACCACGGCGCTCGGTGCCGGCTATCTCGCCGGGCTCGCGGTCGGCTACTGGCAGGATGCCGCGGATGTCGCCGCGAACTGGCGGGTCGACCGCGTCTTCGAGCCGGCCATGGCCCGCGACCGGGCGCTCGAGCTGTCCGCCGGCTGGAACAAGGCGGTCGAGCGCGCCAAGGGCTGGGTCTGACCCGCGCTCCGGGCGGGCGCGACTGCCACCGGACGGCGACTGCCGAGACACCCTCGCGAGGCAAACCGCAATGACGCCGACCTCTGCTCGCCACGACTGGCGCACGCCCACCGTCGTGCTCGTCGCGACGGGCCTCATCCTGATGTTGTCGATGGGCATCCGGCACGGCTTCGGCCTGTTCCTGCAGCCGATGACCAGCGATCACGGCTGGGGCCGCGAGACGTTCGCGCTGGCGATCGCCGTGCAGAACCTGATGTGGGGCCTCGCGACGCCGTTCGCGGGCATGTTCGCCGACCGTTTCGGCAGCCACCGGGTCGCGTTCGTGTGCGGGTTGCTCTACGTCGCGGGGCTGGCGACGATGGCGTACGCGACTTCGCCGCTGGTGTTCGTGCTGACCGCCGGTGTCCTGATCGGCACCGGTCTCGCCGGTGTCACCTTTTCGGTCGTCGCCGGCGTGCTGGGGCGCAAGTACCCGCCAGAGAAGCGCAGCATGGCGCTTGGCATCTCCGCGGCCGCCGGGTCGTTCGGCCAGTTTGCGGTGCTGCCGCTGACGCAGTGGCTGCTGTCGAGCCTGGGCTGGCACGTGGCGCTGCTGACGCTGGCGTGCGTGGCGCTGCTGATGGTGCCGCTGTCGGCTGCGATCTACGAGAAGCACCTGTCCGCGGCGCACGCCTTCCAGCAGTCGGCGGGCGCGGCGATGCGCGAGGCGCTGCGGCATCGCGGCTACATGCTGCTGACGCTCGGCTTCTTCGTCTGCGGCTTCCAGGTCGTGTTCGTCGGCGTGCACCTGCCCGCCTACCTCGCCGACAAGGGCATGCAGCCGCACGTCGCGGTCACCGCGCTGGCGCTGGTCGGGCTGTTCAACGTGGTCGGCACCTACACGACCGGCTGGCTGGGCAGCCGGATGCCGCGGCGTTACATTCTTTCGGCGATCTACTTTGCCCGGGCCATCGTGTTCGCGCTGTTCTTCCTGCTGCCGATCTCGCCCGCGTCCGTGTACGCGTTCGCCGTGGCACTGGGGTTGCTGTGGCTGTCGACAGTGCCGCCGACCAACAGCATCGTGGCGGAGATCTTCGGGGTCCGCTACCTGGCGATGCTCTCGGGCTTCACCTTCTTCAGCCACCAGATCGGCAGCTTCCTCGGCGCATGGCTCGGCGGCCGTCTCTACGACACGACGGGCAGCTACGATGTCGTCTGGTGGCTCGCCATCGCGCTGGGCATCGCCGCCGGCCTCATCAATCTGCCGATCGACGAGCGCGCGATCAGGCGGCCGGCGATGGCGTAAGGGGACGGCGCTACAGCGGCGGCGCGGGCGGCAGCGAATCGGCGACGATGTGATCGACGGCGTCGGTGATGATGCCGTCGACGTTCCACCCCGCGAGCTCGCCGATGCGCGCGGCCTCGTTCGGGGTGTAGCAGAGCACCCGATGCCCGAGGGCGCGCACTGCCTTCACGATTTCAGGCGTGAGTGCCTCGTGGTCCGCGACCAGCGCCACGCATTCGAGCCGCGCGAGGCGATCCGGCCAATCGGCGGGTATCGTCTCCAGCAGCAGCGCCCGCGGCAATACCGCGACCGCATCGCGCGCCGCGTCGAGCGCGGCCTCGGAGAAGGACGACAGCAGGGGCGGCACGTCGGCGTCGCGCCAGAGCGTAGCCGCATCCAGTGCCACAGCTGCGCCGGTCTCGCGCTCGCGGCCGGGCGTCGGCTTGATCTCGATGTTGCAGGCCACGCCGTGCGCGCGCGCCCAGCGGGCGATCGACGCCAGCGTGGGCAGGGGCTCGCCTGCGTACTTCGCGGAGTGCCAGCCCCCCGCGTCGAGCCGCGACAGCTCGCGCCAGAGCAAGGCGTCGGCGCGACCCCGGCCGCTGGTCGTGCGCTCGAGCGTCGCGTCGTGCAGCAGGAACGACACGTTGTCCGCGGCGAGCTTGACGTCGAACTCGACCATCCGGTAGCCGTGGGCGTGGCCGACGCGCATCGCCGTCAGCGTGTTCTCGGGTGCCAGCTTGCCCGCGCCGCGATGTGCGACAAGGCGGGGATAGGGCCAGAACCTGGTGCTGACTGCAGTCATTGGAGCGGATCCTTGCTTTGTTGGCGACATCGAGAATTTACCCCCTGCCCGCTCGGCGCTCCGCCACGGATCGGCAACCCAATCACGGGTATACTTGTCAGTGGCCCCGGGCAGAGTGGTCCTTGGCCGCGGGCAGAGCAGCCAACCCGCATCCGGGAAGATTACAGGAGGGCATCATGCGTTTCAAAGTATTTGGCGCGGCACTGTTCGTCGCCGGCATCCTTGGCGCGTCCGCCGCGCAGGCGCAGACCGAGATCCAGTGGTGGCACTCGATGGGTGGTGCGCTGGGCGAGAAGCTCAACGCCCTCGCGAACCGGTTCAACGCGAGCCAGAAGGAATACAAGGTCGTGCCGGTCTACAAAGGCAGCTATCCCGAGTCGATGACCGCCGCAATCGCCGCGTTCCGGGCGGGCAATGCGCCGCATCTGCTGCAGGTGTTCGAGGTCGGCACCGCGACGATGATGGCGGCCAAAGGCGCCATCGTTTCGGTCACCAAGGTGATGGCCGACGCGAAGGAGCCCTTCAATCCCAAGTCCTACCTGCCGGCCATCGCCGGCTATTACACGGACCCGAAGGGCAACATGCTGTCGTTCCCGTTCAACAGCTCGACGGTCGTCCTGTACATCAACCGCGACGCTTTCAAGAAGGCCGGCCTCGATCCGGATCGGGTGCCCAAGACCTGGAAAGACATGAACGCGGCTGCGCTGCAGCTCAAGGTCAGGGGCCAGGAATGCGTCTACACCTCGGGCTGGCCGTCCTGGATGCACATCGAGAACTTCAGCGCTTGGCACAACGTCCCGATCGGCACCAGGGAGAACGGCATGGCCGGCATGGACACGGTGTTCACCATCAACTCGCCGCTGCACGTGAAGCACCTGACGATGCTGGGCGAGATGTCCAAGAAGGGCCTCTTCACCTACGCCGGGCGCACCAACCAGGCTGAGGCGAAGTTCGCGAGCGGCGAGTGCGCAATGCTGACGTCCTCCACCGGCGCGCAGGCAAATCTGCGGGCCAACGCGAAACACGCCTGGTCGGTGAACTTCATCCCGTACCACGACGACGTGGCGGGTGCGCCGCAGAATTCGATCATCGGCGGCGCGTCGGTGTGGGTGATGGCCGGCAAGAAGCCGGCCGACTACAAAGGCGTCGCGAAGTTCTTCGCCTTCCTGTCGCAGCCCGAGATCCAGATGGAATGGCACACCGGCACCGGTTATGTGCCGATCACCATGGCGGCGTACGACATGACGCGCAAGTCGGGCTTCTACGAGAAGAATCCCGGCGCTGACATCGCCGTCAAGCAGCTGACCAACAAGCCGCCCACGGCGAACTCCAAGGGCCTGCGCTTCGGCAATTTCGTGCAGGGGCGCGAGGTGATCGAGGAGGAGATGGAGAACGTGTTCGTCGGCAAGAAGGACGCCAAAACCGCGCTCGACGACGCCGTAAAACGCGGCAACGAGATCCTGCGCAAGTTCGAGGCCGCCAACAAGTAGGACTCCAGGGGGGCTCTGGCCAGGCGCCTCGGCCCCCCGCTTCCGGATTTCCCCCACGGGATGGAAAAGCGCGTCGTCTTCCGCTCGGCGTGGCTGCCGTATGCGCTGCTCGCGCCGCAGATCGCGATCACGATCGTCTTCTTCTTCTGGCCGGCGGCGCAGGCGATCTGGTTTTCGTTCCTGCTGCAGGATGCCTTCGGCCTGAAGTCCGAATTCATCGGGCTGCAGAACTTCATCGATCTGTTCCGGGACAGCCACTATCTCGCGTCGTTCCGGGTCACGGCGGTTTTCAGCATCCTCGTCGCCGGCTCCGG
Source organism: uncultured Bordetella sp. (assembly GCA_964354035.1). Taxonomy (GTDB): domain Bacteria; phylum Pseudomonadota; class Gammaproteobacteria; order Burkholderiales; family Casimicrobiaceae; genus CAIWHR01. The sequence goes on from CAYGYQ010000149.1 coordinate 7,498, forward strand.
CATCGCGATATCGCTGGTGCTCGCCACGATGGCGGACCGCATCCTGCGCGGAGCGCTGGCATACAAGACGCTGCTGATCTGGCCGTATGCCGTGGCACCCGCGGTCGCCGGCGTGCTGTGGGCTTTTCTGTTCGCGCCGTCGATCGGCATCCTGACCTACGTGCTGAAGGGCTGGGGGATCGACTGGAACTGGATCATCCAGGGCAACCAGGCGATGCTGCTGGTCGTCATCGCGTCGGTGTGGAACCAGATCAGCTACAATTTCCTGTTTTTTCTCGCCGGACTGCAATCAATTCCGAAATCGCTGCTCGAGGCAGCGGCAATCGACGGCGCCGGGCCGATGCGCCGCTTCTGGACGATCGTCTTTCCGCTGCTGTCACCCACCACGTTTTTCCTGCTGGTGGTGAACATCGTCTATGCCTTCTTCAGCACGTTTGGCATCATCGACGCCACGACCCAGGGCGGGCCGGCCGGCGCGACGCAGATCCTCGTCTACAAGGTCTACCACGACGGCATCAAGTCCGGCGATCTCGGCGGCTCGTCGGCGCAGTCGGTCGTGCTGATGATCATCGTGATCACGCTGACGGTCGTGCAGTTCCGCTTCATCGAGAAGAAGGTCCAGTACTGATGGTGGACCCCCACGCTCACTTCGTTCGCTGCCCCCCGGGGGGGGCGCGTCGTGCCCTTCGGGCGGCCGAGCGGGCACTAATGGCCCTGCCATGGTAGAGCACCGCCCCTGGCTCACGGTGTTCTCGCACGCGGTGCTGATACTCGGCGTCGTCGTGGTGGCCTTTCCGGTCTACGTGACCTTCGTTGCCTCCACGCTCACGCTCGACCAGATCATCTCGGTGCCGATGCCGCTGCTGCCGGGCGACCAGTTCCTGCACAACTACTCGCAGGTGCTGGCCGCCGGGTCCACCAAAGGCTCCAGCGCGGCGGTATCGACGATGCTCAAGAACAGCCTGATCATGGCGCTCGCGATCGCCATCGGCAAGATCGCAATCTCGATCATCGCGTCGTTCGCCATCGTCTACTTCCGCTTCCCGCTGCGGAACTTCTTCTTCTGGATGATCTTCGTCACACTGATGCTGCCCGTGGAGGTGCGCATCATCCCGACGTTCAAGGTGGTGGCAGACCTCGGCATGCTCGACACGTATGCGGGCCTGACGCTGCCGCTGATCGCCTCGGCCACCGCGACGTTCCTCTTCCGGCAATTCTTCCTGACCATTCCCGAGGAGCTGGCCGAGGCCGCGCGCATCGACGGCGCCGGCCCGATGCGCTTCTTCTGGGACGTGGTGCTGCCGCTGTCGAAGACCAGCATCGCCGCGCTGTTCGTGATCCAGTTCATCTACGGCTGGAACCAGTACC
>CAYGYQ010000150.1:0-8826 GCA_964354035.1 uncultured Bordetella sp.
CTGCGGCCACTCATCGGCAACCGCGTCTACGGCTGCGACGACTGCCAGCTCTGTTGTCCCTGGAACCGGTTCGCGCAGGATGCCGACGAGCCGGACTTCGCCGTGCGCAACGGGCTCGACGACGCCGATCTCGTCGCGCTGTTCGCCTGGACCGAGGCCGAGTTCACAGCACGCCTGGCCGGCAGCGCGATCCGCCGGATCGGCTTCGAGCGTTGGTCGCGCAATCTGGCGGTCGGTCTCGGCAATGCGCCGGGGGATCCGGGCATCATCAATGCGCTCGCGGCACGCGCCGACGACCCGTCGGCGCTGGTGCGCGAGCACGTCGCCTGGGCGCTGGCGAGGCACCGGGAAAAGTAGGGTCCGAGACGACTTTTCCACGGTCCCGGCACCCAGCGGACCGTCGGCCAAAAGTCGTCTCGGACCCTACTGTTCAGCGGATCAGCTGATTCATCGCGACGATCGGCAGCATCACCGCCAGCACCAGCACGAGCACGATCGCGCCCATCGTCACGATCAGCGCCGGCTGCAGCAGCGCCGCGAACCAGGTGATCCTGCGCTGCGCTTCCCGTTCGAGCTCCACGGCGGCGCGCTCCAGCATCGGCGCGAGCTGCCCGCTGGCCTCACCGTTGGCCGTGAGGTGAATGAGCACCGGCGGGAACACGCGCTGCTCTTTCAACGCCCGCGCCAGCGACACGCCTTCGCGCACGAGCAGCGCCGCCCGGCCCGCCGCCGCCTTGAGCGGCAGCGCCCAGACCACGTCGCGCGCCGCGTCGAGCGAGCGCAGCAACGGCGCCCCGCTGCCGGTCAGGATCGCCAGCGTGCTCGCGAAACGCGCCGTGTCCACGGCGACGACGAGCCGGCCCGCCACGGGCACGCGCAGCAGTGCCTGCTGCCAGCGCGCGCGAAAGGCCTCGCGCCGGTTCGCGAGCGCGAGGCCGACGATCGCCGCCGCCGCGCCGGCGAGCCAGAACCACGCCGTCCCGCGCAGGAAGCCGGATAGACCGATCAGTGCCTGCGTCAGCCAGGGCAGCGTCTGTCGGCTCTGCTGGTAGACGGCGACGATCTGCGGCACGACGTAGACCAGCAGGACAACAATGACGGCAAACGCGATGACGGTCACCAGCACCGGATAGACGAGGGCCAGCGTGAATTGCTGCTTCTGCGCCTGCCTCGCTTCGAGATAATCGGCGAGCCGCGTCAGGACATCGGGCAGATTGCCGGTCTCCGCCGCAACGGCGACGAGTCCGCGATAGAGATCCGAAAACGTCCGGGGCCAGCGCGCGAGCGCGCCGGCGAGCGTCTCGCCCGCCGCCACCTCCGCGCGGGCCGCCGCAAAGAGCCTGGCGGCCCGGGCATCATCGGCTTGCTCGGCAACTGCGGAGAGCGCCTGGTCGAGCGGCATGCCCGACCGCACGAGGGTCGCGAGCTGGCGCGTCGACAGCGCGACCTGCGCGGCGGTCAGGCGCAGCCTTGAGACCGCGGCCGCGGCTGCGGCGCTGCTCGCGGAAGTGCCGGCGCCTTCGGCTTCGATCGCGGTCGGGAACAGGCCATCCGCGCGCAGGCGATCGCGCACCTGCCGTTCCGTTTCCGCATCGGCAAGGCCACGCTTGAACCTGCCCTGGGCGTCGACGGCCTCGTATCGGTAGGCGCGCACGGGAGGTCGGGGAAACTTCAGGCTTCGCGGGAAACGCGCACGAGCTCGGCGAGCGAGGTCGTGCCGTTCGCGAGCCAGCGCGCGCCGTCATGGCGCAGCGATGTCGTCCCGGCCCGCGCCGCCGCAGCACGCAGCGCATGCTCGGGGGCCCGGTCGTGGATCAACCGGCGCAGTGCATCATCGACGACGATGAGCTCGTAGATGCCGGAACGGCCGCGATAGCCGGTGTCGCGGCACTCGCCGCAGCCGGCCGGCGCATAAAGATGCAGGTCCTGGGGCAAACCCAGTTCCGCCAGCAACGCCGCCTCGCCCATCGTCGGCGCGGCTGCCGTCCTGCAGGCGGGGCACAACGTGCGCACCAGCCTCTGCGCGAGGACGCCGAGCAGACTCGAGGCGAGCAGGTACGGCTCCACCCCCATGTCGGCCAGGCGCGTCATGGCGCTGGCGGCGTCGTTGGTGTGCAGCGTCGCGAGCACGAGGTGTCCGGTGAGCGAAGCCTGCACCGCGATCTGCGCCGTCTCGAGGTCGCGGATCTCGCCGATCATGATGATGTCGGGATCCTGGCGCAGGATCGCGCGCAGCGCGCGGGCGAAATCGAGGTCGATCTTCGGATTCACCTGTGTCTGGCCGACGCCGTCGAGCGCGTACTCGATGGGATCCTCGACCGTCATCATGTTGAGCGTGCCGCGCGGCAGCCGGGACAGCGCCGCGTAGAGCGTCGTCGTCTTGCCCGAGCCGGTGGGGCCGGTGACGAGCACGATGCCGTGCGGCTCGCGGATGAGCCGGTCGATCGCGGCCTGCGTCGGCGCGCTCATGCCCAGCGCGGTCAGATCGAGCTGCGCGGAATCCTTGTCGAGGAGGCGCAGCACGACGCGCTCGCCAGGCCCCGTCGGCAGCGTCGAGACGCGCACGTCGACCAGCTTGTCGCCCAGCTTCAACGCGAGCCGGCCGTCCTGCGGCAGCCGCTTCTCGGCGATGTCGAGGCTCGCCATGATCTTGACGCGCGAGACGAGCGCCGCATGCAGCGCGCGCGGTGGCTCGAGCACGTCGGTGAGCACGCCGTCGACCCGGAAGCGCACGACCGAGCGCGCCTCGTACGGCTCGAAGTGGACGTCGGACGCACGTTCCCGCAACGCCTGCAGCAGCAGCGCGTTGATCATCCGGATCACGGGGGCCTGCGCGCCGCTGTCGAGCAGGTCTTCGGCCGGCGGCAGGTCCTGCATCAGTCGCGCGAGATCGGTCTCGCGCGCGAAGTCCTCGCCCATCCGCGCCACGCCATCGTCGACGTTGTACGCGCGGGCGAGTTCGGTGGCGAATCGTTCCGCGTCGACAGCGCGCGTCGACAGCGGCTTCTGCAGCACGCGCCGCAACTCCGCGATGCCGTCGACGGTCGCGTCCGGGCGCATCAGCACGACCACGCGGCCGCCCTCCTCGCCTTGCGCCAGCACGCCGTGCGTCCGCGCGAACACGTACGGGATCAGCTGCGTGAATCCGCCTGCGGCAAGGGGCGCGACCGTGGCCATCGCGAGTTCCGTGCGCGGGCTACGGCTTGGTGGGCGGCGCCGCGGGATCCGGCGCCGGCGGGGCGGGCGGCTTTCCTCCCAGCAACGGCGGCGTCGGATCGGCGCCGGGCATTCCCGGCAGCATTCCCTGGGGCGGCAGCGCAGGCTGCGTCGGGTCGCCCCAGAACAGCCGCGGAGGCGGCGTCTGCCGCTCCTGCTCTCCGCGCAGGTATTCGTAGCGCTCCGACGTGAGCTCGCGCCCGTCGTAGCCCGTGCGCAACACGGTCGGCTTGATGAAGATCATCAGGTTGGTCTTCTGGCGCCGGCGCGCGTCGTAGCGGAACAGCGAACCCGCCAGCGGAATGTCGCCCAATCCCGGCACCTTGTCGCTGCCATCGGTGAGCCGGTCCTCGATCAGGCCGCCCAGCACGATGATCTGCGTGTCGTCGACGACCACCGTCGATTCGAGCGCGCGCTTGGACAGGGTGGTGCCCGTCTGGATCGAAATGTCGTCGACGCGCGACACTTCCTGGTAGAGCACCAGACGGATCGTTCCGCCCTCGGTGATCTGCGGCTTGACCCGAAGCACGAGGCCGACGTCCCTGCGTTCGAACGTCTGGAACGGGGTGACCGTCGTCGTGCCGCCCGTGGTTGCGTAGCTGCCGGTGATGAGCTGGATGTTCTGGCCGACGATGATCCGCGCCTCTTCGTTGTCGAGCGTGAGCAGCGTCGGCGTCGACAGGATGTTGGCGCCGACCTGAGTTTCGAGCGCGCGCGCGAGAAACGCGAGGTTCGTGATGGTGCCAAGGCCCGGTATCGTCACCGTGCCCTTCATGACGCCGAGCGCCAGTCCCTGGCCTACGGTGCCGGGATTGGCCGCGATATCGATGATGTTGTTGCCGCTTCCGCGTCCGCCGAAGTTGGTGCCGCCGATCACCCGCGTCTGCGTCGAGTTGTAGCCGGACAGCGCCTGCCACTGGATGCCGAACTCGGCCGCCCTGTCGGCCGACACTTCGACGATCAGCGCCTCGACGAACACCTGCGCGCGGCGGACGTCGAGCTTCTCGATGATCGCGCGCAGATTGTTGTAGACCGGCTCCGACGCCATGATGACTAGCGCGTTGCTCGCCGTGTCGGCGGTGATGGTCGCGCCGCTGGCCGAGAACGACGTCGCAGTGGTGAACGGTGACGCCGGCAGTGGCGCCGTCCCGGGCGACGATCCCGCGACGCCGGTCTGGGGCGCGCCGCCCATGATCGGCGCCTGCGGCGAGAGTGTCGATCCGCTCGACTGCAGGCCCCCGCCGTCCCCGCCGGTCAGCATCGCGCGGAGCGTCTGCGCCACGCGCGCGGCTTCGGCATTCTTGAGGTAGACGATGAACATGTTGCCGCCCGCCCGGCCCGGCGTATCGAGCTCTCCGATCAACTGCCGCACGCGCGCAAGGCGACCCGGATTGTCGGCGCGCACGAGGACGCTGTTCGAGCGCGCATCGGCCATGATCGTCACCCGCTGCTGGGCATCGGGCGCCCCGGCGGCTCCGGCCGCGACCTGGTCGGCGAGCAGCCGATTGAGCAGCGACACGACGTCGAGCGCCGACGCGTGCTTGAGCGGCACCAGGATCGGCTCCGCGCCCGGCGCCTGGTCGAGCGACGCGATGATCCGGTCGATGCGCCTCAAGTTGTCGGCGTAGTCCGTGATGACGAGCGCATTGCTGCCCGGATACGCGGCGATGGTGTTGTTCGGCGTGATCAGCGGCCGCAGCACGTTGACGAGCTGCGCCGCCGACTCGTACCTGAGGGTGATGACCTGGGTCACCAGCCGGTCCCCGCCGGAGGTCAACGGCCCTACCGAGACCGTCCCTCCCTGCTGCTTGGCGTCGGCCTCGGGCACGATCTTGACGACCCCGTCGCCTTCGACCGCGGCGAAGCCCTGTAGCCGCAGCGCCGAGAGCAGCGTGGGATAGACGAGGCTTCGGGGCACCGGTCGCGCCGAGATGATATTGATGCTCCCCTTGACTCGGGGGTCGATCAGGAAATTGCGCCCGGTGATCTCGGCGACCGCCTTCACCACGGCCTCGATGTCGGCGTTGACGAAATTGAGGGTGACCGTGTCGTCGGCGGCCGGCGCCAACGTGGCCAAACCGGCGGAAAGGCCGAAGACCAAAACGACCAACGCCCGCAGCGCGCGGCGGGCCGCGTGCGCCAACGCGTCGGGATGCACCGGTCTACGCAGTTTCGTGGTCAAACGGGCGCCAGGAAGAACGATCGTGACCGCGCCATGGGCGGCAGCGCGGGAAAACTGCAAAATATCGGCGCGCGGCACCGAATTCCGCGGCGGTCGCGCCCTTTCGGGAATAATAGCATGCAGCCCGGAGCGCTTCCCGCCGCGAAAAGGTGTATCCGAAGCCCCCGCTGGCCGGGGGGGTTGTTGTCAGTCCTTCAAGCTGAAGTTGACCTCGATTTCGCCGACGTATTTCTCGCCTTCGGCCTTGAACTTCCAATCCTGGAGCGCGTCGACGACGGCCTTGTCGAAGTGCCGCGGCGGATCGGCCGACACGATGATCACCTCGGTAACGTTGCCCTTCTCGTCGATCATCACCCGCGCGAGCACGCGCCCCTTGGCAATGCCGGCCCGGATGGCCTGGCGAGGATAGACGGGGTCATCCCCTCCCAGCCGAACGATGCCCCGGCGTATCGCGGGCTTCGGCGGCGGCGGCGGGGCCGGCGGCGCGACGACGGCCGGCGGCGGCGCGATCACGTGGGGCGCGGTCGGCGGCGCCGCGGTCACGGCCGAGATCACGGGCGCCACCGGCGCCGCGGCAACGGGGATGTCGGGCGGCGGCACATAGGTTTCGACCGGCGTCTGCACCTTGGGCATCTCGACGATCTTCTTCGGCGGCGGCGGGGGCGGGGGCGGCGCCTTGAGCTCCTCGATGATGGTTGCCGACAGCGGCTTCTTGATCACCTCGACGACGGTGCGCGCAAGCCCGGTCATCAGCGCGTAGATGACCAGCACGTGAATCAGGACGACGAACACGATCCCGATCATGTGCTTGGTCGGATCGCGTTGCTGCCGTGCGAAACTCCTGCTGCTCAAATCCATTTGCGTCCCCGGTGCGGCGGCGTCGCCGGCTACTCGATGAACTGCTCGCTGCCGACAATGCCGATCCTGGTCAGGCCGAGCCGCTGCGACGACACCATGACGGCGGCGACGATGTCGTACTTGGCCGCCTTGTCCGGACGCAGGTGCAGCTCGGGCTGGACCGCTTGCGCAGCCGCGGTCCTGAGCTTGTCCTCGAGCGCCGCCCGGTCCGGCACGACCTCGCCGTTCCAGTACGTCACGCCGGCGCCGTCGATGTCGATCTTCACGATCTCCGGCTTGACCAGGGGCGGCGGCGGATTGCCGGTCGGCAGGTTGAGATTGACGGAATGCAGCTGGATCGGAATCGTGATGATGAGCATCACCAGCAACACGAGCATCACGTCGATCAATGGCGTGGTGTTGATGTCGATCATGACCTCGGGGTCACCCGATCCGCCGCCTGAGCCTACGTTCATTCCCATGAACCGTTCCTCTTGCCGTGCTGCAATCTGTTCAGTGCCCGCCCGGCCGCCCGAAGGGCGCTGTGCGCCCCCGCGGGGGGCAGCGAACGCAGTGAGCGTGGGGGCCGTTCATCTGCCCGCCCGGCCGCCCGAAGGGCGCTGTGCGCCCCCTCGGGGGGCAGCGAACGCAGTGAGCGTGGGGGCCCATAATCCTAACCACCGCGGATCGGCGGCTCGGTGATGAAGCCGACCTTCGCGATCCCTGCCCGCTGGCACGCGTAGACGATCCGTCCGACCGAGTCGTACTTGGCGTCGCCGTCGCCGCGAATCTGCACTTCGGGCTGCGGCACCAGCACGGCGATCTTCTTCAGCCGGTCGATCAGCGCATTGGTGTTGGCGATCTTGAGTTCGTTCCAGTAGATGCTGCCCTTCGCATCGACCGAGAGGACGATGTTCTCCGGCTTGGTCTCGCGGATCTCGTTGGTCTCCTTCGGCAGCCGGACCGGAATGGACGTCGTGACGACCGGGATCGTGATCAGGAAGATGATCAGCAGCACCAGCATGATGTCGACGAGCGGCGTCGTGTTGATCGTCGAGATAACCTCGTCCTCGCCATTGGAGGAGCCGACGTTCATCGCCATGGCTCAGGCCTTCGCCGCGGATTTCGGGGTATTGGCGAGCAGCACGGCGTGCAGGTCGGCGCCGAAGCTGCGGACGTATTCCATCGCGGTCTTGTTCCGGCGGACGAGCCAGTTGTAGCCCAGCACGGCCGGCACCGCCACCGCCAGCCCGATCGCCGTCATGATCAGCGCTTCGCCGACGGGTCCCGCGACCTTGTCGATCGACGCCTGCCCGGCGATGCCGATCGCGGTCAACGCATTGACGATGCCCCATACCGTGCCGAACAGCCCCACGAACGGCGCCGTCGAACCTACGGTGGCCAGAAAGGCCAGGCCATCCTGCGTGCGGCTCTGCACGTTCTCCATGGCACGCTGGATCGACATGGTGATCCACTCGTTCATGTCGACCTTTTCGAGCAGGCCGACGTGCTTGCTCGTCGCCTCGATCCCGGTTTCCGCAATGAACCGGAACGGACTCGTCTTCTTCAATCCCGCCGCGCCTTCCTGAAGAGACGCCGCTTTCCAGAACGTCTTGTCGGCCGCCCGCGCGTGCGTGCCCATCTTGGCCTGTTCGTAGACCTTGGTGATGATGATGTACCAGCTGCCGACCGACATGATCACCAGAATGGTCAGCGTGACCTTGGCGACGATGTCGCTGCCTTTCAGGAGGGCGGCGAAGCCGTAGGGGTTGTCCACGACTTCGGTCGCCTTCATCGGTGCCTTCGGCGCCTGGGCCGCGGGCGCCGCCGCCGTGTCGGCGGGCGCCGCCGCAGCCGCCGCGGGGGCAGGCTGCGCTTGCCCTGCCAACGGAACCACCACGGCCGATGTGGCAAGCAGCAGGACCGCCGCCAGCGGGGCCAGACGGATCATCTTCAGCATGTTATCTCCAGACAGAGGATTGTTCGGTGGGGAAGTGGCGCGGCACTCGGAAGTCCGGTGCGCCGCAGGCGACAGAACCGGGCTTCGCTACAGCACCCGGACAGGCCACCCATCGGCGGTCCGGGTTCCCCAGGGAAAGGGGCGGATGTTAATGCCGTCTGCCGGAAAAAGCAAAAAAACGGGAATCCGGGGCCGCCGCCTCATTTGACGAGCGGTATCGCCTGCGCGACGTCGTAGGCCTGCACGGCGCGGATCTTCGCCTCGAGTTGCAGGTACTGCAGCGCCTTCTTCGCCGGGACGGCCTTCAGCAGGCGATTGTAGAGCGTCCGGCGCGCCTTGACTTCGATCTCGTCGGCAGCGATCACGTCTTTCGCGATCTGCTTCGCGTACGGATCGGATATCGGTTTGTCCTGGGCGATGACGCCTTCCAGGGTGACGACCTTCTCGCGGTTCGTCATCTCGAACGTCCGCTGGTACGCGTCGTAGGCGGGCCAGAACTTCTTCGCCTCGGCGTCGGTCAGCTTTAGCACCGAGGCCACGTATGCCTTCTTGTCGGTCCGCACTGCGGTCCGCAACGCCTGCATGTCGGTCACGTCGGCGGCGTTGCCCTGGGCCCAGGCGGGGGACGCCG
>CAYGYQ010000151.1:0-8661 GCA_964354035.1 uncultured Bordetella sp.
CGCGGCGATGCCGTCGTCGATGTACGTGAACGCGCGCTTCTGCGTTCCGCCGTCGACGAGCTGGATCGCCTCGCCACGCACGATGTGCCCGAGGAACTGGGTGATGACGCGCGAGCTGCCTTCCTTGGCCGTGTTGATCGAGTCGAGACCCGAGCCGATCCAGTTGAACGGCCGGAACAGCGTGTAATCGAGCCCCTGTTCCATCCCGTAGGCGTGTATGACGCGGTCCATCAGCTGCTTCGCGCACGAGTAGATCCAGCGCGGCTTGTTGATCGGGCCCAGTACCAGCTCCGAATGCTCCGGGTCGAACGCGTCGTCGCGGCACATCCCGTAGACTTCGGAGGTCGACGGGAAAATGATCCGTTTGCCGTAGCGAACGCAGGCGCGCACGATCGGCAGGTTGGCCTCGAAGTCGAGCTCGAACACGCGCAGCGGCTCCTTGACGTAGGTTGCCGGAGTCGCGATCGCCACCAGCGGCAGCACGGTGTCGCATTTCTTGATGTGGTATTCGATCCACTCCCGGTTGATGGTGATGTCGCCTTCGAAGAAGTGAAAGCGCTTTTCGGACAGGAGCTCGGTCACGCGGTCCGACTGCATGTCCATGCCGTAGATCTCGGAGTCGGAATCGTCGAGCAGGTGGCGCGACAGGTGGTGGCCGATGAAGCCGTTGACGCCGAGGATCAGGACTTTCCGCATGGTGGGCTTGGGTCGTCGAATGCCTGTGGCCGGGGTGGTGGCCGAGGCGGGCCGGCCGGGGATGCTGCCCGGCGCTGGAGAATTCCGAATTATACGTGGGGCATGTCGATGGGAGCCGGCGTGGCGTCAACTTCCTGCCGTATCGCCTAGCGACACCGGCGCTGACCCGAAGCGCGCGGCGAACGTCGTTGCGTCGACCGCCTTGCCGCCGATCTCCAGCGCGAGCACCGCGACCGTCCCGCCGCCGCCGCAGTGCGCGAACAGACGGTTGTCACGGGCCTCCAGCGTCGGGGTGAGCGTCGGCGGTGTCGCGGTGGCGATGACGCGGGTTCGCAGCACCCGGGCTGCTACCCCACCGACCGCGGTGAACGCACCGGGATAGGGCGGCGCGACCGCCCGGACCAGGTTGTGCACGGTGGCCGCATCGCGGTTCCAGTCGATGGCCCCGTCCTCGGGCCGGCGTCCGCCAAAATAACTACCCGCCGTCGGATCCTGCGCCACGCGCGGCGCCGTGCCGGCGACCAGGGCGGGCAGCACGCGGTCGAGCGTCATTTCGGCGGCGAGCGTGACCTTGTCGAACACTTCCCGAGCCGTGTCGTCGGGGAGGATCGGCACCGCCGTTTGCGCGACGATGTCGCCGCGGTCGGGCTTCGCGGTCATGTAGTGCAGCGTGGCGCCCGTTTCGCGCTCGCCATGAAGCACTGCCCAGTTGACCGGCGCCCGACCGCGGTAGTGTGGCAACAGCGAGCCGTGCATGTTGAGCGCGCCCTGCCGCGCTGCCGCGAGCAGCGGCGACTTCAGCATCCTCCGGTAGTAGAACGAGAACAGGAAATCCGGCGCCAGCGCACGGATGCGGGCGGCGAGCTCCCCGGTATTGGGATCGTCGGGCGCGAGCGCCGGGATGCCGTATTCCTCGGCGATGGCCGCCACCGAGCCGAACCAGATCGCCTCGTCCGGGCTGTCGGCGTGCGTGACGACGAGCGGGATTTCGAACCCGTGCGCCAGCAGCACGCGCAGGCACCGGACGCCGACGTTGTGATACGCGAAGACGACGGCGCGCGGCATGGCCGGGAGCAATGGACTGCTCAGCGCCCGCCCGGCTCTTTGCCGGGGCGCTCGAGCACGGCGCGGACCATGTACCGCGGCCGCGCCCGCACCTGGTGGTAGATGCGGCCGACGTACTCGCCGATCAGACCCAGCCCGAACAGCAGCATGCCGATGAGGAAGAACGCCAGGATGTCGCGATCCCAGAACACCGCGGCGGCATCCCGCCATTCGGCGAAATAAAGGCGGTAGCCGATGACGCCGACGTAGGCGACGAGCGAAAGCGCAGCGACCAGCATCCCGAACATCGAGAAGAGCTGCAACGGCACCAGCGAAAAGCCGGTGATGAGGTCGAAGTTCAGGCGGATCAGCTTGTAGAGCGGGTAGTGCGACTTGCCGGCGGCGCGCTCGGAGTGCGCGACGTCGACTTCCGTCGGATTGCTCGCGAACGTGTAGGCAAGCGCCGGAATGAACGTGCTGACCTCGCGGCTCGCGGCGATCGCCGCGACGATCTCGCGGCTGTAGGCGCGCAGCATGCAGCCTTGATCGGTCATCCGGATGCGCGTGATGCGCTCGCGCAGCCGGTTCATCGCCTTCGACGCGATCCGCCGGAACCACGAGTCCTCGCGCTGGCGCCGCACCCCGCCCACGTAGTCGTGGCCGGCATCCATCACCGTCAGCAACTTGGAAATCTCCTCGGGGGGATTCTGCAGATCGGCATCCATCGTGACGACACGCTCGCCGCGACAATGCTCGAAGCCCGCGACGATGGCCGGATGCTGGCCGTAATTGGCGTTGAACAGCACGACCCGCGTGGTGGCGGGGTGGCGCTCCCACTGCTCGCGCAGCAGCGCCGCCGAGCGGTCGCGACTGCCGTCGTTGACGAAAATGACTTCGTAGCGCAGGCCGAGCGCGTCGAGGGCCGGATAGAGCCGCGCGAAGAGGTCGGGCAGGCTCGCTTCCTCGTTGTAAACCGGTATCACGACCGAGAGTTGCGGCAGTTCCGGCATGCGTTCCCCTTCCGGGCGAGTGGCCTCGCGAGTCACTTGCGCACCCGAGCCACGATCCCGGCCAGCGCGGCGCAGACGCGGTCGACGTCGGTGGCCGTCATGCCGGCGTGCAGCGGCAGCGTCAGCGTTTCGCGCGCGATCCGCTCGGTCACCGGCAAATCACCTTCCTGGCAGCCATAGCGGCGGCCCAGCGTGCACAAATGGAGCGCCTCGTACGATACGCCGGTGCCGATGCCCTGTGCGTCGAGCGCCTCGCGCAACGCCTTGCGCGTGACCTGCAGCCGGTCGAGCGGCAGCAGCACCGAGAACATGTTCCACGACTGCCCGTCGCCCTCGCGCGGCCGCGGCGGCAGCACGCAGGGCGGGTCGGTCGCGAAGCGCTCGAAATAGCGCGCGACGAGCGCACGGCGCGTGGCCAGGAATTCGGGCAAGCGGTCGAGCTGCGCGCTGCCGATGCTCGCATTGACGTCGGGCAGGTTGAACTTGCCGCCCGGAAACGCGACGTCGCGGGTGCGGTCGGGCAGCCAGGTGATGCCGTGAAAGCGCAGCGCGTCGACGCGCCCGGCCTCGGCGTCGTCGTTGACGACCAGCGCCCCGCCTTCGATGGTGGTCATGTTCTTGTTCGGATGGAAGCTGAACGTGACCAGGTCGCCGATGGCGCCGATGTTGCGCCCCTGCCACTGCGATCCCATCACCAGCGCCGCGTCCTCGATCACGCGCAGGCCGCGCCCGCGCGCGAGCGCATGGAGCGCGTCCATGTCGACCAGCGAACCTGGCCAGTGCGTCGGCACGATCGCCCTGGTGCGCGGCGTGATCGCCGCCTCGACCTCTGCCAGGTCGATGTTGCGGGTCACGAGGTCGCAGTCGACGAAGACCGGGGTGGCGCCGACCTTGACGATCATGTTGAGCACGGTGAAGAAGCTCTGCGCCGCCGTGATCACTTCATCGCCCGGGCCAATGCCGGCGAGCTGCAGCGCGACCTCGATCGCAGCGGTCGCCGAGGTCATGGCCTTCACCGGTCGACCGCCGCAGAACGCCGACAGCTCGCGCTCGAATGCCTGCACCCGCGGCCCGCTGGTGATCCAGCCCGAGCGCAGCACGTCGGCGACGCCGGCGATGGTCGCCTCGTCGAGCACGGGGCCGGCGAATTTGAGATAGGGCACGGGACTCATGGCACTCGCCGTCGAAGTCAGCTCCTGGCAACCAGCCAGACGCCGATCACGATGAAGCCGATGCCGAGCCAGCGGGTCGCCGTGACCGTCTCGCCGAACAGATAATGCGCGGCGATCGCATTCACGACGTAGCCCACCGACAGCAGCGGATAGGCGACCGACACCGGAACGCGCGACAGCCCCAGGATCCAGACGAAAAGCGAAAGCGCGTAACAGGCGGCACCCAGCACGAAGTGTCCCTGCGTCGCCATTCTGGTCAGCGTGTCGGGCCAGGTGTCGCGGGTGAGCGTCAGCACGCCCAGCACGTTGGTGCCGGCCTTCAGCAGCAGCTGTGCGCCGGCGTTGAGCAGCACGCCGGCCAGCAGGAAGGCGAATGCGGCGAAGGTCACTGCCGGCTCACCACGACGCGGCGCGGATCGCGCGCGAGTTCGCGCATGGGAACGCCCGCGGCGGCGAGCCTTGCCTGCAATTCCGGCCCGAGGATGGCGTAACCCTGCGTGAGGCCACGCCATTCGTCGACCCACGCCGCTACCGTGGGTATCTGCTTCGACGGCTCCGCATCGATGCCGAGCGAGAGCTCCTGGCGGAAGGCCACCCCGCGGGTTGCGCGGCCGAGGTAGAACGGGACGGTCTGGTCGTGCATTTCAACCTGGTAGAAGGGCGCTCCGGCGGCGAAGGGGGCCGCCTGCTGCGCAACCCGCAGGATAGCCGAGGTCGAGCGCATCGGGCTGAAGGCATCGAAACCGGCCACGCCGATCTGCAGGGCGCCCAGGCTGGCCAACGCCAGTATCGCGATGCCCCGCAGCCGCAATTCCGGCTTGCTTGCGGCGCGCCGCAGGGCGACGAGCGCCAGGATGCCGCCGGCCGCGGCGGTCACGGCGCTCGCCTTCACCCACGCGCCGAAGGCGATGAGGATTGCGGTGGGCATCCGCGCGGTCGCGAATTCCGGTGCGTAGCGATCGTAGGCGAACACGAGACCCAGCGTCAGGGCGGTTCCGGCGACGACGAGCGGCAGCAGCAGCCGGAACAACGTCCGGGCGTCCAGGCCCGCCAGCAACCAGCCGATGACGAGCGCCAGCGGCGGAAACATCGGCAGAATGTAAGAGGGCAACTTCGATCCAGATGCGCTGAAGAACAGGAAGACGAACGCGGCCCAGACGAGCGCGAAGCGCTGCCACGAGAAGCCGAGCGCATTGGGCGTGCCGTCGCGCCACGCGGGCCACGCGCCGTACGCGAGTACCGTCAGCCACGGCAGGAGGCCGACCGCGAACCACGGCACGAAGTAGTACCACGGGCCGGCGCGATCGTGACCCGTGGTGAGGAAGCGCTCGAAATGCTCGTGAACGAAGAAGAAGCGGAGAAATTCGTCGTTTGCGCGCGCGACGGCAACGAACCAGGGCACCGTCAGCGCGAAGAACAGCGTCAGGCCGGACACCAGGTGCAGCCGCCGCCACAGCGCAAAGTCCCGGGTGAGCGCCGTGTAGGCGACGAGAGCGCCGCCGGGCAGCACGACGCCGATCAACCCCTTCGAGAGGGTCGCGCCCGCGAGTGCCGCCCAGGCGACCCACATCCATGCGCGTCGTTCGCCGGCGCTGGATTCGGGCCGCTGGGCGATGATGAGACCCGCGAAGCCGAGTGCGAGGAACGCAGAGAGGCCCGCATCGAGCGTGACCATCTGGGAGATGGCCGCGTGCATGTAGCTGGCGGCGAGCGCGAGCCCGGCATAGGCGCCCAGCGCCGCTCCCCCCAGCGCGTATCCGGCGCAACCGATCGCCACCACCGCGAGCAAGCCCGCCAGTGCCGGCCAGAGGCGCGCAGTCCATTCGTGCACGCCGAATGCCCGGTACGCGGCGGCGGTTGCCCAATACTGGAACGGCGGCTTCTCGAAATACTTGAGCTCGTTGAGGCGCGGTGTCACCCAGTCCCCGGTGGCCGCCATCTCGCGCGCGATCTCGGCGTAGCGCCCCTCGTCGGGGTGCAGGAGGCGCCTGGCATCGAGATTGACGAACCACAGCAGCGCGACCGCGGCGAACAGCGCCCAGAGGACCCGGGCGGACGGCGGTGCAGGAGAGGCGGCCATGGAGAGGGAGTGGGCCTTCGTGGGGAGATTACGCGGGTCGCCGCGATGCGGGCACGACGGCCGAACACAGGACGTGCGAAAAAAGCGATTTTACCGCGCCCCGGTGTCCCGCGAGAGGCGCCTTGCCGTGCCGCAAGTGATTCGCTACGATGGCCCCGTGTTCATCGCCAGTCCCCTGCACCTCTACGATAACTTCACGCGCACGCTGCGCCCGTTCGCGCCGCTCGATCCCGGCGGCGAAGTCGGTCTGTACACCTGCGGGCCGACGGTCTACGACTACCAGCATATCGGCAATTACCGGACGTTCATGTTCGAGGACGTGCTGAAGCGCGTGCTCGAGTGGAACGGCTATCGCGTTCGGCACGTGATGAACATCACCGACGTCGGCCATCTCACGTCGGATGCCGACACCGGCGAAGACAAGATGGAGAAGGGCGCGCGGCGGACGGGCAAGACCGCCTGGGAGATCGCGCAGCTCTACACCGACGCGTTCCGCGCCGACATGAAACTGCTCAACATCGAGGACCCGACGGTGCTGTGCCGGGCGACCGACCACATCCGCGAGCAGATCGACTTCATCGCCGACATCGAGCACAACGGCTTCGCCTACCGGACCTCCGACGGCCTCTACTTCGATACGTCGAAGCAGCCCGATTACGGCCACCTGGCCCGGCTCGACGTCAAAGGCCAGGAGGCGGGCAAGCGGGTGGATCTGGGGGAGAAGAGAAGCCCGACGGACTTCGCGCTGTGGAAGTTCTCCGCCCCGGGCGAAGTCCGGCAGATGGAGTGGGACAGCCCGTGGGGAAAGGGCTTCCCGGGCTGGCACATCGAATGCTCGGCGATGGCGCAGAAGTATCTCGGCGACTACTTCGACATTCACTGCGGCGGCGAGGACCACATCCCGGTCCACCACACGAACGAAATCGCGCAGACCGAGGCGCGCGTCGGCACGCGGCTGGCGAACTTCTGGCTGCACGGCTATTTCCTGTTGTCGAACGACGCCAAGATGGCGAAGTCGGCGGGGGAGTTCCTGCGCGTCACCTTCCTCGTCGAGCGCGGCTACGATCCGCTGGCGTACCGCTATCTGTGCCTGACGGCGCACTATCGCGGCCAGCTCAATTTCACGTGGGACGCGCTCGATTCCGCGGCCATCGCGCTGGAGCGGATGCGCAACGGCGTCTACGCGCTGCGCGAGGCGGGCGAAGCGCCGCCCGACGCCGCGCTCGTCCTGCGCTTCACGAACGACGTCAACGACGACCTCAACCTGCCGCGGGCGCTGGCGGTCGCATGGGAGGCGCTGCGCGGAGATCTCGCGCCGGCGGTCAGGCGCGCGACCCTGCTGCACTTCGACCGCGTCTTCGGCCTGGGGCTCGCGGCGTGGGTGCCAAAGCAGGAAGCTGTTCCGGATGCGGTGAACGCGCTCGCCGAGGCGCGTCTCGCCGCGCGCCGCGCGAAGAACTGGCCGGAGGCGGACCGTCTGCGCGCCGAACTGCACGCGGCCGGCTGGGAGATGGAAGACCGCGCCGACGGCTTCGCGTTGAAAAAACGTTAGATGGATGGGAGCTTGTCCTGAGCTTGGCGAAGGACGAGCGAGGCGTGACCCGGCAGAATTTCAATAAGCGGTTTGGCCCCAAAGGCAACCGGTGCTCTGGCAACCGGTGCTCTGCTTGACACCGTACTTTATTGTAGCTACAATAAAGTGTGCGAATCGAGTTCGATCCCGTCAAAGATGCCAACAACCGGCAAAAACACGGTGTCTCACTGGCGGTTGCCGGGGAACTCGACTGGGGCGCCGCGCTGGTGTGGGTCGATGACCGCTTCGAATACGGTGAAACGCGAATAATCGCGCTCGCTCCGAGGGCGGGCATCCTGTACTACGCGGCATTTGTTGACCGCGGTCACGTGCGGAGGATCATCAGCCTTCGTCGGGCCAATCGTCGCGAGGTAAAGCACTATGTCCAGAATGTCTAAGCGTCCTGCAGTTTCGATGCCAAGCATTGAAGAAGACAAGGCAATTACTGCGGCTGCGAAGGCAGACCCTGACGCCCAGCCGCTTACGCCTGCTCAATTGAAATCAATGGTTCCAATCCGAGCGCTCCGTGGTCGTCCGAAGTCCGAGAACAAGAAGCTTCTGGTGTCGGTGCGCTACAGCCCGGAGGTCGTAACGTATTTCAGGTCCACGGGCGAAGGCTGGCAATCGCGCATGGATAGTGTTCTCCGCGAGTACGTCGGCCGCAAGGCACGCCGAGCGTGAACATCCGGCAGGTCCCTTCGCTCGACCCGACAGCTCACGGCAGGCCGTGGTCTGCGGCAGGACTCGAATGTTGATGGAATTGACCAACCACTCCAGGCGGGGACCGCACGCATGAAACTCGCCACACTAAAGAACGGCACCCGCGACGGCGCGCTCGTCGTCGTCTCGCGCAACCTTGCGCGCTGCGTGGCCGTGCCCGAGATCGCGCGCACGCTTCAGGCTGCGCTCGACGGCTGGGACGGGGCGGCGCCGGCGCTCGACGCGATCTCGGTCGAGCTCAACGCGGGCCGGATGCCTGACGCGATGCCGTTCGATCCGGCGGCCGCTATGGCGCCGTTGCCGCGCGCCTACCAGTGGGCCGACGGCTCGGCGTACGTCAATCACGTTGAACTCGTCCGCAAGGCG
>CAYGYQ010000152.1:0-8604 GCA_964354035.1 uncultured Bordetella sp.
GGATCGGGCATCTGCTCGCGGCACGACGTGGGCGACACGATGATCTTGCCGTCGTAGCTCGTCACGGCGAAGACAAGGCCGAGCCCGTCGTTGATCGGCATGATCGCGGAGAAGTACGTCATGCGGGCCCCGTTCAGGTAGAGCGGAACCGATGGTCCTGGCACGTTCGCGATCGCACAGTGCGCAAGCGGCGCGCGGCGACCGGCCCCGAGCAGCGCGCGGCCGAGCATCTTGCCGGCGAGCGCCAGTGTGGTGGCTGGAGCGTGCGTGCCTATGTCGGTGAGTTCGCGCGCGCCGATCGCGCGCGCCATGAGCCCCGACGCCGCCGTCTGCGCCTTGACGAAGGCAAGCCGCCGCACCGGGTCCCCAATGCCCATGCCGAGCATGACCCGAACCCATTCCACTTCCGGCTTGGCGCCGGGTCCGGCGGCCGGGTTGCGCACGTAGACGGAGGTCAGCGCCGAGAGATCCCCCTCGGGCAGCTCGTCATTCGCAGCGAGGTACCTGCGCAGCGCGCCCGCGCACACCGCGAGCACCGCGTCGTTGACGGTGGCGCCGGGAACGAGCCGGCGGATCTCGCGAAACTCGTCGAGCAGGAAGCGCCGCGTCTCGAACACCCGGTAGGGCGACACGATCGAGTTGAAGCGCGTCACCGGGAGCGATTCCTGCCGTTGCAGCACCTCGTTCGCGAATTCGCGGGCGACGGGACCCACGCGCGCGACGACGTTCATGATCGGCTGCGCGAGTCGCAGCGGCGACATCGCGGTGTGCATGACGCCACGGCAGACGAGCTCGAGGCGGCTCGGCGGCGACGCGGGGAACCACGGCTCCGGCGGCTCGGCCGTCGGTGGCTGCGGCGTCATGTCGTGCAGCAGCGTGATGATCTCGGTCCCCTGTTCGACGTCGATCGCCGCGTGGTGCAGCTTGGTCAGCAGCGCGAAGCTGTCCTTGGGCAGGTGGAGGAGGCTGTCGAGGCCCTCGATGACGTAAATCTCCCAGAGCGGCCGGTTGAGGTCAAGTTGGCGCGCGTGAATGCGCGATGCCTGGATGCAGAACTGGCGCCAGTCGCCCGGCTTCGGCAACGCGATGTTGCGCACGTGGTATTCGAGGTCGAAATTTTCGTCGTCGACCCAGTACGGCTCGTCGAGCCCGAACGGCACCTGGCAGAGCTTCTGCCGAAAAATCGGCGAGCGATGCAGCCGGCTCGCCACCAGCGCGAGGATGCTCTTGAACCGAAGCCTGCCCCCGGGCGCGGTCGACGGGTCATAGATCTGGACGAGGCTGACGTTCGAGCAGGTATGCGCACTTTCCGAGGCGAGGAAGAGCGCGTCGTCGGCACTGAGCTGGCGCATCATGATTTGATCATGCCACAGCGCGCTGGCGAACGGGGTGCCGGCAGGCGCCAAAACGCACCGAATGTGACGCAGATCACAGAGAGTTTCGCCGTCCTGCGCTAGAGTCGGCGCCATACCCGAACAAGGTGGAGGCTCACATGGAAAAAAACGTCGGCGGTATCGATCGTGTCGTGCGCGTGATCGTGGGGCTGGGTCTGCTCTCCCTGATCTTCGTCCTCGAAGGGAGCAGCCGCTGGTGGGGGCTGATCGGGCTCGTCCCGCTCGCCACCGCCGCGCTGGGCTGGTGCCCCGCCTACCTGCCGTTCGGCATCAAGACCTGCAAGACGGCGTGACGGCGGCAGCGCCTCGGCGCGTCGCCGCGGCTGGCGTCGCGGGCTTGGCGTGGCTGGCGCTGGCCGCCACGCTCGCGCTGGCGTCGCCGGCAGCGGCGCAGAAGACGCCGGTCGCGCCCGGCATCGGGCCGACGCTCGACGTCGCCGTGCGGGATTTTGCGCAGACCCTCGCCGCGGAAGGCGTCGTCGAGGCGGTGAAGCAGACCACCCTCGGCGCGCAGGTGGCCGGGCGCATCGTCGAGTTGAACGTCAAGGCGGGCGACAGCGTCCGTGCGGGACAGGTGCTCGCGCGCATCGACGCGCGCACCGCCGACCAGGCCGTGGCGGCGAGCCTGTCGCAGGTCGCCGAAGCGGAAGCGAACCTCGCCAACGCGAAGCGCAAGCACGAGCGCAACGTCGACCTCCTGGCGCAGAAATTCGTGAGCCCGGCGGCGGTCGACCAGTCCGAAGCCGATTACAAGGCGGCGCAGGCGCAGCTCGCCGCGGTGAAAGCCAACGCCGGGCAGGCGAGCGCCGCGCAATCGTTCAACACGATCACCGCGCCCTATGCCGGCGTCGTCGGCGCGACGCTCGCCGAACTGGGCGACATGGCACAGCCGGGCCGGCCCCTCGTCACGGTATTCGATCCGCGCGATCTGCGCGTGACGGCGTCGCTGCCGCAGGCGTCGCTGCCCAAACTGAAGCTGACCGAGCCGGTGCGCGTGGAGATCGCCTCGACCGGGAAGAGCGTGACCGCGACGAAGGTGACCGTCATCCCGGTCGCCGACGCCCGCACGCACACGACGCGGATCCGACTCGACCTGCCGGCGGCGGAAGGCGTGCTGCCCGGCCAGTTCGCCCGCGCGTGGTTTGTCACCGGCGGCGCGCGCGCGCTGGCGGTGCCGGCCACTGCATTGCTAAGGCGCGGCGAAGTCACCGCGGTCTACGTCGTCGATGGACAGGGTCGCGCGCAGCTGCGCCAGGTCCGTGCCGGCGAGGAAGTGGGCGAGGGCTTCGTCGAGATCCTGTCCGGCCTCTCCGCGGGCGAGCGCATCGCCACCAATCCGGTGCAGGCGGGAATGGCGCCTGCCGCGACCGCGGCGAAATGACCGGCCTGGGCGTCTCCGGACGCGTCGCCCGCTTCTTCCTGTCATCGCAGCTCACGCCGCTGATCGCCATCGTGCTGGTGATCGCGGGGGTGTTCGCCGTCATCGTGACGCCGCGCGAGGAGGAGCCGCAGATCGACGTGACGATGGCCAACGTCTTCATCCCGTTTCCGGGGGCGTCGGCGAAGGACGTCGAGACGCTGGTCGCGATTCCCGCCGAGCAGGTCCTCTCGCAGATTCGCGGCCTCGAGCACGTGTGGTCCGTATCGCGGCCGGGGCAGGCGCTGATCACGGTCCAGTTCAAGGTGGGCGTGCCCCGCAACGAAGCCATCGTCCGGCTGCACGACACGATTCTCTCGCATCGTGACTGGCTGCCGCCCGAGCTCAACGTCGGCGAGCCTCTCGTCCGGCCGAAGGGCATCGACGACGTTCCCATCGTCGCGCTGACGCTGTGGACGAAGGACCCCTTGCGCGGCGCGTACGACCTCCAGCAGGTGGCGCACGCGGTCGAGGTGGAGCTGAAGCGCGTGCCCGGCACGCGCGAGGTGACGACCATCGGCGGACCCGGCCGGGTCGTGCAGGTGCTGCTCGATCCCGCCAAGCTCAACGCGCACGGGCTCGCGGCCGCGGATCTGAAGCGCGCACTGCAGGCAGCGAACACCGCGCTGCCCGCCGGCAACATCGTTCGGGGCAACGAGACGATCTTCGTGGAGACCGGCGAGTTCCTGCAGACTGCGAAAGCGGTGCGCGAGCTGGTCGTCGGCGTCCACGACGGGCAGCCAGTGTATCTCGGCGACGTCGCCCGGGTCGTGGACGGACCGCCCCCGCCCGCGCATTACGCGTGGCACGCGCTCGGCAAGGCGGGGGGCGGCCAAGGGGTTGACGCGGCGGAGGTCGGCCGCGCGTGGCCCGCGGTCACGATCCAGGTAACAAAGAAGACGGGCGAGAACGCGGTGGTCGTCGCGCAGCGGGTCGAGCAGCGCCTCGCGCAGCTCCGCAATACCGTGATCCCCGCCGGCATCGAGACCAGCGTCACGCGCGACTACGGGCGCACCGCGGACGACAAGGCCAAGCTCCTGATCTCGAAGCTGCTGTTCGCGACGGCCTCCGTCGTCGCGCTGGTGCTGGTGACGCTCGGCCGGCGCGAGGCAGTGATCGTCGGTGTCGCGGTGCTGCTGACGCTCTCGGCCACGCTGTTCGCGTCCTGGGCGTGGGGCTTCACGCTGAATCGCGTGAGCCTGTTCGCGCTGATCTTCTCGATCGGCATCCTGGTCGACGACGCGATCGTCGTCGTCGAGAACATCCATCGCCATCGCGCACTCGAACCCGATGCGCCGCTCGCGGACCTGATTCCGCGCGCGGTCGACGAAGTGGGCGGCCCGACGATCCTCGCCACGTTCACGGTGATCGCGGCGCTGTTGCCGATGGCGTTCGTGACCGGGCTGATGGGTCCGTACATGAGCCCGATCCCGATCAACGCGAGCATGGGCATGGTGATATCGCTCGCGGTGGCGTTCGTGATCACGCCGTGGCTGGCGCTCAAGCTTATGCCGCAACACGCGCACGCGGGCCATGCCGAGAGCCGGCTCGATCGCTGGCTCGCGTCGACGTTCGCGCGGCTGCTCACGCCGTTCGTCGACGCCCGGCGCGGCGGGCGGCGGCGGAAGTGGCTCGGCGTCGGGATCGTTGTCGCGATCCTCGCGTCGGTGTCGCTCGCGCTCGTGCAGCTCGTGGTGCTGAAGATGCTGCCGTTCGACAACAAGAGCGAGTTGCAGGTGATCGTCGACATGCCGGCCGGCGCGCCGGTCGAGGCCACGGCGGCAGCGCTCGCCGACCTGGGGGCCCACGTCGCCACCCTCGACGAGGTCATCGACTACCAGGCCTACGCGGGCACGGCGTCGCCGATCAATTTCAACGGCCTCGTCCGGCAGTACGAGCTGCGGCAGATGCCAGAGCAGGGCGATCTGCAGGTCAACCTCGTCGACCGCAAGCAGCGCTCGCGCCAGAGCCACGAGATCGCGGCTGCGGTGCGCCCGGCGCTCGAAGCGATCGGCGCGAAGCACAAGGCGAAGGTCAAGGTCGTCGAAGTCCCGCCGGGACCGCCGGTGCTCTCGCCGATCGTGGCCGAGATCTACGGACCGGACGAGGCGGGGCGGCACGCGCTCGCCAAGGGCGTGCGCGGGGCGCTCGGCAGGACGGAGGGCGTCATCGGGCTCGACGACTCGATCGAGGACAACGCGCCGCGGGCGGTGGTGCGCGTCGACCAGCGCAAGGCGGCGCTCGCGGGCGTGACGGTCGCGGACATCGTCGCCGCGCTGCGCGTCGGGCTCGCCGGCGACGACGTCACCGCGCTGCGCGACGGCCAGGCGAAATACGGCGTGCCGGTGCGGCTGACGATCCCGCCGGAGCAGCAGGGCCGGCTCGATACGCTGCTCGCGATGACGGTGCGCTCGGAGACCGGCGCGGGCGTGCCGCTATCGGAGCTGGTCAAGGTGCAGCCGGCGCTGCGGGAGAAGACGATCTACCACAAGGATCTGCTGCCGGTGACCTACGTGGTGGCCGACATGGCGGGCAAGACCGACAGCCCGCTGTACGGGATGTTCGGCGCGCGCGGCCGCGTCGGCGAGCTCGTCGTTCCCAACGCCGGCGCATTGACCGAGCACTTCATCACGCAACCGTCGGATCCGTACCGCGGCTATGCGCTCAAGTGGGACGGCGAATGGCAGGTGACCTACGAGACGTTCCGCGACATGGGGATCGCATACGGCGTCGGCCTGGTGCTCATCTACCTGCTGGTGGTCGCCCAGTTCGGCTCCTACGTGACGCCGCTCGTCATCATGGCGCCGATTCCACTGACCATCATCGGCGTGATGCCCGGCCATGCGCTCCTCGGCGCGCCGTTCACGGCGACGTCGATGATCGGGATGATCGCGCTCGCGGGGATCATCGTGCGCAACTCGATCCTGCTGGTCGATTTCGTCAACCTCCAGGTCGGAAAGGGCGTGCCGTTCGCCCAGGCGATCGTCGACGCCGCCGCCGCCCGCGCAAAGCCGATCGCGCTCACCGGTCTCGCGGCGATGCTGGGCGCGTTCTTCATTCTCGACGACCCGATCTTCAACGGCCTCGCCATCGCGCTGGTGTTCGGCATCCTGGTGTCGACGCTGCTGACGCTGGTCGTGATCCCCGTGCTCTATTACGCGGTCAACCGCCGGAGGCACGTATAACCGGCCGGGGAGCGGGATCGGCGCCGGGTCCGGTCGCGGTGCCCGCTGCCGGCGGCAAGACCGCCCGCGGGACGTGCGCCTTCTCTACTCCGGCGAGCCCTGCCACAGCAGGTCGTAGCCCAGCTCCTTGCTCTCCGTGCACATGGCCGCGAGCGCGTCGAACTTGGCCTGGAACACCGAGTCGGCGTGCGACTTCTCGTGCTCCTCGAACGAGCGCCAATAGGTGACGATCGCGATGTGCGCGTCGGCGGTGCGCGACTCGGCGAGCGAGCCCTCGTCGGAAACGAAGCCGGAGAATTTGAGCACCTGCCCGGCGATGAATCCGCCCTTGTCGCCGCCGTAGGTATCCTTCACCACGTTGCACATCTCGCCCAGCGCGAGCTCGACGTCGTCCATGTTGACGCCGGGCTTGAGCTTCACGGTGTTGAACAACATCTTCGCGCCGAAGGGTATCGAGACAGGATCGAACATTGCGTTTTTCCTCCAGGTTCGGACTCGTCGCGCTGCAAAACCGCGCCGCGACACAAACTTTACACCATGTGGCAACAAAGCTTATCGTGGCGACCTCGCAGCCGACAGGCCCGTTACGCGCTCCCGGCCAGCAGCACGTTCCGGCCGCGGTGACGGCGTACAATTTTCCGTCGTCACCCATTTCCGGATGGGCCGGCCCGACCCGCTGTTTACAAAGGAGACAGCACATGAAACTCGGTAACCGTTGCCCCTCCGCCGGTGCTGTGGCTGTCCTGATCGCCGCGCTCGTCAGCTCGTTCCCTGTAGCGGCGCAGGGCAAGGACGAGCTGTGGGAAATCTCGTCCAAGATGGAAATGGCGGGCATGCCCATGACGATGGCCAGGACCAACGACGCCATGAACATGGCGGTGTCGGGCAAGCGCGTCGGCGACTGCACGGCGCCGACCAAGTAGCGTCCACCGCAAGGGAGGATTCCATGGCACTGCCGGTATCGGGCAAGGTTCCCGCAAGGAAGCGCAGTGCGAGCAAGCCGCGCGTGGCGGGCCCGCCGCTGCGCAACGTCGTCCCGGACAGCGTCGATTTCCGCGACCGGCCCTACCGGCCCGCGGTCGCTTTCGCGCCGCGCCCGCGCCTGTCGGCCCCTCCGGCCCCCCATCGTCCGCGACTGCATCAGCGCGACACCAGCGCGTGCACTGGCTTTGCGCTGGCGACCGTCGTGCATGTGCTGACGGCGCGCCGTGATTGCGCGCCGGCCGAAGCTGTCTCGGCGTTCATGCTCTACGGCATGGCGCGCCGCTACGATGACCTGCGCGGCGAGGCGCCGGACGGAGGCTCTTCGCTGCGCGGAGCGCTGAAGGGTTGGTTCAAGCACGGCGTGTGCGCGCAATCGTTCTGGCCGAAACTCGACGAGCCCGGCCCTACGGGCAAGGCCGACTGGTGGGACGACGGCGTTCGCCGGCCGCTCGGCGCGTACTATCGCGTCGACTCGCGTTCGGTGGTCGACATGCAGGTCGCGCTCAACGAGGCCGGCGTGCTGCTGGCGAGCGCGCTCGCGCACGATGGCTGGAACGACGGCTACACGCGCAAAGGCGGTCGCCGCGCCGCGCCCAACGGGATTTGGACGATTCCCTATCCTTGCCAGGCAGGCCCGGACGACGGCCACGCGTTCGCTCTCGTCGGCTACGACGAATACGGCTTCATCGTCCAGAACTCGTGGGGCGGCGGCTGGGGCACGCAGGGTCTCGCGATGCTCACCTACGAGGACTGGATCAAGCATGGCTACGACTGCTGGGTCGCGCAGCTGGGCGTGGTCACGCGCCGCCACGAAGCGCAGGCGACCGGCCGGTCCCGCGTATCCGGTGCCAGGTTCGGCGCGTCGGGCAGTACTCTGCTCGATTTGCATGCGCTGTCACCCTACGTGGTCAACACGGGCCGCAACGGCGAGCTGTCGCCCGCCGGCGAGTTTCACACGACCTACCAGGATCTGGAAGAGCTGGCGAGCCACCTGCTGCCGGCCAAGCGTGCCGAGTGGAACATTCCGTCGGGGGCACCGATCGACGTGGCCATCTACGCGCACGGCGGGCTCGTGGACGAGCAGGGTGCGGGCGAGTCCGCGCAGGAATGGGTGAAGCTCTTCACCGACGCCAGGGTGTTTCCGATCTACCTCATCTGGGAATCGGACCTCCTGTCCGTCCTGAACGACCGGGTGCAGAACGAGCTGAGGATACGCGGCGAGATCCCGACCGGGGGCCTGGTCACCATGCTCGACGACGCGTGGAGCGACCGGGTCGAGGGCATCGTGCGGATGGTTGGCAGGAGCGTGTGGCAGGACATGAAGGACAAGGGCCGCCTCATCACGTACAACACCGCGGGCCGCGGCGGCGGCATGCAATTGATGGAACTGCTGACCCCGCAACGGGACACGATTCGCCTGCACCTCGTCGGCCACTCGGCAGGGGCCATCGTCCTCGCGTATCTTGCGGACTGGCTGGTCACGCAGGGCTGGAACATCGCGTCGGCGAGTTTCCTGGCGCCGGCCGCGACCGTCGAGCTCTTCGATTCCCGCATCCAGCCCCACTTGCAGTCCGGCAAGCTCGGGCGCTACGCGCAATTCCATCTGCAGGATGCGCTCGAGCGC
>CAYGYQ010000153.1:0-8582 GCA_964354035.1 uncultured Bordetella sp.
AGCAGCACGTCGCGAAACGGCTTGATGTCCTCCTCGACCTGATAGCGGTATTCGGTCTCGGCGATCAGCATGCCGGCAAGGAAGGCACCCAGCGCGAGCGACAGGCCGGCGAGCTCCGTGAGCGCCGCGAGCCCCAGTGTGATGAGCAGCAGGTTGAGCATGAAGAGCTCGGAGCTGCGCTGTCGCGCGACCAGATGGAACCACGCGCGCATGGGCTTCTGGCCCGCGAAGAGGATGAGCCCGAGCGCGATTGCCGCCTTGACCCCTGCGGCCGCCAGCGCGAACGCGAGCTCGCTGCCGCCCAAAGACAGCGACGGGAGGACGATCAGGAACGCGACGACGGCCAGGTCCTGGAACAGCAAAATGGCCATCACGTCGCGGCCGTGCGGGGTCGCGAGTTCCATGCGCTCCGCGAGCATCTTCGACACGATCGCCGTCGAGCTCATCGCCAGCGCGCCGCCCAGAGCGAAGCCCGCCTGCCAGCCGAAGCCCAGCGCCTGCAGCGCCGCCACGCCCCCGAGCGTGGTGATCGCGACCTGCGCCAGCCCCAGCCCGAACACGGCCCGGCGCATGGCCTTCAGTTGCGGCAGGCTGAACTCGAGGCCGATCGAGAACATCAGGAACACGATGCCGAATTCGGCGAGATCGCGCACATCCGCGGTATCGGGCACGAGCGCGAGCGCGTGCGGGCCGACGGCCATCCCGACCAGCAGGTAGCCCAGGATCGGCGGCAGTCGGACGAGCCGGCAGATGACGACGACGACAACAGCGGCGGCGAGCAGGACGAGAATCAGTTTCAGCGTCTGCGGCATCGGGCGGGTGCGACGGCGGCCGGCGCGGCGGGCCCCGGCGGGATGATCGAATGTAGCATGGGGCCGCTCGGTTATACTCCATAAGATGAGCGTCACCGCCCCTGCCGCTCCCGTAGCGGCTCCCGGCCGCGCCGGGATCGATCCGGCGCAGGTGCTGGCACTCGCCCGCCACGTCCTGGCGACCGAAGCCGCGGCCATTGCCGGGCTCGCCGCGCGGCTCGGTGACGCCTTTGTCGCCGCGGTCGTGCTGATCCTCCATTGCCGGGGCCGCGTGGTCGTGTCGGGCATCGGCAAGTCCGGCCACATCGCGCGCAAGCTCGCGGCGACGCTGGCCTCGACGGGGACCCCCGCTTTCTTCGTGCACCCGGCGGAAGCCTCGCATGGCGACCTCGGCATGATCACGCCGGACGATGTCGTGGTGATGCTGTCGAATTCAGGCGAGACTGACGAACTGGTCCTGTTGACGCCTCACCTCAAGCGACAGGGTGCTGCGATCATCGCGCTGACCGGCAACGAGCAGTCTTCCCTCGCGCAGGCCGCCGATGTGCATCTGGATGCGGCGGTCGACGCCGAGGCCTGCCCGCTGGGGCTCGCGCCCACGGCCAGCACGACCGCCACCCTGGCGCTGGGCGACGCGCTCGCGCTCGCGCTGCTCGACGCGCGCGGCTTCTCCGTCGAGGACTTCGCCCGGTCGCACCCCGGGGGCCCCCTGGGGCGCCGCCTGCTCACCCGGGTGCGCGATGTGATGGTGAGCGGCTCCGCCCTGCCCATGGTCGGCATGGAGGCGACGCTGGGTGAGGCCGTTGTCGCGATGAGCAGCAAGGGCATGGGCATGACGGCCGTGGTCGACGCCACCCGGCGGATCGCCGGCATCTTCACCGATGGCGACCTGCGCCGCTGCCTCGAACGCGTGCGCGACATCGGCGCAACGGGCGTGCGCAGCGTCATGACGCCCACGCCGCGAACCATCGGCCCTGATCGGCTGGCGATCGAGTGCGTGGACCTGATGGAGGCCATGCCCAAGGTGACGGTGCTGCTGGTTGCGGACGACGACCGGAAGCTCGTCGGCGCGCTGCATCTGCACGACCTCTTCCGGGCGAGGGTGGTCTGATGAGCGCCGCCGGGCCGCCCCAAGGCGCGAATCCCACCCCCCCGGGGGGCAGCGCAGCGGCGAAAGCCGCAAGCGTGGGGGTCGTGCAATGAGCGCCGAAATCGCCTTGCAGGCGCGGGAGATCCGCCTGCTGACCTGCGACGTCGACGGCGTGCTGACAGACGGGCGCATCCATGTCGACGACGAGGGCCGCGAATTCAAGTCCTTCAGCGCGCTCGACGGGGTGGGCCTGAAGATGCTGATGCACGCGGGCATCACCGTCGCGTGGATTACCGGCAGCAACGCGCCCGCGGTGCTCCACCGCGCGCGTGCCCTGGGCGTGGCGCGCGTCATGCAGGGCGCGCAGGACAAACTGACGCCCTGGGAGGCGCTGCGCCGCGAGCTCGCGCTGCTGCCGGCCGCCTGCGCCCATATCGGCGACGACCTCCCCGATGTCCCCGTTTTCGTCCGCTGCGGATTCGCGGTCTCGGTACCCCATGCGACCGCTTCCGTGCGCGCGCGCGCCCATTTCGTGACCGGCCGCGACGGGGGCATGGGTGCCGTGCGGGAGGTCTGCGAGATGATCCTGGCCGCGCAGGGCACCCTCGAAGCGCAGCGTGCAGCCTTTGGTGCCTGAGGCCAACGGATGAGCAACCGCCACCCTGACCGCGGTTGCGGCTCCTGGGCAAGGGAGCGCTGAACCGATGCCACCCCAGCGCGTGCGCCTCGATCGGCTGGTCGCCTGGTCGCCGGCAATCCTGCTGGGCGGCCTCGCGGCGCTGACGTACTGGCTCGATGCCCAAGTGCAGGCCCCCGCGCCCCGGGACGACGGATCGGCGCGGCACGATCCTGACCTGTTTATCGAGCGCTTGAGCGCGGTCAGCTTCGACGCGGAGGGTCGGGTCCGGCAAATGCTCGCGGCGGCCAGCGCCCGGCACTATCCGGACGACGGCAGCGTCGAGCTCGCAGCACTCTCGTTCGAAATGACCGATCCCGGCAAGGCCCGCCTGGCGGTCACCGCCGACGCCGGCACCGTCTCCGGCGACCGGGAGACGGTCACGCTGCGGGGCACCGTGCGCGCCACGCGCGACGCCATCGCGGCCACCACGCGCGACCCCGGTCCGACGGGGCCCGTGACGTTCACCACCGACCTGCTGCGAGTCAATCCGAAACTGGGACGCGCGGAAACCGACCGGCCCGTGACGATCGAGGAACCGCGTGGAATAATCCACGGCGTCGGCATGATCCTCGACAACAACGCGCGCACGTTCAAGCTCAAGTCGGCCGTGCGCGGCACATTTCAACCTGACACGCCGCCGAAGTGATTGCCCTTTTCCGCCTCCGCCTTGTTCCGCGTCGCGGCGCCCGCACGGCGGCATGGATCGCCGTCGTGACGACGCTCGCCGCGGCGCCTGCGGCATGGGCCGAGCAAGCGGACAGGAACAAACCGATCAGCTTCTCCGGCGACACCGGTGATGCCGACCTGCAGGCACGCGGCGGCACGCTCGCCGGCAACGTGATCATCACCCAGGGCACGCTGTCGATCCGCGCCGACCGCATCGTGTTCAGGCAGAACGCCGACAACTCGCTGTCCGCGACGGCCCATGGCAACCCGGTCGCCGTCCGCCAGAAGCGTGACGGCGTGGACGAATACTACGAAGGCTACGCGCAACGCATCGAGTACGACGGCGCGAAAGAGCTGGTCGAGCTGTTCGATCGCGCGCTGCTGAAGCGGGGCCAGGACGAGATCCGGAGCAACTACGTCTCGTACAACGTCGGGACCGAGGTCTTCAAGGCGGAGGGGCGCGCCAGCACCACCGGCGACCCGGCGGGGCCCGGTGCGCGCGTGCGCGGCACGTTCCAGCCCAAATCCGACGTGCCGGCGTCGGGCAAGTCCAAGGACGGGGCGAAGGCGGCCCCGCCCGCGGCGACCGGATCGCCCCTGACGTTGAAGCCCGCCGGCGACCTCGCGCCGCCGGCCGCCAAGTGAGCGTGGACGAAGCGGCTCCCGGGTCGCGTCCGACGAGCCACCTGTCGGTCACCCGGCTCGAAAAGCGCTACAAGGCGCGCACGGTCGTCCACGACGTCTCGCTCGAGGTCGCGAGCGGCGAGGTCGTCGGCCTGCTCGGCCCCAACGGCGCGGGCAAGACGACGTGTTTCTACATGATCGTCGGGCTGGTCGCGGCGGACGGCGGACGGATCGAGCTCGACGGACGCAACCTGTCGCGGTTGCCGATCCACATCCGCGCCCGGCTTGGGCTGTCGTACCTGCCGCAGGAGGCGTCGATCTTCCGCAAGCTGACGGTCGCCGAGAACGTCCGCGCCATCCTCGAGCTGCAGGACCTCGATGCCGATGCGCTCGCCAACCGTCTCGACGCGCTGCTCGAGGATCTGTCGATCTCCCATCTCGCCAACGCGCCGGCGCTCTCGCTCTCGGGTGGCGAGCGCCGGCGCGTCGAAATCGCCCGCGCGCTCGCGACCCGGCCGCGCTTCATCCTGCTCGACGAGCCGTTCGCGGGCGTCGATCCGATCGCGGTCCTCGACATCCAGAAGATCATCGGGTTCCTGAAGCAGCGCGATATAGGCGTGCTCATCACCGACCACAACGTGCGCGAGACGCTCGGCATCTGCGACCGCGCCTATATCATCAACGAGGGGCGGGTCCTGGCTTCCGGCGCTCCCGACGAGATTGTTTATAATGATGCGGTCAGGAAGGTCTATCTCGGAGAGCACTTCCGGCTCTGAGGCAATGCATGTTCCGTAACGCATGAAGCAAACCCTCCAGCTCAAGCTCAGCCAGCACCTCACGCTCACCCCCCAGCTGCAGCAGTCGATTCGGCTGCTGCAGCTGTCCACGGTCGAGCTGAACGCGGAGGTCGAGCGGATGCTGCAGGAGAACCCGCTCCTCGAGAAAGCCGAAGGCGAGGACGAGCCGCCGCCCACCGCCGCGCAGCTCGCCGGCGCCGCCGCGTCGGCGACCGAGGCGGCGCCGACGCACGACGACGATCGCGCCGGCGGCAAGGAGGCGGGCGACGAAACGCGCGAAAGGCCGGAGACGGTCGACCGCGCCGATTTCGAGGACTACACCGGCGGCGATTCGGATTGGGGCGGCGGCGGGTCGTCGTCCGACGACGACGATGACGGCTTCTATCCGCAGCAGGTCGCGTTGAGCTCGCTGCGCGATCATCTGCTGTCGCAGCTCGCCGTGCTCAACCTGCCGCTGCGCGACCGGCGGCTCGTCGGCGCGCTGATCGACGCGCTGGACGACGACGGGTATCTCCACCTCTCGCTCGACGAGGTGGCGGAGATGTTTCCCGAAGAGCTCGAGATCGATCCGGACGAACTGTCGATCGCGCTCTGCTACCTGCAGAGCTTCGAGCCCGCGGGCATCGGCGCGCGCGACGCCTCCGAATGCCTGGCGTTGCAGCTGAAGGCGCTGCCGGAGACGACGCCCTTCCGCGCCGAGGCGCTGACGGTCGTCACCGAGCATCTGCCGCTGCTGGCGGCGCGCGATTTCGTCAAGCTGAAGCGCCTCCTCCACACCGACGACGCCGGCGTGCGCGCGATGCGCGCCCTGGTGATGAGCCTGAGCCCCCGTCCCGGCGCGGCGTTCGCCAAGTCCGAGGCGAATTTCGTGATTCCCGACGTCGTCGTCAAGAAAGTGCGCGGCAAGTGGGTGGCCGCGCTCAACGAATCCGCGATGCCCAAGCTGCGGCTCAATCGCATCTACGCGGACATCCTCACGCGCAACCGCGACTCGTCGAACCAGCAGCTGTCCGCGCAGCTGCAGGAAGCCAAGTGGCTGATCCGCAACGTCCAGCAGCGTTTCGAGACGATCCTGCGCGTGGCGCAGGCCATCGTCGAGCGGCAGCGCCGCTTCTTCGAGCACGGCGACGTCGCGATGCGGCCGATGGTCCTGCGCGAGATCGCGACGATGCTGAACCTGCACGAATCGACGATTTCGCGCGTGACGACGCAGAAGTACATGCTCACGACGCGCGGCACCTACGAGCTCAAGTATTTCTTCGGCAGCCATGTGGCGACGGACACGGGCGGCGCGGCGTCGGCGACTGCCATCCGCGCGCTCATCAAGCAGCTGATCGCCGCCGAAGACCTGAAGTCGCCGTTCACCGACAGCCGGATCGCGGAACTGCTGGGCGAGCAGGGAATCATCGTGGCCCGGCGCACGGTCGCCAAGTACCGGGAGGCGCTGCAGATACCTCCCGTCAACCTGCGCAAGGCGCCCTGACGGCACGCCCTGGCGCGCATCGAGGAGATGCTTGATGAACCTTAACCTCACCGGCCACCGACTGGAAATCACACCCGCGATTCGCGACTATGTCACGGCCAAGCTCGATCGCGTGACGCGCCATTTCGACGACGTCATCGACGTCAATGTCGTGATGTCGGTGGACAAGCTGCGGCACAAGGTCGAAGTCAACCTGCACGCGCGCGGCAAGGACATCCATGTCGAGGCGATCGAAGCGGACATGTACGCCGCGATCGACGCTCTGGCCGACAAGCTCGACCGGCAGGTGCTGAAGCACAAGGAGAAGCGTGAGCTGCACCGGCACGAGGCCGCTGCGATCAAGCGTGAGGCTGCCGCCGAGCCGTCTCCCGCGCCGGTTCCCGGCGCGCGCGGCGCCCCCGGGACGACGCCGGACTAGAGCCCTCCGGGCCGCCGGACAGCCCTTTCGGCCCCGACGATCGCCACCATCCGCGCCACCACGCCCCAGCCGCCGATGAGCCAGATCGCCGAGTTGCTGCCGACCGGGAACATCCTGCTCGATCTCGACGCGGGATCGAAATCCCGCCTGTTCGACGCCGTCGGCGCACTGTTCGAAGCCAACCACGGCCTTTCCCGGCAGGTCGTCGTCAACAGCCTGCAGGCGCGCGAGAAGCTGGGATCCACCGGCCTGGGGCAGGGCATCGCCATACCCCACGGGCGCATCCGCGGCTTGCGCGAAGCGCAGGGCGCTTTCATCCGCCTCAAATCGCCGATACCCTTCGATGCGCCCGACGGCAAGCCCGTCGCCCAGGTGTTCATCCTGCTCGTCCCGGAGCAGGCGACCGAACAGCACCTGCAGCTGCTCTCGGAGCTGGCGCAGATGTTTTCCGAAGCGCGCTTTCGCGACGGCCTGGCGGGTCCGACCGACGCCGCCGGCTTGCGGGCGTTGTTCGAGCGCTGGGTGCCCCAGCCGTGAGCGCCGAAACCGGCGTCGTGCGCCAGGTCAGCGTCGAGCGGCTCTTTGACGACAGCCAGGTCCGCCTCGGCCTGCGCTGGGTCGCCGGACGGCAGGGCGGAAATCGCGTGCTGACCGGCGAGGCGGCGCTGAAGCCGACGATCGGCCAGGTCGGGCACATGAACTTCATTCATCCGTTCCGCATCCAGATCCTGGGTGCCGCGGAACTCGCCTACCTTCGCGCCTTGACGGAAAGCGAGCTCGTGTCGTCGATCGACCGACTGTTCACGGCCGAGCTGGTCGCGATCGTCGTCGCCAACGGCGAAGCGGTGCCGCCGTACCTGGTGCACAGCTGCGACGCCAACCACGTCGCGCTCTTCACGTCGGCGCAGCCCTCGCCGCACCTGGTCGAGGTGTTCCGGCTCTTCCTTTCGCGCGTACTCGCCGAGTCGACCACGCTGCACGGCGTGTTCCTCGACGTGCTCGAAATGGGTGTGCTCGTCACCGGGGCGTCGGCGATCGGCAAGAGCGAGCTCGCGCTCGAGCTCATCTCGCGTGGCAACGGGCTCATCGCCGACGACATCGTCGAAATCTATCGCATCTCGCCCGACACGCTCGAGGGCCGGTGCCCCGCGGTGCTCAGGGATTTTCTCGAAGTGCGCGGCATCGGCATCCTCAACATCCGCACGATCTTCGGCGAGACCGCCGTACGCCCGCGCAAGCTGCTGAAGTTCATGGTTCACCTCGAGGACCATAGCAACGAGGCATTTTCCGAGCTGGACCGGTTGCAGGTGAACGCGACGTTCCAGGAAATCCTGGGCGTGCCCGTGCGCAAGGTGACGATCCCGGTCGCTGCCGGACGCAACCTCGCCGTGCTGGTCGAGGCCGCCGTGCGCAACTTCGTGCTGAACCAGCGCGGCATCGACAGCACGAAGGAGTTCATCGACCGGCAGACGCAACTGATGGAGGACGGCGGCTGACGCCCTCCGGCGCCGGCACCCGGCGATGGATCTCCTGCTGCTCGGCGGCGTGTCCGGCTCCGGCAAGAGCGTTGCGCTCGGCGCGCTCGAGGACTGCGGCTATTACGCCGTCAACAACCTGCCGCTGCCCCTGGTCGCCGCGACCGCCCGCTACCTTGCAGACGCCGGACGCGATCGCGTGGCGATAGCGCTCGACGTCAAGACCGCTCCCGGCCTGGCCGGCCTGGCCGGCACGATAGCGGAGCTGCGCGCGCTGGCCTGGAACGTGCGTTTCCTCTATCTCGACGCGAAAACCGAAACGCTGGTCAAGCGTTTTTCCGAGACGCGCCGGCGCCATCCGTTCTCGAGCGATGCGCGCACGCTGACCGAGGCGATCGACTACGAGCGCGGGTTGCTGGCCGAGGTCCGCCCGCTCGGCTTCGCCTTCGACACGAGCGAGCTGCCGGCGGCCGCGCTGCGCTCCTGGATCAAGGACTTCGTCAGCGTCGACGCGAGCAAGCTCACGCTGCTGCTGGAG
>CAYGYQ010000154.1:0-8519 GCA_964354035.1 uncultured Bordetella sp.
GAGATGCGCAGCATGTCGCGCACGCCGGTGGCGAGGATCTTCTTCGGGATCGGCAGCTGGCCCCATTCGGGCATCCCCGGCGCGCCGAGCGGACCCGCGTGCTTCAGGACCAGCACCGAGTCGGCGGTCACCACGAGCGCGGGATCGTCGATGCGCGCCGCCATGTCGTTGTAGTCGGCGAAAACCACCGCAGGGCCGGTGTGCCGCAGCAACCGCGCTTCGGCCGCGGCCGGCTTTATCACCGCGCCGTCGGGCGCGAGATTGCCGCGCAGCACGGCGAGGCTGTCGCTCGCGACCAGCGGCGCTTTGCGCGGCAGGATCACCTCGGCGTTGAAGACTTCCGCGCCGGCGATGTTCTCGCCGAGCGTCCTGCCGTTGACCGTGCGCTCGCCGAGCGAGAGCAGATCCCCGATCGACGCAAGCAGCGCGCGCAGCCCGCCGGCGTAATAGAAGTCCTCCATCAGGTGCTGGCCCGCCGGCCGCACGTTGGCGAGGAGCGGCGTCCTGCGCGCGATCGCATCGAAGCGGTCGAGCGTGAGAGCGATACCGGCGCGCCGGGCGATCGCGACCAGATGCACAATCGCATTGGTCGATCCGCCAAGCGCCAGCACCGCAGTGATCGCGTTGTCCACCGCGGCGGCGGTCAGGACATCGCGCGGCTTCAGGTCCTCCCACACCATCTCGACGACGCGCCGGCCGGAATCGCTCGCCATCCGCGCGTGGCGCGAGTCGGCGGCGGGAATCGACGCGGCGCCCGGCAGCGTGAAGCCCAGCGCCTCGGCGGCGGAGGTCATCGTCGACGCGGTCCCCATCGTCATGCAATGGCCTGGCGAGCGCGCGATGCCGTTCTCCATCTGCTGCCAGGTCTCGTCGGTGATGTTGCCGGCGCGAAGCTCCGCCCAGTACTTCCAGACGTCGGAGCCGCTGCCGAGCGGACCGCCGCGCCAGTCGCCGCGCAGCATCGGACCGGCCGGCATGAAGATCGCCGGCAGGTTCATGCTGATGGCGCCCATCAGCAGCGCGGGCGTGGTCTTGTCGCAGCCGCCCATCAGCACGCAGCCGTCGGCCGGATACGAGCGGAGCAACTCCTCGGTCTCCATCGCCAGCAGGTTGCGATAGAGCATCGTCGTCGGCTTCTGGAACGGCTCGGAGAGCGTGATCGCGGGCATCTCGACCGGGAAGCCGCCCGCCTGCCAGATCCCCCGCTTCACTTCCTCGGCGCGCTGGCGAAAGTGCGAGTGGCAAGGATTGATGTCGCTCCACGTGTTGATGATGGCGACCACCGGCTTGCCGAGGTAGTCGGCGCGCGAATAGCCCATCTGCGCGCTGCGCGAACGGTGGCCGAAAGCGCGCAGGTCGTTGGTGCCGTACCAGCGATGCGAGCGCAGCGCTTCGGGTTTCTTGCGGGTGGCCATGACAGGCTCCGGAGGAGTTTGCCGAAGGATTATACGCAGCGGCGCCAGCCGATCGCGGCGCGGAGCCCCGCTTGCGGCCGGCATTTCCGCCCGTCGAGCGCGCGGCGCGCGCAGGTGAATTGGCAGCCGTCGCTTGCGCACGGCGGCAGGCGCGCTATATTGACGACTTGAACCCGCTGCCGGCGCGAGCACGCGCCGAATGCGCCCGCTGTCCGCTGCACCACCTGCCCCGTTGGTGGAATCTCGAGGAGGTCGCCATGCCTTCCCGCAGTAGCCCGATCCCGTTCTTCGGCGCGCTCGCCACGACGCTCGGTCGAGCCGTCGCCGTTGTTCTTCCTCTGGTGCTGCTGGCGCCGCTGGCCGGCTATGCTGCGACGCCGGCCATGTCCGAACCAAAGACGGCCGCGGCGAACACCGAGACCCCTGACGCCGAGCGCTTCTTTGCGGCGATCGTCAAGGTCCGCGCGCGCGCGGTGCCCAACGCGCGCAGCAGCGCGACTCTCGGCCAGGAGCGCGAAGGCACCGGTGTGGTCATCGGCGACGACGGGCTTATCCTCACCGTCGGCTACCTGATCGTCGAGGCCGACGAGGTGAGTCTGGTCGACCAGCGGGGACGGATCTTGCCGGCGCGCGTGATCGCGTATGACCATGCGACGGGATTGGGCTTGGTGCGTGCCGTCGTGCCGCTGACCGCGTCGCCGCTGCCGCTCGGGGAATCGGGAAAGCTGGCGGAACGCGAGCCCATGATGATCGTCAACCACGCCGGCCCCGACGACGTGACGCGCGCGTACGTCGTGTCGACGCGCCCGTTCACCGGCAGCTGGGAGTACCTGCTCGAGCAGGCGATCTTCACGTCGCCGCCGACGCTGAACTGGAGCGGTGCCGCGCTCGTCAACAAGGACCTGCAGCTCGTCGGCATCGGCTCGTTGATCGTGCGCGAGGCGAGCGTCGGCGAAGCGACACTGCCGGGCAACATGTTCGTGCCGATCGACGTGCTGAAACCGATCCTCGCGGATCTCGTGCGGACGGGACGGCGCGCGGGGCCCGCGCGGCCGTGGCTCGGCGTCGCCACCGACGAAGTGCAGGGACGCCTGCAGGTTTCGCGGGTGTCGCCCGAAGGACCGGGCGACCAGGCCGGCATCAAGGTCGGGGACATCATTCTCGGCGTCGGCGGCGAAGGCGTGCGCACGCAGTCGGAGTTCTACCGCAAGGTGTGGGGACGCGGCGCCGCCGGAACCGACATCCCGCTGCGCGTGCTGCAGGGCGTGGATGTCAAGGAGCTTGCCGTCCACTCGATCGACCGCGTCGAGTACTTCCGCCCGAAGACGACGTACTGAAGGGCCTCGGCGCCACCGGAACCGCGCGCGGCGAAGGCCGGCGCGTGACCAGCCGACCTCCCGCCACTCGTCCGGTAGAATGCGCGATTTCCCGCTGCGCGTTCGCGGCGCGATCGCAAGTTTCGAACCGGCCCCCGATGCCCCTCTACGCCGTCACCATTTTTGTCAGCGCGTTCCTGCTGTTCCTGGTGCAGCCGGTGGTCGCGAAGCAGATCCTGCCGTGGTTCGGCGGCTCGGCCGCCGTCTGGACCACGTGCCTCGTGTTCTTTCAGACGGCACTGCTCGCCGGCTACGCCTATTCCGACTATGTCGTGCGCCGGCTCGACGCGCGCGCGCAGGTCAAGCTGCACACGGTGCTGCTGGTCGCGTCCGTCGCCCTGCTGCCGATCGTTCCCGGCGCCCACTGGAAGCCGACCGGCAGCGAGAGCCCACCCTG
The DNA here is from genome assembly GCA_964354035.1 of uncultured Bordetella sp. Lineage (GTDB taxonomy): Bacteria > Pseudomonadota > Gammaproteobacteria > Burkholderiales > Casimicrobiaceae > CAIWHR01. The sequence continues at coordinate 3,189 of CAYGYQ010000154.1, forward strand.
GCTGATCCTGGGCATGCTCGCGGCGACCATCGGGCTGCCATACTTCCTGCTGTCGACGACGAGCCCGCTGGTCCAGGTCTGGTTCGCGCGCGCGCGGCCCGGCGCGAGTCCGTACCGGCTGTTCGCGCTGTCGAATCTCGCGTCGATGCTGGCACTCATCGGTTACCCGTTTCTGTTGGAGCCGTGGGCCCCGACGCGCGCGCAGGCGATCGGCTGGTCGATCGCTTATGCGCTCTTCGTCGGTCTCTGCGCAGCCGCCGGCTGGTCGAGCCTGAAGCACGCCGCAGCTCCTGCGGTCGTCGCGCCCCCCGACCACGCGGCAAAACGCGAGGGCGCAGTCCCGGAGGAGCCACCACCGACCCTCCGGCGCCAGATCCTGTGGTGCGTTCTGGCCGCGACCGGGTCGCTCCTGTTGCTCGCCGTGTCCAACCACATCACGCAGAACATCGCCGCCGTGCCGTTGTTGTGGCTCGCCCCGCTCGCGATCTATCTCCTCACGTTCATCCTCTGCTTCGACGGCAAGGGCTGGTACCGGCGCGACACGTTCCTCTCCATGCTCGCGGCCGCGCTGTGCGTGATGGCGTGGACACTTGCCGATCCGAAGCTGACGCACGAGCTCGCCCTGCAGATCGGAGTCTTCTGCGGCGGGCTCTTCGTCGCCTGCATGTTCTGCCACGGCGAACTCGTGGGGGTGAAGCCGGCGCCACGATATCTGACCCGGTTCTACCTGATGATCTCGCTGGGCGGTGCGCTCGGCTCGGTGCTGGTCGGCATCGCCGCGCCGCTGGTGCTGCCTGCGTACTTCGAGCTCGCGGGCGGGCTCGTCGTGACGGCCTTGCTGCTGCTCTGGCAGGTGCGGCGCGGCCATCTCGTATTCGGAGCACTCGCCACGGCAGCGGTGCTGACGACGGCCGGCTGCGCGATATGGGGCATCGTGGAGTTCTACCAGGACAGCATTGTCACCGCGCGCAATTTCTACGGTGTGCTGCGGGTGCAGGAGCATGGCCGGGACACCACCCGCCATCGCCGGTCGCTGGTCCACGGCACGATACTCCATGGTACGCAGTATCGGGACAGCGAGCTGAGCCGACTCCCGACCACGTACTACACGAGCACGTCGGGGGTCGGACGCGCGCTCGAATCGCGGCATCCCTCGATCACGCCGATCAAGGTCGGCGTGATCGGCCTCGGCACGGGGACGCTGGCCACCTACGGCGCCAAGGACGATGTCTATCGCTTCTACGAAATCAATCCGGCCGTGCTCGAAATCGCGCAACGCGACTTCACGTTTCTGCGCGACAGCGACGCGACCATCGAGCTCGCGCTCGGCGACGCGCGTCTGTCGCTGGAGCGCGAGCCGAACCAGGAGTTCGACGTGCTGGTTGTCGACGCGTTCTCGAGCGACGCCATACCCGTGCACCTCATCACGACGGAAGCGCTCGGGATCTACCGGCGGCATATGAAGCCGGGCGGCATCATCGCCTTCCACGTCACCAACCGGTTCCTGAACCTGATTCCGGTCGTCGAGGGACTGGCCCGCGACCACGGTCTGTTCGTGATCCACATCGTCGATGAAGGCGAGGACTCGCGTGGCAACCGCAGCGACTGGTTGCTGCTGTCCGACCGACGTGAAGTACTCGATCACCCCGAACTGGCCGAGGCCGCGACGGAGGTCGAAGTGCGCCAGGAATGGCGCCTTTGGACCGACGACTTCAACAACCTGTTTCAGGTGCTGAAGTAGCTGCCGGCAGGGCGGGGCGGCGGCGTTACAATGATTCCGTGCGTTCCGCCTTGCCCGCCGCTGTCCCCGACCGCGATCCTGCGCCCTACCGGGCACTGCTGCGTCCCGATGGCGCCCGTTTCATCGAAACTATCGATCAGCGTGCATTGCCGCATGCGGTAGTCACAACGACGATCGCCGACGCGGATACGGCGGCGCTGGCGATCCGGCAGATGTGGGTGCGCGGCGCACCGCTGATCGGCGCCGTCGGTGCGTACGGCCTGGCGCTGGCGCTCGACCGCGATGCTTCGGACACCGCGCTTGCGCATGCGCACGCCATGCTCGATGCGACGCGGCCCACCGCGGTCAACCTGCGCTGGGCGCTCGATCGCGTGCGCGCCGCCATCGCCCTCCTGCCCGAGCGCGAGCGGGCCGACGCCGCCTGGCGCGAAGCGGACACCATCGCCGCGGAAGACGTGGCGATCAATCGTGCGATCGGCCTGCGTGGCTGCGCGCTGCTGCGCGACATTGCGCAGCGTAACGGCGGGACGACGCGGGTCATGACGCATTGCAACGCGGGTGCGCTGGCGACCTGCGGCTGGGGAACCGCGCTCGCGCCGGTGTTCATGGCCCACGCGGCAGGAATCCCGGTTCACGTCTGGGTCAGCGAGACGCGCCCGCGGCTGCAAGGTGCCAATCTCACGGCGTGGGAACTGGCAGCGCGCGGCGTCCCGCACACGCTGTTCGTCGACGGCGCCAGCGCGCTCCTGCTGCGGCGCGGCGAGGTCGACGTCGTCATCGTCGGCGCCGATCGGGTGGCGGCCAATGGCGACGTCTGCAACAAGATCGGCACCTACGACAAGGCGCTCGCCGCGGCGGATAACGGCGTCCCGTTCTATGCCGCGGTGCCCTCGCCAACCCTCGATTTCGCACTGCCTTCCGGCGCGGCGATGCCCATCGAGGCGCGCGATGCCGACGAAGTGCTGAGCATGACGGGGCACGATGCGCGGGGAGAGACGGTGGCGGTGCAATTGGCGCCTCGCGGCACGCGGGCCGTGAATTACGCGTTCGACGTGACGCCGGCACGGCTGGTTGCGGGGCTCGTCACCGAACGCGGGATTGCGCCCGCCACCAGGGCCGGCATCGAAGCCATGTTTCCGGAGCGCGTGCAGTGAGCCCGTCGCCCGGCTGGCCGAAAGAGCGTCGTGGTCGTGGGCGCGGGCTTGCCCGCGCTCGATTTGCGCATGCGCAAAATCAACCGTGGAGCGCGGCCGAGGCCGCGCCTACGGATTCGTGCGGAACGCCGTGAGCGAAGAGGCGCTGCGCAGCACAGTGATCGCGACGGCGCTCGCGATGAACGCGTGCGGCATCAACCGCGGCAAGTCGGGCAACGTCAGCGCGCGGCTCTCCGGCGCGGACGGCGACGGCTTTCTCGTGACGCCGACCGGGCTCGCCTACGAGGAAACCACGCCGGAGGACATCGTGCCGGTGACGCTGGAGGGCGCCGCCCGGGGCTCACGGCTACCTTCGTCGGAGTGGCGCTTTCATCGCGACATCTATCGCGCCCGGCCGGACGTGAATGCCGTGGTGCACACGCACGCGCCTTTTGCCACCACGCTCGCGTGCCATGCGCGCGGGATCCCGGCATTCCACTACATGGTCGCGGTGGCCGGAGGCCGGGACATACGGTGCGCGCCGTACGCGACGTTCGGCACGCAGGAGCTGTCCGACCACGCGCTCGTCGCGCTCGAGGGACGGCGCGCGTGCCTGCTCGCCCACCATGGAATGATCGCCGTCGGCGCTTCGCTGCCCGCTGCGCTCGCGCTCGCGGTCGAGGTCGAAACGCTGGCCGAGATCTACTGGCGCGCGCTTGCCATCGGACCGCCGGCGACGCTGGCCGACGCCGAAATGGACATCGTGCTCCAGCAGTTCCGGACCTACGGACAACCGCGACGGGTGGTGGAATGACGCGATCGTGCGGCCCCCGCACTTCCCCCGAGCGCGCGCGCCGTCGGCTAAACTGACAATCGCCCACGACCACGAGACCTTACATGCCCGATCCGCTGCCCATTGCGAAGTACAAAGAGACGGAGCTCTGCCTGCTGCCGGCGCTCGCCAACCGCCACGGCCTCATCACCGGAGCGACCGGGACGGGGAAGACGGTGACGCTGCAGGTCATGGCCGAGCGCTTTTCGCGGATCGGCGTGCCGGTGTTCATGGCCGACGTCAAGGGCGATCTCTCGGGCATCACGCAGCCGGGCGCCGCATCGCCGAAGCTGCTCGAGCGCCTCGAGCTGCTCGGCGTCGAGGAGCCGGACTATGCCGGATGCCCGGCCGTGTTCTGGGATGTCTTCGGCGAGCAGGGCCACCCGATCCGGGCGACCGTCTCGGACCTCGGACCGCTGCTGCTGTCGCGCGTGCTCAACCTGAACGAAACGCAGTCGGGCGTGCTGGCACTCGTCTTCAAGGTGGCTGACGACAACGGACTGCTGTTGCTCGATCTCAAGGATCTCCGGGCGATGCTGCAGCATGTCGGCGATCACGCGCAGGAACTGCAGACCAACTACGGCAACGTTTCCGCCGCCAGCGTCGGCGCGATCCAGCGCGGCCTGCTCGCGCTCGAACAGCAGAGCGCGGAAAGGTTCATCGGCGAGCCGATGCTCAACGTGGACGACCTTATCCAGACCGGCGCCGGCGGCCGCGGCATCGTCAACATTCTCGTGGCGGACAAACTCCTCAACGCGCCCATGCTCTACTCGACGCTGCTGCTTTGGCTCCTCTCCGAGCTCTACGAGCGCCTGCCGGAAGTGGGCGACCGCGACAAGCCGAAGCTCGTCTTCTTCTTCGACGAGGCGCATCTGCTGTTCACCGATGCGCCGAAGAGCCTGCTCGACAAGATCGAGCAGGTGGTGCGGCTGATCCGCTCGAAGGGCGTCGGCGTGTACTTCGTCACGCAGAATCCGCTCGACGTGCCGGAGTCGGTGCTGGGCCAGCTCGGCAATCGGGTCCAGCACGCGTTGCGGGCCTTTACGCCGCGCGACCAGAAGGCGGTAAAAGCTGCCGCCGAGACCATGCGCCCCAACCCGAAAATCGACACGGGGAAGGCGATCACCGAGCTCGGCGTCGGCGAGGCGCTGGTATCGTTTCTCGACGCCAAAGGGCGCCCGGAGCCGGTGGAGCGGGCGTTCATCCTGCCGCCCGGGAGCCGCATCGGCCCGGCAACGCCGGAAGAACGGGGGCGCGTCATCGCGGGTTCCGGGCTTGCGGGAACGTACGACAAGCCGGTCGATCGCGAGTCGGCCTACGAGCGTCTGAAAGGGCGCGCGCAGGCGGCGCCACCAGCCGGCGCGGCCCCGCCAGCGGGCGGCGGCTGGACGGATTCGATCAAGGACTCCCTGGGCGGTCTCGTTTCGGGCAGCGGGCGCAAGGACAGCATCGTCGAAGCGGTCGCGAAGAGTGCTGCTCGAACCGTGGGCTCGACCATCGGCCGCGAACTGGTCCGCGGCGTGCTGGGTTCGCTGCTGGGCGGGCGCCGGCGCTAGCTCCCGCGACTGATCACGTAGGCGCGGGCTTGCCCGCGCTACATCACCGCAGCGCCGGCAAGCCGGCGC
>CAYGYQ010000155.1:0-8324 GCA_964354035.1 uncultured Bordetella sp.
AGGTCCTTCTTGGCCTTGGCCAGGGCCTCTTCCATCTCCTTCAGGTCCTTCAGCGGAATCATCACGCGCGACTGGAGGTTGAGCAGCTTCTGCTGCTGCTCGACGATTGCCTGCCGGTACTTGGCGAGCAGCTCGCTGTAGCCGTGGTGCGCCGCCACCTCGCGGTCGATCCAGCGCAGCGACGTCTCGCTTTCCGGAAATTTCTTGATGAAATCGGGACGCGGCATGCCGCCCTTGTTGACGACGAGGTCCTGGATCTTGCGCTCGATCTGGCGGATGTTGTCCACCTCGTGGCGCACGCTGTCGCACAGCTTTTCTACCTGGCGGGCGGAAAAGCGGATCTGCATCAGCTCGTTCAGCACCTTCTTCTGCAGCTCCACGCACTTGGGCGCCTTGTGCCCCTCTTTCTGCAGCACCACGAGCATCCGCGCATGGAGCTTCCTGATGGTTGCGAAGCGGGTGAGCGCGGCGACCTTCAGCCGCTCGAGGTTCTCCGCGGCGATGGCGCCGGCGTCGCCCTCGTCCTCGCTGGCCTCGACGTCGTCGTCGACGTCCTCGAGCGCGTCGAGCGCCTCGTTGAAATCCATCAGGCCGTCGACCAGGTCGTCGATCTTGAACTCGTCCTTCTCGATCTTGGTGGCGAGGTCGAGGATCTGCGCCACCGTCATCGGGCAGGCGGAGATCGCCATGATCATGTGCTTCAGGCCTTCTTCGATCCGTTTGGCGATCTCGATTTCGCCTTCACGCGTGAGCAGCTCGACGGAACCCATTTCGCGCATGTACATGCGCACCGGGTCCGTCGTGCGGCCGAACTCGGAATCGAGCGTCGACACCGCGGCTTCGGCGGCTTCCTCGACATCCTCCGCCGGCGCCGTGGGCGCGGCGTCCGACATCAGCAGCGTTTCGGCATCGGGGGCCACGTCGTAGACCTGGATCCCCATGTCGCCGATCATGCTGACGATGCCCTCGATCTGCTCGGCGTCGAGCACGTCGTCCGGCAGGTGGTCGTTGATTTCGGCGAAGGTCAGGAAGCCGCGTTCCTTGCCGAGCACGATCAGCGTCTTCAGGCGCCGCTTGCGCGCCTCGACGTCGGCCGGCGTCAGCACGCGCGGCGCGATCTCGGTGTGCCGGCCGTTGCGGCCCTTCTTGGTGGCGGCGTCCGCAGCCCGCTTGCCGGCGATCCGGGCGGCGATCTCGCCCGGCGTCGGCTTGTGCGCCGGCGCGGCGGCGGCCGCCTTGGCGGCTGCGCCCTTGGCTGGCGGCGCGGCCGACGCAGCGCCGGGCTTGCCGGCGATCACCTTGGCCGGCTTGGCGAGTACCTTGGACGTCCTGGCCTCGACCTTCGGGACTGGTTTACCCTTGGGCAGCGGCTTGGCGACGACCTTCGGCGTCCTGACGTCGGCTTTGCGGGCCGGCTTGCCCTTGGGCAGCGGCCTGGCGACGACCTTCGGCGTCTTAGCGACGGGACGTGCCTTGGCTGCCGGCTTGCCCTTTGCCTTGGCGACGGGCTTCTTCGGCGCAATGCGCTTCTTGGGCGCGGGTTTCGCGGCCTTCGCCTTGGCCTTCTGTTTTGTCGCGGGCGCGCGCACCGCCTTCCTGGCCGGACCGGCCTTCTTCCTTGCGGCCGGGCGCTCTGCGGCCTTCGGCTTCGCTTTCTTCGACGCCGGCCGCGCCTTGGCGCCGGCTGGTTTCTTGGCGGCCGGCTTCCGCGACTTGGGTTTGGCGGGCGACTTGCGGGCGGGCTTCGCGGGCTTCTTGGCCATGGTCATCCTAACGAAACGAGTATCGAGGGGCCCGGAAGGGGCGGGTCGCGATGGCAGATGGGGGCGATGGGGAAAACCTCAAATTATATCATTGGGAAGGCTGCGCCGAACCATTTCCAGCTGGCGCAGACGCTCGGATTCCTCCGCTGTCGGCGGCGTGCCGGATTGAGGCGACCCTTCGCGCCCGGCCCGTTGCGCCTGTTCCCAGTAACGGACGGCTCCTGCCTTCAGGTGCATGGCGGCCTGTTCCTCCGTGATTCCGGTGTCTTCCGCTGTGGCCAGCGCCGCCGCCAGCACCGGCTCGTGCGGAGATTGGGCGAAATGCTGAATGACGCCGGCGGTGGTCAACGGGTGTTCGCCCTGCATGCAATGCGCAACCAGCGCTGCCAGGGCGGCCCCATCCGGGGTGCCATCCGACGGTTGCGGCACGGCATTCGAGCGGGCAAGTTCCGGTTGGAGCAGCAGAGCCTGGATGAGTTCACGGACCAGGGACGGCGCGCGGCGTTGCCCGTACTGGCTTGCCCGATTCGAGCGGCGCGCCGGGACGGCATCGCGGCCGGAGGAGGCAGTTGCCTGCGCGGGCGCCGCGCCGCGGCCGCGCTCAGCCGGGGGGGCCTGACCCAGCAGGTCGCGCAATTCCGCCTCCGGCAGTCCGGTGAGATCGGCGAGCCGGCGGCGCAGCAGCGCCCCCAGCACGGGCGCGGTCAGCGCGGCAAGATAAGGCCGTGCCGCGGCCACCAGCGCGGCGCCGCCTTCGGCCGACGACGGCGGGTGCTGCGCGCAAAGCTCGGCCAGCAGGAACTCGGAGGCCGGCATTGCCCGGTCGATCAGCGCCTCGAACGCGGCCTTGCCGCGCCGGCGCACGAAATCGTCCGGATCCTCGCCGTCCGGCAGGAAGAGGAATCCGGCGTTCTTGCCGTCCGCGAGCACCGGCAATGCGTTTTCGAGCGCGCGCCACGCCGCCTTGCGCCCCGCAGCGTCGCCGTCGAAGCAGAAGATGACGCGGTCGCTCTGCCGGAAGAGCTTCTGCACGTGCGCGGGCGTGGTCGCCGTGCCCAGCGTGGCGACCGCGTAGTCGATGCCGTGCTGCGCGAGGGCCACCACATCCATGTAGCCCTCGACGACGACCACCGCGCCGGCCTCGCGGATGGCGCTCCGCGCGAGAAAGAGCCCGTAGAGCTCGCGGCCCTTCGAAAACAGCGGTGTTTCCGGCGAATTCAGGTACTTGGGCTCGCCGTCGCCCAGCACGCGGCCGCCGAAGCCGATCACCTGGCCGCGGCTGTCGTGGATCGGGAACATGATGCGGTCGCGGAAGCGGTCGTAACGCTTGCCCCCGTCACCGGCGATGACGAGGCCGGCGGTTTCAAGCGTGGGGTCGTCGTAGCGGTCGAAAACGGCGGCCAGTGGCTGCCAGGCGTCCGGCGCATAACCGATCCCGAACCTGGCGGCAATTGCGCCGGTGAGCCCGCGGTCCTTGAGATAGGCGATGGCGCGCGGCGTCTCCTTCAGTTGCGCCCGATAGAACCTGGCGGCTTCCAGCGTGTGGGCGGTGAGGTCGCCGGCCTCGGCGCGCCGTTCCGACTCGCCGGGGCGCTCGACGCGCGGCACTTCGAGGCCGGCGTCGCGCGCGAGCTCCTCGACCGCGTCCGGAAACGCCTTGCCGCCGTACTCCATCAGGAAGCCGACCGCCGTGCCATGGGCGCCGCACCCGAAGCAGTGGTAGAACTGCTTGGTCGGACTGACGGTGAACGAGGGCGTCTTTTCGTTGTGGAACGGACAGCAGGCCTGGTAGTTCGCGCCGGCCTTCTTGAGCGGGACGTAACGGTCGATGACATCGACGATGTCGACCCGGGCAAGCAGCGTCTGTATGAAATCGTTAGGAATCATGAGCTTGACGCTGCGCCCGGCGGAATTGCCGCAACCGGGAGGCCCCGGCTGGGGTATCGCCGGTGACCTGAAAGGGCAGGGGGCTATTGCATTATAGGCGCTCGGCGCCAGTGCGAAAGGTCAAATGCGCGGCAAAAAACGGGGTCAGTCACGGCTCGTTTGCGCCCCGGGACAATGAGCCAGCGTTCTACCGGGAGTCGTATCTGAACTCGTTTTTCCCTACCCCGCGAGCTTTGCCTTGATCCGTGCGGAGACCGCGCCGATGTCCGCGCGTCCGGCGAGCTTGGGCTTCAGCACCGCCATGACTTTGCCCATGTCGGCCATTCCGGAAGCGCCGGTGGATGCGATCGCGTCGGCGATCAGCGTGTCGATCTCGGCGTCGGCGAGCCGCGCGGGCATGTAGGTCGCGAGCAGCTCGACCTCGGCCCGCTCGATTGCGGCAAGGTCCTCGCGCTTGCCGGCCTCGAACTGGGTGATCGAATCCCGGCGCTGCTTGATCATCTTGTCGACGATCGTCAGCACATCGGCATCGGTGAGCTCGATGCGCTCGTCGACCTCGCGCTGCTTGATGGCGGCGAGCAGCATCCGGATCGTCGACAGGCGTGCGGCGTCCTTCGCGCGCATGGCGTTCTTCATGTCTTCGACAACTTGGGACTTGAGCGACATCTCGACCTCGGAATCGGCCTCAGAACAAAAAGGGGCGAATCGCTTCGCCCCTCAATTACGCAGCGTGATGCGCCGTCAGAACAGTTTCGGCGGCAATTGCTGGCTGCGCAGGCGCTTGTAATGGCGCTTGACCGCGGCGGCGAGCTTCCGCTTGCGCTCGGCGGTCGGCTTTTCGTAGAACTCGCGGGCGCGCAGTTCGGTGAGCAGGCCGGTCTTCTCGATGGTGCGCTTGAAGCGGCGCAGGGCCACCTCGAAGGGCTCGTTATCGCGCAGGCGTACGCTGGTCATGAAACGTTTTCCTTAAATGCCGGGTTCTTCAACAATCGGCGAATATAGCAGGATGCAGGCACCTGCGCAACATCCTGCAAATGGCGGTGACCCGGACCGATGGGTCCCACGCGCCGGGCGCGCCGACCGTGTATCGTGATGCCCGGCGGCCACGGTCGGCGTTCCCCCATGCTCGTTCTCGGCATTGAAACCTCCTGCGACGAAACCGGCGTGGCCGTCTACGACACGGCCCGCGGGCTGCTCGCGCATGCGCTGCACTCGCAGGTAGCGATGCACAGCGTCTATGGCGGCGTCGTGCCCGAGCTTGCCTCGCGCGATCATGTGCGGCGGGTCGTCCCCCTCGCGCAGCGGGTGCTGGCCGAGGCAGGGGCGAGACTTGCCGACCTCGATGGCATTGCCTACACGCAGGGGCCAGGTCTGGCCGGCGCGCTGCTGGTGGGCGCGAGCGTCGCCTGCGCGCTCGGTTACGCGCTGGGCAAACCCGCGCTCGGCGTGCATCACATGGAGGGCCATCTGCTCTCGCCGCTCCTCGCCGAGCCGAAGCCCGGGTTTCCGTTCGTGGCGCTGCTGGTGTCCGGCGGTCACAGCCAGCTGTTCGAAGTCGCGGGCGTAGGGCAGTACCGGCTGCTGGGTGACACGAAGGACGACGCGGCCGGCGAGGCCTTCGACAAGACGGCCAAGTTGCTCGGTTTGCCGTATCCGGGCGGACCGGCGCTGGCGGGCCTCGCGGAGTCGGGACGGGACGGCGCCGTGTCGTTGCCGCGGCCGATGCTTTCGAGTGGCGACCTCGACATGAGCTTCAGCGGCCTCAAGACCGCGGCGCTGACGCTCGTGCGCCGCGAGGCGGCCGGCGGTACGCTCGACGACGCGCGCCGGGCCGACATCGCGCGCGAGTTCCAGCACGCGGTGGTCGAGGTTCTTGTCGCGAAGGCGATCGCCGCCCTGGGCACGACGGGGCATGCGCGACTCGTGGTGGCGGGGGGCGTCGGCGCCAATCGCGAACTGCGCGCGCGGCTGGTTGCCGCCGTGGGGAGGCGCGGCGGGCAGGTGTTCTTCCCCGATCTCGAGTTCTGCACCGACAACGGCGCGATGATCGCACTCGTCGGCGCGCTGCGCCTTGCGGGCACTGTCGCCGCCGATTACGCGTTCTCGGTCAGGCCGCGCTGGGATCTGGCCTCGCTGCCCGCAGTCTGAGCGGGAGGGGGAGCGGCCGGTCGTGCCGGGATTCACCGCCCGATCGTGCTCTCCCTGCCGTCGAGCAGCTGGCGGATGTTCGATCGGTGTCGCCAGAAGAGCAGCATCGATATCGGAGCCATCGCCCATGCGGTTGGCGCATTGCCGAAGACGTAGAAAGCGCCGAGGGGCATCAGCGCTGCCGTCGTGAGCGCCGCGAGCGAGCTGATCTTGAAGCCGAGCGCCATTACCATCCACAGCACGCCGAGCGCCAGGCCGAGCGGCCAATGCAGCGCGAAAATGATCCCGGCTGCCGTCGCCACGCCCTTGCCGCCGGCAAAGCCGTGGAACACCGGGAACAGGTGGCCGATGAACACGGCGAGCGCAACCGCCGGTACCATCCAGTCCGCGCCGCCGAACGACGGGCCGAGCGTCTGCGCCAGGAACACGGCGAGCCAGCCTTTGGCACCGTCGCCGACAAGAGTCACCGCCGCCGCTGCCTTGTTGCCCGTGCGCAGCACGTTGGTCGCGCCGGGATTGCCGGAGCCGTAGCTGTGCGGATCGGGCAGGCCGAAGAGCCTGCTGGTCACGACCGCGAACGACACGGAGCCGATCAGGTACGCGGCGACGACGAACGCGAGCGAGGCGAGCATGAATCGGGGCGTCGGTTAGAATGGCTGCGGCAGCATCGGACCGGGACGCGCCTGGCGCGGCCCCGACATCTCGCGGATTCTAGCAAAGCGGCATGAACGCCATCTTCATCCACGATCTGCGCGTCGAGACGCGCATCGGCATCTACGATTGGGAACAGCAGCGGGCGCAGACACTGCGCCTCGATGTCGAGCTGGGACTGCCGTCGGATGCGGTGTTCCGCACCGGCGACTTCGCCGACGCGCTCGACTATGCGGCGGTCGTGAAGCGCCTGCAGGCGTTCGCCGCCGACCATCCGCACAAGCTGATGGAGCGTTTCGCGCAGGCGATCGCCGACCTGCTGATGGGCGAGTTCGGCGCGCCGTGGGTCAAGGTGCGTGTGGCCAAACTCGCGCCGATCGCCGGCGTGAAGGAACTCGGCATCGCCATCGAGCGCAAGCGCGCATAGCCAAGGCGATCCCGTAGGCGCGGGCTTGCCCGCGCTGTGGCGGATGTTGCGCGGGCAAGCCCGCGCCTACGGAGGAATCGCTCAAGAAACAAAGGCGCTAACCTGGTGGCATTGGGCCTTGTGTGGCCGTCAGCGGCAGCGTGAAGGCGAAGGTCGAGCCGATCCCCACCTGACTTGTTGCCCAGATCTTGCCACCGTGGAGCTCGATGAACTTCCGCGAGATGGCCAAGCCGAGCCCGGTGCCTTCCACTTTCTTCGCCGCCGACCCGACCTGCCGGAATTCCTCGAACACGGCGTCGACATCCTCGGGCGCGATGCCGACTCCGGTGTCGGTAACGGAAATCTCGTACCTGCCGTCACGCACATCGGCGCGCACGCCGATGCGACCGCCCTCCGGCGTGAATTTCAACGCGTTCGACAGCAGATTCAACAGCACCTGCTTCACCTTGCGCTCGTCGCCGTGGATCTTGCCCACGCGTTCGTCGATCGTGCGCCCGAGCGTGACCCCGCGCCGATGCGCCCGCTCCCGGACCAGCGTCATCGTGTTGTCGATGGCGCCCGGCAGGTCGAAATCGGCCAGGTCCAGCTCCATCCGCCCGGCCTCGATCTTCGACAGGTCGAGGATGTCGTTGATGAGGGACAGCAGATGCCGTCCCGACTCCAGGATGTCGGCCAGGTATTCGGCCTGCTTGTCGTTGATCTCGCCGAACATCCGCTCCGCCAGCACTTCCGAGAAGCCGATGATCGCGTTGAGCGGCGTGCGCAGTTCGTGCGACATGTTGGCGAGGAACTCGCTCTTGTGCTGGCTCGCGATCTCGAGCTGCCGGCTCTTGTCCCCGATTTCGCGGAAGAGCCGCGCGTTCTGGATGGCCAGCGCCGACTGCGTGGCGAAGGTCTTCAGGAGGTCGATCACATCCGGCGCGAATGCGCCCGCGCTCTTCCGGTTCACGACCAGGCCGCCGAGCAGGTGGTCCTCGCGCAGGAGCGGCACGGCCAGCAGCGAGCGATAGCCCAGCCGGACGAGGATCTTGCGGATCCGGCTCTGGTAGGCGCCTTCGTCGGCGATGTCGCGGATCTCGACCGGCAGGCCGGTGATGGCCAGCTTTCCGATCGCGCCCTCTCCCTTCCGCATCGGCGCAGCGCGGAGTGCGGCGACGAGATCGGCCGGCAGCCGGTCCGTCGTCTGCAGATGAAACTGCTCGCGCGCCTCGTCGTACTCGTAGATGGCGCCGCCGTCCATGCCGGTGAGCTGCGTGGCGCGCGAGACGATGGTGGAAAGCACCGTTGCCAAGTCCAGCGTCGAGCTCACGGCCTGTCCGATCTCGCCCAGCGCCTTGAGTTCTCCGACCGACCGCGTCAGCTGCGTGGTTCGCGCTTCCAGCTCCTTGAACAGGCGCAAGTTCTCGATCGCGATCACCGCCTGGTCGGCGAAGGTCTGGAGCAGGGCG
>CAYGYQ010000156.1:0-8313 GCA_964354035.1 uncultured Bordetella sp.
CCGCGGCGTGCGGCATCGCCGCGGGCTGCCGGTGCGCGGCCAGCGCACGCGCACCAACGCGCGCACGCGCAAGGGCCCGAAGAAGTCGCGCTCGGGCATGAGCAAGCCGGCGCCGACCTCCAAGTAACGCGGAAGGACAGAACAGCATGGCAACAGCACCGCAGAACCCGAAGGCCGGCGCCCGTGTGCGCAAGAAGGTCAAGAAGAACGTCGCCGAAGGCATCGCGCACATTCACGCGTCGTTCAACAATACGATCATCACCATCACCGACCGGCAGGGGAACGCGCTCTCGTGGGCGACCTCCGGCGGCGCCGGCTTCAAGGGCTCGCGCAAGTCGACGCCGTTCGCCGCGCAGGTGGCGGCCGAGAAGGCCGGCCGCGTCGCGGTCGAATGCGGGATCAAGAACCTCGAGGTGCGCATCAAGGGCCCCGGCCCGGGCCGGGAGTCGGCAGTGCGCGCGCTGAACGCGCTCGGGATCAAGATCACGAGCATTGCGGACGTGACGCCGATTCCGCATAACGGCTGCCGCCCGCCGAAACGCCGCCGCATTTAGACGGATAACTCGGTCGCCGAGAAAAGCAACGTCGACCGAGAACTTGAATTGACCTGATAGGACGCAAACGTGGCTCGATACACCGGACCCAAATGCAAGCTCGCGCGCCGGGAAGGCACCGACCTTTTCCTGAAGAGTGCGCGGCGCTCGCTCGACTCCAAGTGCAAGCTCGACACCAAGCCGGGCCAGCACGGCGTGCGGTCGGGGATGCGTATGTCGGACTACGGCAATCAGCTGCGCGAGAAGCAGAAGCTGCGCCGGACCTACGGCATTCTCGAGCGGCAGTTCCGCCGCTACTTTGGCGAGGCCGCCCGCCGCAAGGGCTCGACCGGCACGAATCTGCTGCAATTGCTCGAGTCGCGCCTCGACAACGTCGTGTACCGGATGGGGCTCGGCTCCACGCGCGCCGAGGCGCGCCAGCTCGTCACGCACGGCTCGATCACCGTCAACGGCAGGGTGCAGAACGTGCCGTCGGCGCTGGTCAAGACCGCAGACATTGTCGGCGTGACCGAAAAGGCCAAGGCCCAGCTGCGGATCCAGGACGCGCTGCAACTCGCCGAAAAGGTCGGTTTTCCGTCGTGGGTGGAAGTCGACGTGAAGAAGATGTCCGGCACGTTCAAGGGTGCGCCGGATCGCTCGGAGTTTGGCCAGGACATCAATGAAAGCCTGGTGGTCGAGTTGTATTCCAAGTAAACGCCGGCCGTGGCCAACGCCGCGGCCGACAAGTTGTCTCAAAAGCGTGTTCCCGTCTTGAACCCGCATAAAGGTTCCGCATGCAGAGCAATGTCCTGTTGAAACCGCGCATCATCGACGTGCAGTCCAGCTCCCCGTTCCACGCCAAGGTGGTGATGGAGCCATTCGAACGCGGGTACGGCCATACGCTGGGCAATGCGCTCCGGCGCGTGCTGCTCTCGTCGATGCCCGGGTATGCCCCCACCGAAGTCCGGATCACGGGCGTGCTGCACGAGTACTCGGCGCTCGACGGCGTGCAGGAGGATGTCGTCGACATCCTGCTCAATCTCAAAGGGGTCGTGCTCAAGCTGCACAATCGCGACCACGTCCTGCTGAAGCTCGCCAAGACCGGGGAAGGTCCGATCACGGCCGCGGACATCGAGCCCAACCACGACGTCGAGATCATCAATCCCGAGCATCTGATCGCGCATCTGACCGCCGGCGGCAAGATCGAGATGGAGATCAAGGTTGAAAAGGGCCGCGGCTACCAGCCCGCGACGGCGCGCGTGAAGCCGGATGGCGGGCGCACGATCGGCAGCATTCTGCTCGACGCTTCGTTCAGCCCGGTCCGCCGGGTCAGCTACGCGGTCGAGAGCGCGCGGGTCGAGCAGCGCACCGATCTCGACAAGCTGGTGCTGGACATCGAGACCAACGGCGTCGTCGAGCCGGAGCAGGCGGTACGGTACGCCGCGTCGGTACTGGTCGAGCAGCTGTCGGTCTTCGCGGATCTGCAGGGAACCGACCAGCCGGCCACGGAGCGCTCTTCGCCGCAGGTCGACCCGATCCTGCTGCGCCCGGTCGACGACCTCGAGTTGACGGTTCGCTCCGCGAACTGCCTCAAGGCGGAGAACATCTATTACATCGGCGACCTCATCCAGCGCACGGAGACGGAGTTGCTGAAGACTCCGAACCTCGGTCGCAAGTCGCTGAACGAGATCAAGGAAGTGCTCGCTTCGCGTGGGTTGTCGTTGGGCATGAAGCTCGAGAACTGGCCTCCGGCCGGCCTCGACCGCCCCTGATACCCGCCCACGCTCGCGAAAACGAAGGAAGCAGAATCATGCGCCACCGCCACGGCCTGCGGAAACTGAACCGCACCAGCAGCCATCGCCTCGCGATGCTGCGCAACATGACCAACTCGCTGCTGACGCACGAGGTCATCAAGACCACGCTGCCGAAAGCCAAGGAGCTGCGCCGCGTGGCGGAGCCGATGATCACGCTCGCCAAGGAGCCGACGCTCGCCAACCGGCGGCTGGCCTTCAATCGGTTGCGCGATCGCGACGTCGTCACCAAGCTGTTCAACGAGCTCGGCCCGCGCTACCAGGCGCGTCCTGGCGGCTATCTGCGCATCCTCAAGTTCGGTTTCCGCGTCGGGGACAAGGCGCCGATGGCGCTCGTGGAACTGGTCGACCGCCCGGAACACGCGGCGCAAGCAGCCGAAGCCAAGACCGAATAGTCCGCTCGCGGCACAGCAAAAGGCCGGGCACTGCGCCCGGCTTTTTTTTCGTTCCTTTGCCGCTACGGCAGGCGCCGGCGGTGCCCGAGTCATCGATCCCTTGCTACGAGGGCCGCGCGGATGGACAATTTGCCTTCCCCGGGCATCGCGGCGGGCGTTGCGCAGTCATGCCGGGCGCACGCCGATTCGCGCCAGCGTGTACGCGAGGTCGGGCTCCGCTGACGGCCGGTACATCCGGCGCCGGAGGGACATGGGAGGGGCGGCGTCATGAGTACCGTACTCGAGAACACGGCCGCGGCGCGGGGGGGGCTAGGTGACCGGCTGGCCTTCTTCAACGGCCTGCAGACGGTCACCAACAGGATTCACGCGACGACCCATAGCGACGAGATCATCCTGGATCTCGGGCAGGATATCTGCAACCTGTTCGGCGCCGATCGCCTGACAATCTACGTCGCCTGCGACGGCGGCAAGTCGATCGTCACCAAGGTCAAGACGGGCCTCAACGCCTACAAGGACTTCAAGCTGCCGGTGGCCGACCTCAGCGTGGCGGGCTACGTTGCGGTGCACCGGCGCATCGTCAACATCCGCGATGTCTACGATGCCAAGGAGCTCGCTGCTTACAGTCCGCACCCCAACTTCCTGCGGCTGATCGACACCAAGACCGGCTACCGGACGCAGCAGATGCTCGTGGCCCCGGTGGCCGACGCGCAAACCGGCGATCTGATCGGTGTCGTGCAGCTCATCAATACCAAGTCCGGCGAGCCGTTTCCGCCGGCGATGGAAGAAGGTGTCACGCTGTTGTGCGAGACGCTCGCCATCGCGCTTTGCCAGCGCCTGCGGGCGGCGGCGCCGGTCAAGGGCAGGTATGACGCCCTGGTGGCGAATGCCGTCATGTCGGCGGAGGAGCTGGAGCTCGCGACACGCTCGGCGCGCCGCAAGAACCTCGACGTCGAGACCGTCCTGATCGACGAGTTCAAGGTGAAGCCGACTGCGGTCGGCGAGGCCCTGGCGGCCTATTTCGGCGTCCCGTACGAGCCGTTCCGAGGCGATCGCGTGAAGCCGTTCGACCTGCTCAAGAACCTGAGCCGGGAGTTCCTCGAAAGCAGCCTGTGGGTGCCCATCGAGGACGCTGGCGCAGGCATGGTGGTCCTGACGACGGACCCGGACCGGCTGCGCGGCTCGCGCGTCGTCAACAACATCTATCCGAAGGGCAAGATCAGCTACCGGGTCTGCTGCAACCGCGAGTTCGCGGCAACGCTGGATCAGCTCTTCGGCGCAATGCCGGGCGCGATGGACCGGCAGTCGATCGGCGACCTGCTATCCGACATGCACGACGACGGCGGCGAAGAGGCGGTGGAGGACATGAAGTCCGCAGCCGCCGACAACGAGGTGGTCAAGCTCGTCAACAAGGTCATCGTCGACGCCTACCAGCAGGGGGCATCGGACATCCACGTTGAACCCTATCCGGGGAAGGGCAAGACCGAGATCCGCTTTCGCAAGGACGGGCTGTTGCAGCCCTACATCTCCGTGCCCCATGGCTACCGCAATGCGATTGCCGCGCGCATCAAGATCATGTGCGACCTCGATATCTCCGAGCGGCGCAAACCCCAGGACGGCAAGATCAGGTTCAAGAAGTTCGGCCCGCTCGACATCGAATTGCGCGTCGCCACGGTACCGTCGCAGGGCGGAATGGAAGACATCGTGATGCGCATCCTCGGCGCCGGCGAGCCCATTCCGCTCGACAAGCTTGGCCTGTCCAGCCACAACCTCGAGACCTGCAAGGCGACGGTTTCCAAGCCGTACGGCCTGTTTTTCGTGTGCGGGCCTACCGGATCGGGCAAGACCACGACGCTGCACTCGGTGCTGGGCTACCTCAACCGGCCGGACACGAAGATCTGGACCGCCGAGGACCCGGTGGAGATCACGCAACGGGGCCTGCGCCAGGTGCAGGTCAATCCGAAGGCCGGACTCACGTTTGCGGTGGCGATGCGGGCGTTCCTGCGCTGCGATCCCGACATCATCATGGTCGGCGAAATGCGGGACAAGGAGACCGTGGCGACGGCCATCGAGGCGTCGCTGACCGGCCACCTCGTGCTGGCGACGCTGCACACGAACAGCGCGCCGGAGTCCATCGTGCGGCTCCTCGACATGGGCATGGATCCGTTCAATTTCGCCGATGCGTTGCTGGGAGTGCTGGCGCAGAGGCTCGCCCGGCGCCTGTGCACCAGCTGCCGGAAGGCCCGCCTCGCGACCGGCGCCGAGCTCGAGGCGCTGCTCGACGAGTACGCCCTTGAATTGATGGCCATCGATTCCTGGAAGAAGGACCCGCAAGCCGCGCGCGCGGCCCAGCTGCGGGAGTGGATCGGCGCATTCGGCAACGACAAGGGCGAGATCACGCTCCATGCCCCGGTTGGCTGCGACGTTTGCAACGGCACGGGCTACCGGGGCCGGGTCGGGCTGCACGAGCTGCTGGTGGGCACCGATGCCATCAAGAAGGGCATCCAGGAGCACGCCCGGGTTGCGGCGATGTTCGCCACCGCGCTGGCGGAGGGCATGCGCACGCTGAAGCAGGACGGCATCGAAAAGGTGCTCGCGGGCATCACCGACATGCATCAGGTGCGCTCGGTCTGCATCAAGTAGGGGCCCTGGCCATGAGCGCGGCAGAGCGCATTGCGAATCCGGGCGATCTCTTTGCGCGCCTGGAGCAGCTCAACGCCATCGGCGTCGCATTGTCGCGGGAAACGGACATCGGGCGGCTGCTCGAGGCCATCCTCGTGGCGGCCAAGAGCATCACCAACGCCGACGGCGGCACGTTGTATCGCGTGACCGACGAGCGCACGCTGAAGTTCGAGATCATGCGCAACGACACACTGGGCATCGCGCTGGGCGGCACCACCGCGGCGGCGATCCCGTACGCGCCAATCGCGCTTTACGACGAGGCCGGCGTTCCGGTGACGACCATGGTCGCCGCGTACGCCGTGCATCACGACACGCCGGTCAACATCGTCGATGCGTATTGCGCGGAAGGCTTCGATTTCTCGGGCACCCGGAGCTTCGACGCGAAGACGGGATACCGCTCGCGCTCCTTCCTGACCGTGCCCATGAAGGACCACGAGGGCGCGATCATCGGCGTGTTGCAGTTGCTCAATGCCAAGGACCGGACCACGGGCGTCGTCGGCGCGTTTTCGGAACCCGACCTCCATCTTGCGGAATCGCTGGCGTCGCAGGCGGCGATCGCGCTCACCAACCGGCTCCTCATCAACCGGCTGGAGAGCCTGTTCGAATCGTTCATTGGTCTGATCAACGCGGCGATCGACGACAAGTCGCCGTACACGAGCGGCCATTGCGGGCGCGTGCCGGTCCTGACCATGATGCTGGCTGACGCAGTCGACCAATGCCGGGTCGGCCCCCTCAAGAACTTCACGATGTCGGAACGCGATCGCCACGAACTGCGGATCGCCGGCCTGCTTCACGATTGCGGCAAGGTCACCACCCCGGTGCACGTGGTCGACAAGGCGACGAAGCTGCAAACCCTCTGCGACCGCATCCATCTGCTCGATACCCGCTTCGAGGTCATCCGGCGGGACGTCCTGCTCGAGCGGCAGACGGCCAGGCTGCAGGCGCTGGAGGATGGAAACCGGGGGGGGCTGCCGGATATCGAGCGTGCATGCCGGACGCGCCTTGCCGAGATCGATGTCGACCGCGCGTTTCTGCAGAAGTGCAACATCGGCACGGAGCTCATGCGCGCGGAGGACCAGCAGCGGGTCCGGCAGATTTCGGCGAAGTACCGCTGGCGCGACGCCGATGGCGCCGAGGCGGATTTCCTGACCCTGGACGAAGTCGAGAACCTGACCATAACCGCCGGCACGCTGACCCGCGCCGAGCGGCGCATCATCAATCACCACATCGACGTGACCATCCGGATGCTCGAAGCATTGCCCTGGCCGCGGCATCTGCAGAACGTCCCGGAGTATGCGGGAGGCCACCACGAGCGCATGGACGGCAGGGGCTATCCCCGCGGGCTCACGCGCGCACAGATGTCGGTGCAGGCGCGCTGCATGGGAATCGCCGACATCTTCGAGGCGCTCACGGCCGCGGACCGTCCGTACAAGAAGGGCAAGACGCTGTCCGAGTCGCTGGCGATCCTCGGTCGCTTCAAGCTGGAGGGGCACATCGATCCCGATCTGTTCGATGTGTTCATGTGGGAGAGGGTGTATCTCGACTACGCGGCGAAGTGGATGGATCCGCAACAGATCGACGCGGTCGATCTCGCGCAGATTCCGGGCTACGTCAATCCTCCGGGGCCGTAGGCGCAGCCGCGACGGTCCTGCCGTGCTGCTGGTCCACGCTTTCGCGGCGCGGGTCACCGGTGCGCGATGCGGGCACGGCCTCCGGTATGATAGCGCGCGCACCCGTCGCGCCGGTCGGCCGGCGATTCGGCGCTTGGCAACCATCCATTGAGCAGGGGCTTGCGATGACCTTTCTGGCTTGTGCGGACATTCTCGCGGGGCGGGCACCGAAGGACTCGCCGGTCACGCTCAGGGGCTGGGTGCGCACGCGGCGCGATTCGAAAGCCGGCATTTCCTTCGTGCATGTATCCGACGGCTCGTGTTTCCATCCGGTGCAGGTCGTCGCGGCCAATACGCTGCCCAATTACGCGGACGAGGTTCTGCATCTCACGGCCGGTTGCGCCGTGGAGGCTGTCGGAACGATCGTGCCGTCGCCAGCGAAAGGGCAGCCCTTCGAGATGCAGGCCGGTTCGATCAAGGTCGTCGGCGGGGTCGAGGACCCGGACAGCTACCCCATCCAGCCGAAGCCGCACACGCTCGAGTTCCTGCGCGAAGTCGCCCATCTGCGGCCGCGGACGAACGTCATCGGCGCGGTGACGCGCGTGCGCCACACGATTGCCTATTCGATCCATCGGTTTTTCCATGAGCAGGGCTTCGTCTGGGTGAACACGCCCATCATCACGACCTCGGATGCGGAAGGGGCCGGCGAGATGTTCCGCGTCTCGACGCTGGATCTGGCGAACCTGCCGCGAGGACCGACGGGGAAGGTCGACTACACGCAGGATTTCTTCGGGCGCGAGACGTTCCTCACGGTGTCCGGACAGTTGAATGTCGAGGCGTACTGCCTGGCGCTGTCCAAGGTCTATACCTTCGGACCGACGTTCCGCGCGGAGAATTCGAACACCAGCCGGCACCTCGCCGAATTCTGGATGATCGAGCCGGAGATCGCCTTCGCCGATCTGGCCGACAACGCGACGCTGGCCGAGGCGCTGCTTAAGCACATTTTCAGGACGGTGCTGAACGAGCGCGCCGACGACATGGCCTTCTTCGAGGAGCGCATCGAGAAGGGCGTCATCGCCAAGCTGCAGGGCATCGTCGACTCGGAGTTCGTGCGGATGGACTACAGCGAGGCCATACGCGTGCTCGAGCGCGCACAGCAGAAGTTCGAATTTCCGGTCCAATGGGGTGTCGACCTGCAGTCCGAGCACGAGCGCTACGTCTCGGAGAAACACGCGGGCAAACCGGTGGTGCTGATGAACTATCCGAAGGAGATCAAGGCGTTCTA
>CAYGYQ010000157.1:0-8274 GCA_964354035.1 uncultured Bordetella sp.
TGTGACCTTTGGCTTCGGAAACCAACACTCTATCCAACTGAGCTACGGGCGCGTAACTGATGATTCTACCGTGCCCACCGAACGAGCGTCCAGCCGAGATTCCTGTGCGGGGCAAGCGCCGGTATAATGTGACGTTTTGTGCGGCAGCTGTCCAAAGGCGCCTTCCACGCCCGCCCACCACGGGATACAGGATTCCGTACCGACCAATCGCCACCGGACCAGGAACGCCATGCACGAACCGGAACCGCACGTCTCCCCGATCAAGAACTGGAAGCAGCTTGTCGTTGTCGTCGTGCTTGCGTTCGTCGTGCCGATCGCCGTCATCATCCTTCTCTCGCAGTACATCACAGGAACGCCCAAGGGCGCCGACGAGAACGACAGCGTGGTGCTGGGACGGATCAAGCCGGTCGGGGACGTCCAGCTGGCGCTGCCGAGCGGCCCCAAGGGCCAACTGGTCGGCGAACAGGTCTACAACCAGGTGTGCAAGACCTGCCACGAAGGCGGGCTCGCTGGTGCACCCAAGGTGGGCGACAAGGCGGCGTGGACAAAGGTCATCGCGCAGGGTCTCGCACCCACCGTTGATCATGCGATCAAGGGAATACGCGCGATGCCGGCGAAGGGCGGCAACCCGGATTTCGAGAACATCGAGATCGAGCGTGCCGTCATCTTCATGGCCAACAAGTCCGGCGGCACCTGGAAGGAGCCTCCGGTCGCGGTTGCGGCCCAAGGCGCGGACCGGACCGGCGAAGAGGTCGTCAATCTTGCCTGCGCGAAATGCCACGCCACCGGCGAGCGCGGCGCACCGAAGATCGGCGACAGCGCCGCCTGGACGCCCCGCGTGGCCAAGGGACTCGCCACGGTGACGCAAGCCGCGTTGAAAGGCCATGGCGGCATGCCCGCGCGCGCCGGGATGGCCGATCTGTCCGACGTCGAGATCAAGCGGGCGATCGAGTACATGTTCAACTCCGGCCTCGTGAAGGCTGCGGCTCCGGCACCGGTTGCCGCCGCCGCGCCTGCTGCCGCTGCCGCTGCCGCGGTGCCCGCCGGCGGCAAGGCGGATGGCAAGAAGATCTACGACACCGCGTGTGCGGCTTGCCACGCCGCGGGAATTGCCGGTGCGCCGAAATTCGGCGACAAGGCGGCGTGGGTGTCGCGCCTGGCAACCGGCGCCGACGCCCTGTACGCGAGCGCGCTCAAGGGGAAAGCGGCCATGCCGGCCAAGGGCGGCAATGCGTCGCTCGCCGATGCCGACGTGAAGGCCGCGGTCGACTACATGGCCGCGGCCGCAAGGTAGGGGTCCTCGGCTTGGCCGAGGTCCAGTGATAACGGGGCCCGCTGGCCCCGTTTTCCTTCGCGCGCCGGTCGAAGCCCGAGTCAGCCGCTCGCCGCGACCGGCTCCCTGGCCTCCGCATCGAAGTCGATCTCGCCGCGCTCGACGTCGCGCAGCGCAGCCAGCTGCGACAGATAATCCGCCGTCACGTCGCCAGTGATGTACTTGCCGTCGAAACACGAAGCCTCGAACTCCGCGAGCTGCGGATTGCCCGCCCGCACGGCCGCCTTCAGCGCGGCAAGATCCTGATAGATGAGCATGTCCGCGCTGATTTCGCGCGCGACCTCGGCCTCGGTGCGACCGGTGGCCACGAGCTCGTGCTGGTTCGGCATGTCGATGCCGTAGACGTTCGGGAAGCGCACCGGCGGGCTCGCGGACGCGAAGTACACCTTGCGCGCGCCCGCTTCGCGCGCCATCTGGACAATTTCGCGCGACGTCGTGCCGCGGACGATCGAGTCATCGACGAGCAGGACGACCTTGTCCTTGAATTCCATGCCGATCGGGTTCAGCTTCTGGCGCACGCTCTTCTTGCGCAGCGCCTGCCCCGGCATGATGAAGGTGCGGCCGATGTAGCGGTTCTTGACGAAGCCTTCGCGATACGTGAGGCCCAGCGTGTTGGCGAGCTGCAGCGCGGAGGGGCGGCTCGAGTCCGGGATGGGGATCACCACGTCGATGTCCCCCGCCTCGGGAATGGCGCGGATCTTGCGCGCGAGCTGCTCGCCCATGTTGAGGCGTGACTCGTACACCGACGTGCCGTCGATCACCGAGTCGGGCCGCGCCAGATAGACGAACTCGAAGATGCACGGCGCGAGCATGGGGTGCTCGGCGCACTGGCGGGCATGGAACTTCCCGGTCTGGTCGATGAAGACCGCCTCGCCCGGCGCGACGTCGCGCAGCACGGTGAAGCCCAGCGCATCCAGGGCGACCGACTCGCTCGCGACGACGTACTCGGTCCCTCCCATCGCCTCGTTGACGCCGATGATGAGCGGGCGGATGCCGTACGGATCGCGGAACGCGACGAGCCCGTAGCCGGCGATCAGCGCGACGATCGCGTACGCGCCACGGCAGCGCCGGTGCACGCCGGCGACCGCGGTGAAGACGGCGGCGGCGTCCAGGCGCGCGTGATGCGCCGCGCGCTCGAGCTCGAGCGCCAGCACGTTCAGCAGCACCTCCGAATCCGAGTTGGTGTTGACGTGGCGGAAGTCGAGCTGGAACAGCTCGCGCTTCAGCGCTTCGCTGTTGGTGAGGTTGCCGTTGTGCGCGAGCGTGATGCCGAACGGGGAATTCACGTAGAACGGCTGCGACTCGAGCTCGGACGACGCGCTGCCCGCGGTCGGATAGCGGCAATGGCCGATGCCGAGGTTACCCGAGAGGTCGCGCATGTTGCGCGTGCGAAAGACGTCGCGGACGTAGCCGCTCGCCTTGTGCAGGTGGAACGACGCGCCGTCGTTGGTGACGATGCCGGCCGCATCCTGCCCGCGATGCTGGAGCAGCAGCAGGCCGTCGTACAGGATCTGGTTGACCGGCGTGTGCGCGACGACGCCTATGATTCCGCACATGAGCGATGTTCCCCAAGACGCGCAGAGACGATCCCCGCCGCCGAAAAATCCAGCCTCTCGGCCCAGGCCCGCGGCAGGTACGGCTTCAACGCCAGCGCAGCCTGCGCCAGCGGCTGTCCCAGAGTCGAATTCTGCCACCAATCGCGCTTGGGCAGTGTGGTGACTCCGGCGATCAGCGCAAAAACGACGACGACCAGGAGCCCTCGCGCCACACCGAACGCGGCGCCCAGCGTCCGGTCGACGAAGCCGAGGCCGATCGCGCGCACGACGCCCGCGAACATCCGCGAGACTACGGCCCCGGCGATCATCACCGCGAGGAGAATCGCCGCGAAAGCGATTGCCTCTTTCGCCACCGGTGCCGCATCGAGCCCCGGCAGCATCCCTGCCAGCGTTCCGGCATAGGCGATCGCCGCGACGACGCCGATGATCCATGTCGCGAGTGCGACCAGTTCCCGGATTAGGCCGCGGACGAAGGCAAACAGCGCGGACAGCCCGACGACGGCAACGAGCGCGAGATCGAATCCGTTCATCGGCGACGAAAAGAAACGCGGTGGTCGCGCCGTGCGGCACGATGTCACTGCGCGGGCGCGACGATCCCGCTGTAGCCTTCGCCCTTGAGCGCCACCCGCGCCGCTTCCGCTTCGGGCCGCGAGCCGTAGCCACCGACCCGAACCCGCCACAGAGTGCCGCGCGATGTCTCGACCGGCTGGACGAACGTGGCGTACCCGCTCTTCTTCAGCTTGTTCGCGAGCGCGTTGGCGCCCTTGTCGTCGGCGAACGCGGCGAGTTGGACGACGAAGCCCTCGGCCTTTGCGGACGCCGCCGCGGCATCGCCAGCCGGCGCGGATTTCACTTCGCTCCTCGGCTCCGGCGCAACCACGGTTTCGGCCTTCGGGGCGGGCTTCGCCTCGTTCTTCGGCGCGGAAGGGGTCTTCGCTTCGGCCTTCGGGGCGCTCTTCGCGGACGGCGACACCACGCGCTGCTCTGCTTCCGTCACCGACTTTCTTGGCGTGATCGGTTCACTCGCCGTCACGGCCGTCGGCGCCGGTGCGACCGCGGCATCCACAGGCCCTGCCGCGGGCGCGGGGATTTCGGCTTTCGGCTCGGACTTGCTCGCTGAGACACCGGCGGTCGACTTGGCATCCGCTTTCGGCTGCGGCTTCCTGTCCTCCGCCTTGCCCGTCAGGCGGTTGACGAACCTGCCCTCGTCGACCGGGGGAATCTGCACCGAGACGTCGTCACCGAGCGGGCGCGGCTCCTTTTCGAGCAGCATCGGCACGACAATCGCCGCCGCGAGCGCCAGCACGATCGCGCCGACCAGGCGCCGGCGCGCCTTGCGCTTCATCTCGTCGACGATGCGCTCGGGATTGTCAGCGATTCGTTCAGCCATCGTGCAGGGGCCCGGTTACCGGCTTCGCCGCGGCCAGCGCGGCCGCCACCGTGAGGAACGATCCGAAAACAATGATTCTATCAGCTTCACCCGCCTCGCCGCGCGCAGCGGCGAACGCGGATCCGATGTCGGCGAAGGTGCGGATGGCCTGCGCCGCGATTCCCGCGCGCCCGAGTTCGCCGCGGATCGCGTCGGCGGACGCGCCACGTGGGCCTGGCAGCGTCGCGACGAACCAGCGGTCGATGCGCGCCGCCACGGCAGCGACCACGCCACGGACGTCCTTGTCGGCGAGCATGCCGAAGACTGCCAGGGTTTCCGGGAAATAGCCCATCGTCCCGAGCGTTGCGGCCAGCGCGCGCGCTGCGTGCGGATTGTGCGCGACATCGAGCACGGTCGCTGGCCGCCCGGGCAGCACCTGGAAGCGGCCCTGCAGCTCGACGCCGATGAGGCCGTCACGGATCGCGCCGGCGGAGACATGGAAGCGATCGCGCAGCAGATCGACGACCGCGAGCACCGTCGCCGAATTCGCCAGCTGGTACGCGCCGCGCAACGCGGGATAGGGCAGGCCGAAGCGCGTTCCTCCGGGTCCCCAGTAGCGCCACTGCCGCTCCTCGGCGACGAAGCCGTAGTCGCGACCGATCTGGGTCACGGGAGCCCCGAGAACACGGGCGTGCTCGATGAGCGCGGATGGAGGATCGGGCTCGGCGCAGACCACGGGGCGCCCTGCGCGGAAGATGCCGGCCTTTTCGCGCGCGATGTCCTCACGGGTCGGGCCGAGGTAATCCATGTGATCGAGATCGATGCTCGTCACGACGGCGATGTCGGCTGCAACGACGTTGACCGCGTCGAGGCGCCCGCCCAGCCCCACCTCGAGGATCGCGACGTCGAGACCGGCGCCGGCGAAGGCGTGGAATGCCGCCAGCGTGCCGTATTCGAAATAGGTCAGCGGAATGTCGCCGCGCGCGTCCTCCACGGCGTCGAACGCGGCGAGGAGCGCGGCATCGTCCTGCGGCAGGCCGGCGATCCGCACGCGCTCGTTGTAGCGGGACAGATGCGGCGACATGTAGAGGCCCGTGCGGTAACCGGCGCGCCGCAGCACCGCTTCCAGCATCGCGCAGGTCGAGCCCTTGCCGTTGGTTCCCGTCACCGTAACGACCGGGCAGTCGAGTCTCAGGCGCATGTTCGCGTGCACCGCGGCGACGCGTTCCAGGCCCAGCGCGATGGCCTTCGGATGCAGCGTCTCGAGGTACGCGAGCCAGGCGGCGAGCGTTGTGGGGCGGTTCAGGGCGCGGGCGCCGGCTGGCCGGTCAGGAGCGCGAGCAGCCGCGCGAGCTCGTCCTTCAGCTGCCGGCGATCGACGATCATGTCGAGCGCGCCCTTTGCCATCAGGAATTCGGCGCGCTGGAAGCCGTCCGGCAGTTTTTCGCGGACGGTCTGCTCGATCACGCGCGGGCCCGCAAAACCGATCAGCGCGCCGGGCTCGGCGAGCACCAGGTCCGCCACGAACGCGAAGGAGGCCGAGACCCCACCCATTGTCGGATCGGTGAGGATCGACACGAAGGGCAACCGCGCGCGGGTCAGCTCCTGCAGCACCGCGGTCGTCTTCGCCATCTGGAACAGCGAGCTGACGCCTTCCTGCATGCGCGCGCCGCCCGAGGCCGAAATGCACACGAACGGGATCCGGTTCTCGTAGGCAACGCGCACGCCGCGAACGAAACGCTCCCCGACGACCGAGC
Source organism: uncultured Bordetella sp. (assembly GCA_964354035.1). Lineage (GTDB taxonomy): Bacteria > Pseudomonadota > Gammaproteobacteria > Burkholderiales > Casimicrobiaceae > CAIWHR01. The sequence continues at coordinate 6,016 of CAYGYQ010000157.1, forward strand.
CCATCGAGCCGCCCATGAACTCGAACTCGAAGCACGCGAGCACCAGCGGCACGCTCTTCACGCTGCCCTGGAGCACGACGAGCGCGTCGGTCTCGCCCGTCTCGTCGAGCGCGGCAACGAGCCGGTCCGGATACTTTTTCTGGTCCTTGAACTTGAGGCTGTCGACGGGCACGACGTCCGAGCCGATTTCGAAGCGGCCTTCCGGGTCGAGCAGCTGCTCGATGCGCTCGCGCGCCGGCACCCTGACGTGGAAATTGCACTTCGGGCAGACGAAGAGGTTCTTCTCGAGGTCGGTGCGATAGAGCACCGCTTCGCAGGACGAGCACTTGATCCAGAGCCCTTCCGGCACGGGCGTCTTCTTGCTGCCGGGCGTGCTGCTGATCCGCGGCGGCAACAGCTTTTGCAGCCAGCTCATCTGCGGCCTCCTTCCCTCACCCCGCCCGCTTCGGCGCCGAATCGAGCGCCGCGCGGATGCCGGCGAGCCAAGCCCCGGCGCGCTCCGCGGCGGCCTCGGGTGCCCCGGACTCGATCTCCTGGATCAGCCGGCTGCCGATGACGACCGCATCGGCGTCCGCCGCCAGCGCCTGCGCGCTCGCCGCATCGCGGATCCCGAAGCCGACACCGACGGGAATGCGCACGTGGTGCCTGATCTGCGCGAGTTTGCGCCCGACCTCGGCGGTGTCCAGATGACCGGCACCGGTCACCCCTTTCAGCGCGACATAATACACGTAGCCGCGCGCGATTTTCGCCACGGCGGCAATGCGTGCCTCCCGCGTGGTCGGTGCCAGCAGGAAGATCGGCGCGAGGTCTCGCGCCTCCAGCAGCGCGGCGAATTCCGCGGCCTCCTCCGGCGGATAGTCGACGACCAGCACGCCGTCGACTCCGGCCTCCTGCGCGCGGTCGGCGAACGTCACGGTGCCCATCGCCTCGATCGGGTTGGCGTAGCCCATCAGCACGACGGGCGTCGTCGCGTCGGTCTTGCGGAAGGCGCCGACCAGCGCGAGGACCGTGGCGAGTCCGACACCCTGCGCCAATGCCCGCTCCGAGGCGCGCTGGATGACGGGACCATCGGCCATCGGATCGGAGAATGGCACCCCCACCTCGATCACGTCTGCGCCGGCGGTGACCAGCGCCGACATGATCGGCACCGTGGCTGCGGGTGACGGGTCGCCGGCTGTGACGTAGGGGATGAGCGCCGTGCGGCCCGCGGCGCGCAGCCGGGCAAAGGTGGCATCGATGCGATTCAAGGCGGCTTTCCTAGGCCCGCGCGGCGGGGTCGCATTCGGGCCGGCAGAAGAACCTGAGCCCCGATCGCTCGGCCACCGTGTTCATGTCCTTGTCACCACGGCCGGAAAGGTTGACGAGCAGGATCTTCTCCTTCGGCAGCGTCGCCGCGAGCCGTGCGGCATACGCGAGCGCGTGCGCCGACTCGAGGGCCGGAATGATGCCCTCGATCCGGCAGCACTCGTGGAATGCCGCGAGCGCCTCGTCGTCGGTGATCGACACGTATTCGGCGCGCCCCGAGTCCTTGAGCCAGGCGTGCTCGGGCCCCACGCCCGGATAGTCGAGGCCCGCGGAAATCGAGTGCGTCTCGATGATCTGGCCGTCGGCGTTCTGCAGCAGGTAGGTGCGGTTGCCGTGCAGCACGCCGGGGCGACCCGCCGTGAGCGATGCCGAATGCCGGCCCGTAGCGATGCCCTCGCCCGCGGCCTCGACGCCGATCAAGCGCACGCCTGGTCGCGAGATGTAGGGATGAAAGATCCCCATCGCGTTCGACCCGCCGCCCACACAGGCGATCACGGCGTCCGGGTCGCGGCCCGCCGCCTCCGGCATCTGCGTCAGGCACTCCTTGCCGATCACGCTCTGGAAATCGCGGACCATCATCGGATACGGATGCGGACCCGCGACGGTGCCGATGATGTAGAAGGTCGTCTCGACGTTCGTCACCCAGTCGCGCATCGCCTCGTTGAGCGCATCCTTCAGCGTCTTCGAGCCGGACAGGACGGGGACGACCGTCGCGCCGAGGAGCTTCATCCGGAACACGTTCTGCGCCTGCCGCTGCACGTCCTCCGAGCCCATGTAGACGACGCATTCCATGCCGAAGCGCGCGGCGACCGTCGCGGCCGCCACACCGTGCTGCCCCGCGCCGGTCTCGGCGATCACGCGCGGTTTGCCGAGGCGCTTGGCGAGCAGCGCCTGGCCGATGCAGTTGTTGATCTTGTGCGCGCCGGTGTGATTGAGCTCGTCGCGCTTGAAGTA
>CAYGYQ010000158.1:0-8266 GCA_964354035.1 uncultured Bordetella sp.
GCGTTGAGTGGATCTGGTGGATCGCCGCAGCCGTGTTGATCGGCGCCGAACTCCTTACGGTGTCGTTTTATCTGCTCGCCGTGGGCCTCGCCTTGGTGCTGGGGGGGGTCGCCGCGTGGCTGGGGGCCAGTCTGCAGCTGCAGTTTGCGGTGGCGGGCGTCCTTGGCGTCGGACTGACGATTGCGGCGCACCGCTGGCGCCTCGCCCATGCCTCCCCGCCACCGCCGGCCCCGCTCGACGTCGGGCAGGCGGTCCAGGTGGAGACGTGGCACGCCAACGGCACGGCGCGCGTCGCCTACCGCGGCTCGACCTGGGACGCTGAACTCGAGGCTCCGGACGTGCCGCGCGCCGAGACGATGTACATCGTGGCCACGCGCGGCTCGGTCCTGGTCTTGTCCGATCGCCGTGCCGCCGAGTGATTCGGCGGTGGAGTTGTTCGCCAGGTTTGAGTCAATGATGGAGGCATTTGCCATGTGGTTAGGCTCGTCACTGTTCACGATCGCACTGTTCGTCGTCGCCGTCATCATCATCTCGCGCGCGATCCGCGTCGTGCCGCAGCAGCACGCGGTCGTCATCGAGCGGCTGGGGCGCTTCTTCGCGGTGCTCCAGCCGGGTCTCAATTTCGTGATTCCCTTCGTCGATCGGGTCGCCTACCGGCATGACCTGCGCGAGATCCCGTTCGACGTGCCGAGCCAGATCTGCATCACCAAGGACAACACGCAATTGCAGGTCGACGGCATCCTGTACTTTCAGGTGACCGACCCGAGGCTCGCGTCGTACGGTTCGAGCAATTTCCAGGTGGCGATCACGCAGCTGGCGCAGACCACGCTGCGCAGCGTGATCGGCCGCATGGAGCTCGACCGCACCTTCGAGGAACGCGAACACATCAACGGCCTCGTCGTCGCCGCGCTCGACCAGGCGGCGGGAAACTGGGGCGTGAAGGTCCTGCGCTACGAGATCAAGGACCTGACGCCGCCGAAGGAGATCCTGCACGCGATGCAGGCGCAGATCACCGCCGAGCGCGAGAAGCGCGCGGTGATCGCGACCTCGGAAGGCAAGCAGCAGGAGCAGATCAATCTCGCCAACGGCGCGCGGGCCGCGGCCATCGCCAAATCCGAAGGCGAAAAGCAGGCCGAGATCAACCAGGCGCAGGGACATGCGTCAGCGCTGCTGGCGATCGCCGAGGCAAACGCGACGGCGATCCGGCAGGTGGCCGAGGCGATCGAAGCGCCTGGCGGCATCCAGGCCGTCAACCTCAAGGTCGCCGAGCAGTACGTCGGCGCGTTCGCGAACATCGCCAAGACCAACAACACGGTGGTCGTGCCGGCGAACCTCGCCGATCTGGCGGGGCTCATCACCACGGCAATGTCCGTATTCAAGGCGCAGCCGAAGTGAACGCGCCGACCGATCGGCATTGAACCTCGACTCGACGGAGAATTGACGCATGCAACTGGAAGGCAGCACATTCATCGTGACCGGCGGAGCCTCGGGGCTGGGCGCCGCCACGGTCCGCATGGTGGTGGCCGGGGGCGGCAATGCCGTCATCGCCGACCTCAAGGAAGCGGAAGGGCAAGCGCTGGCGCAGGAACTCGGAGCCTGCGCCCGGTTCCTGCGCACCGATGTCGCCGACGAGGCGAGCGGCAAGGCTGCGGTCGCCGCCGCGCTCGATGGCTATGGCGGGTTGCAGGGGCTCGTCAACTGCGCGGGCATCGTCCACGGCGAGAAGGTCGTCGGCCGCGACGGTCCGCATACGCTGGCGGGCTTCGTGCGCGCGATCAACATCAACCTGATCGGCTCGTTCAACCTGACGCGGCTCGCTGCCGACACGATGGCGAAGAGCGCCCCCAATGCCGAGGGCGAGCGCGGCGTGATCGTCTACACCGCCTCGGTTGCCGCGTTCGACGGGCAGGTCGGGCAGGCCGCCTACAGCGCGTCAAAGGCGGGCCTGGTCGGCATGACGCTGCCGATTGCGCGCGAGCTCGCCCGGCACGGCATTCGGGTCATGACGATCGCGCCGGGCGTGTTCGAAACGCCGATGGGCGACGGGCTGCCGCCCGAGTTGAAGGCCTCGCTCGCGAAAATGGTGCCGTTCCCGCCGCGCTTCGGGCGGCCCGACGAATTCGCGTCGCTCGTGCGCGAGATTGTGCACAACGTCATGCTGAACGGAGAGGTCATCCGCATCGACGGCGCGATCCGGATGGCGCCGAAGTGACGCCGGTGCAGGCCGGGATCAGGGCGCGACGGGAATCGTAACCCGGGCCACCGTCCCGCCGCCGTCGCGCGGGAGAAGCTCGAAGGTTCCGCCGTGCATTCGCGCAATGCGCTCGACGATCGCGAGCCCGAGTCCGGCCCCGGCAACACCCGACGCATGGGTCCTCGCGACTGACGCCCGGGTAAACGGCTGCTTCAGCCGCTCGACCTCTCCGGGCGCGATGCCCGGGCCGCGGTCGGCAATGTCGAGCACGACGCGCCCGCCCTCGGTGCGGGTCGTGACCTCCACCGGCGGAGCCCCGTAGGCGATCGCGTTGTCGATCAGGTTGGCAACGAGGCGCGACAGGGCCGTGGACCGCACCGGCACGAGCGGTACGGCGCCGGGCGTGAAGCGCACGTCCCGGCCGGTGCGCGCATAGCGGTCCACGCAGGCCGCGACGATGGCGTTCGGGTCGCGCGGCTCCCGCGCGCTGTCCTCGTCGGTCCGCGCGAAATCCAGGAACTGGCCGATGATCCGGTTCATCTCCTCGATGTCGTCGACCATGCCCGCGCGCGACGCATCGTCGCGTGCCTCCATCTCGATGCCGAGACGAAGCCGGGCGAGCGGCGTGCGCAGGTCGTGGGAAACGCCAGCGAGCAGCAACGCGCGATCCTGCTCGATCTGGGCGAGATTGGCCGCCATCCGGTTAACGCCGCGGTTCAGGGTGACGATCTCCGAGGGGCCGTGCTCGGGCAGCGGCGGCGGCGTGTCGCCGCGGCCGATGCGCTCGACGGTCGCGCTCAACTCGCGCAACGGGCGCGCGAGGTAACGGGCGAAGGCGAAGGCGGCGGCCAGCAGCACCGTGGCGAGGATCAGGCTCCACAGCGCTGCGCGCGACGGGTAGTCCTCGGCCTGCGGGCGAGGGGGAAGCGGAAAGCCGACCCAGTAGCCAGTGCCGGCGGCTTCGACCCGCACCAGGAGCAGGCCGCGGCCCGGTGCCACGCGCAGCTCGGTGCCGGGTCCAAGCGCTTCGCGCAGGCGAGCCTCCAGCGCTTCCAGCGCCGGCGGGACGCGCAACCCGCCCATGAAGGGGCGTTCGCTTTCGGGCACGATGCGCACGTCGTACTCGCGGCCGATACGGCCGATCGATTCGCGCCGCTCCGGCGTGTCGTTGGCCTCGAGCGCGGCGCGCACGGCCTGCAGCTGCACGATCTTGGTATCGCCGAACTGGCGCGCGAGCAGGGTCATCCGGTCCTGCCGGAAAAAGAAGATCGTCGCGACCAGCGCGACCGCCACCACCGCCAGCAGCAGCAGCGCCAGGCGCCCGAACAGCGAGCGCGGCACGAAGGTCACGGCGGGACATCCTTCGGGCCGGTGTCCACGGCCGCGTCATCCGGCACGAAGACGTAACCGAATCCCCAGACCGTCTGCAGATAGCGGGGTTTGGCCGGATCGGGCTCGATCAGCTTGCGCAATCGCGACACCTGGACGTCGATCGCCCGATCGAACACATCATGGTCCCGGCCGCGCGCGAGCAGCATCAGCTTTTCGCGGGCCAGCGGCTGGCGCGCGTGTTGCGCGAACACCTTGAGCAGCGAGAACTCGCCGGTGGTGAGGTGGATCGTGGCGTCCCCGTTGACGAGCGTGCGCGCGGCAAGATCGAGGGTGAACGGACCGAAGGCGACCTTGCCTTCGGACGCCGGCGCGCCCGGAGCGAGCCGTTCCGTCTGGCGCCGCAACACCGCGTGAATCCGGGCGACGAGCTCGCGCGGATTGAAGGGCTTCGGCAGGTAGTCGTCGGCGCCCGACTCGAGGCCGACAATGCGGTCGACGTCCTCCCCGCGCGCAGTCAGCATGACGATGGGCACGCTTTCTCCCGCCGCGCGCAGCCGACGGCAGACGGCGAGTCCATCCTCTCCGGGGAGCATGAGATCGAGCACGATGAGATGGGGAGGATCGCGCTGGAGCTTCCGGTCGAGATCGCGCGCGTCGGCGAGCGTCGCGACCTGAAACCCCTGCTCGGTCAGATAGCGCGACAGGAGGTCGCGCAAGCGCGCGTCGTCGTCGACGACGAGTATCTTCGGCGCGGCATGCTTGGCGACCATGAGTCAGAGTAAGGCCCCGCCACGTCGCGGGGGCGGCCGAGTGTAACCGATTGTAACGTCCGTGCCGCCCGGCAACGTTCGGTTGCAATTTGCCGGGCGGCGCGGGGAACGCGGGATGATAATGGGGTCGAAGTGACAGGGGCCGCACGATCGCTGTGGCGCCGCAATCAACGAAAGGACGCGATATGACGATTCAGCACACCTTCCGCGCCATCGCCGGCGTTGCAGCCGTCGCCATGGCGATGGCATTCGGCTCCGGCGCCGCGCTGGCGCAACCCCTCGGCGGCCCGCATGGTCCGGGCGGGGGCGACGCGATGATCGGCCGCCTCATTGCGCACGCCAGGGTTGAACTCAAGCTCAATACGTCGCAGCAGCAGATGTTCGACCAGGCCGTCGCCAACAGCAAGCTGGCCCACGAAAAAGCCCGTACGCTGCAGGCGAAGGTCAGGGACACGCTGCAAGCCGAGTTGGCGAAGCCCGAGCCGAATCTTGCCGCCGTCGCCGCGGCCGCCGATGCCGCGATGGACGAGGGCCGCCTGGCGCGGAAGGCGATCCGCGACGAATGGCTGGCGCTCTACGGCCAATTCAGCCCCGAGCAGAAGGCGGTCGTGCGCGATCGGCTGCAGACGAGAATGAGTCAGGGCGAAGCGTTCCGGCAACGGATGCGCGAGCGGATGCATCACTTCCGCGACGGAGTGTCCGGCTAGGCATTCGCGCGCACAATCCGCGCGTCGATACGGCCCGGCCTTGCGCCGGGCTGTGTTTTCGAAGCTTCGTGCCGATTCAGGAAAGGGCGGCCCACGCCCTGGCGCCGGATGGGATGGCCCGCACGCCAAGCGCACCTTCCGCCGCGTCCTTGAGCGCGGCAGCTACGACCGGTTTCACCAGCAATTCCACTCCGGCTGCACGCACCTCGGCCTGCGCCGCGCCGCTCGTGTCGCCTGACACGACCAACGCCGGCGTCGCCGATCCAAGCGCGGAGCGCAGCCGCGCGATGGCGTCGATTCCCGACTTGCCGTCGGCCAGGCGGAGATCCGCGACGATCAGATCCACCTCGCTGCGTACGGCGCCATCGGCGGTGGCGAGGGCGGCCAGGGCCGAGCTTGCGTCGGCCCCTCCCACGGCGGTCGCCTTCCAGGAGGCGAACAGCGCGCGCATGGCGGCGACCACAGCCGGATCGTCGTCGACGACCACGATGCGACGGCCCGCCAGCGTGCGCGCGGTTGCCGCGGGGTTTGCCTCACCGGCCCGGTGCCTCCTGCTGTCCCTGCTGCGCAGGTTCGCGCGCGGCAACGTGATCGAGAAGCGTGAGCCGCGGCCCGGAGTGGACGCAAGCTCCACTTGATGCCCGCAAAGTGCGGCGAGCCGACGCACGATCGCCAGACCGAGTCCCATGCCGCGCCCCCTGGCATGGTGTCGGGGTGCGGCGGCCAGCTGCACGAACTCGTCGAAGACGCGCGCGCGGTCGTGTTCGGCGATGCCGATCCCGGAGTCGATCACGTCAACGCGCACCGCAGCTGCGCGCCGGCGCACCCCGATGACGACGCCACCCGCCGGCGTGTAACGCACCGCGTTGGCCACGAGATTGCGCAGGATGCGTTCGAGCAGGACCGGATCGGTGTCGACCGCAAGCCGCGTCGGCACGATCCGCAGCGCAAGTCCCGCCGCGCTCGCTTGCGGCGCGAAATCGGCGGCGAGGCGCGCCAGCAGCGGTCCGAGGGCGACGCTCGCCCGTGCCGGTTCGAGCCCCCCGGCGTCCAGCCGCGACAGGTCGAGGAGCTGGGCGAACAGTTCCTCGAGCGCTTCGACCGAGGCGCGGACGCTCGCGACCAGCGGTCTTACCTCGGGGTCGCGCACTCTGGCCGCGAGCGCGGCGGCAAAGAGTCCCATCGCATGCAGCGGCTGGCGCAGGTCGTGGCTCGCCGCGGCGAGAAACTGACTCTTCGCCCGGCTCGCCGACTCGGCCGCGGCGCGCGCGGCGAGCGCTGCCTCCGTCTGTGCCTGGAGTTCGCGGATGAGGTCGATGTTTTCATAGCGCATCGCCAGCGACTGCGTCAGTACGCCGTTCACCTGACGGCCGAACGCCAGCACGAACACCAGCACGACGCCGAGCACGCCCGCCGTAAACAGATGCACCTGGTCGCCTTCGACGGCAACCCGCACGATCAGCGGCACGAGCACCGCCAGCACGAAGCCGTAGAACGAAGGCTTGTAGACGGCGGTGAGGTTGAGCCCGCCGAGGATCACCCCGAACTGGCAGACGATGAACAACGCCTGGTACGAGGGTGACGCCGGGAACATCGCGATCGCCGCCGCGCCCCACAGCGCGCCGGCGAGCGTGGAGCCGATGGCCCAGTACGCGCCCCAGCGTGCGGCATCGGCAACCCGCGGCTCCGCGCGTCGGTATGCGCGTGCCAGCAGACCGCGCCAGGCCTGGTTGACGAGGATCGCCGTCAACCATGCCGCCATGACCCAGGAAGCTTCCTGTTGCCAGAGCACGCCGCACAGGATGAGCGCCCCCAGCACCATCGACGCGGTGGTCCGATGCCACGACCGGTAGAGCGTGGCGACCTGATCGGCGCGCGCGTGGGCCAGCAGAGGCGACATGGCGTCAGCGCAGGGGCGACCCGCTGCGTGCCGGCCGCGCCGGCATCGTGTCGACGCTGATTCCGCGGCGGGCAAGCACGGCAATGGCCTCCGTGCGTGAATGCACGCGCAGCGCCTTCAGGATTGCGCTGACATGGACCTTGACCGTTCCCTCCGAAAGCGTGAGGTCGCGGCAGATCAGCTTGTTCGGCTTGCCCTGGGCAAGGAGCTTCAGCACATCGGTCTGCCGCGCCGTGAGCCCCAGCGCGTCGGGTGCGAGGTGGACGCCATCGCCGTCGGGCGCGGGTGCGCCGTCGGGAGGCAGGTACACGCCGCCATCGAGCACGTGCTGCACGGCGTCGAGCAGCATCTGCGCATCGGCGCTTTTCGGGATGAAACCGTGGGCACCGGCCCCGAGCGCGGCCAGCACGGTCGCGCGATCGTGGGTCGCGGAGATCACGACGACCGGCACGCCCGGATAGTCGAGCTTCAGGTCGCCGAGGAAATCGAGCCCGCGCGCTCCGGGCAGCGCGAGGTCGAGCAGCACCAGCGCCACATCCGGCTCGTTGTCGAGCACGGCCATGGCCTCCGCCGGATCGCCTGCCCCCCGCATTTCGACGCGCGGTCCCAGTTGCGGGAGGAGTTGCGCCAGAGCCTCGACGATGAGCGGGTGATCGTCGACCACGAGAATCTTCATGTGCCCCTCCCAGGTAATGGTTGCGCTGTGACCGCGACCCCGCGCGGAGGCAACCGTGGGCCGGACAATAGCGTCAACGCGTTGGCGTTGGCACCTGTAGGAAGCTACAGGTCGGGCGATAAGCTCATTCGTGCCGCAACGCATCGATCGGATTCAGCCGCGCCGCCGTGCGCGCCGGATAGAACCCGAAGAAGACGCCGATCGCGCCGGAGAAGCCGAAGGCGAGCAGCACTGCCCCGGCGCTCATCTCCGTGCGCCAGCCCGCGAAATGACCCACCGCGTAGGACGCGATCGCGCCGAGCACGATGCCGACGAGGCCGCCGATCAGCGCGAGCGTCACGGCTTCGACGAGAAACTGGGTCAGGATGTCGCGACCCCGGGCCCCCACCGCCAGCCGCAGACCGATCTCGCGCGTGCGCTCGGTCACGGACACCAGCATGATGTTCATGATGCCGATGCCGCCGACGACGAGCGAAACCGAGGCAACGGCCGCGAGCAGGACCGCGAGGATTCTCGACGATGCCTCCTGTGCGGCCAGCACCTCGGACAGATTGCGGATGAAAAAATCGTCCTCCTGGCTCGATTGGAGCTTGTGCCGCTGACGCAGCAGTTCGCGCATTTCCTGCTCGGTCGCGGCGATATCGGCGCCGTCGCGCACGCGCACCGTGATGTTCTGCACGTTGCGGG
>CAYGYQ010000159.1:0-4776 GCA_964354035.1 uncultured Bordetella sp.
GTCGAGATCCGCGTGCGGATAAGGCGGTAGCTCCCGGCTCGAGCTCTGAAGCCGGGCGCAAGATCGTACGTTTGCATCGGGTCGCTAGCCGCCTGGGGCCCCGGGGATACCGGAAAGACCCGCGGCGGCGATGCCGGCCATGGCACAGATTTCATCGTTGTCGCCGATATCGCCGGAGATGCCGATCGCTCCCACTACTTCTCCGTCCGTGCCTGCGATCAGCACGCCCCCCGGTGACGGAATCATGCGCCCCTGACTGGCCACCGAGAGCGCCGCGACGAACGTTGGAAACCTGGCCGCCCGGTCTGCCAGCTCCCGCGTGCCGAAGCCCATGCCGAGCGCGCCCCAGGCCTTTCCGTTGGCGATGTCGAATCGGACAAAGCCTGCTCCGTCCTCCCGCTTGAAGGCGATCAGGTGTCCGCCGGCGTCGAGCACGGCAACCGCGAGCGGAGCCAGGCGCCTCTTGCGGCCCTCGGCGAGCGCTGCATCGATGATCGCGCCGGCCTGCGCCAGTTTCAGTGTTGTCATGGTATCTATCGTCCTGAAAATTCTGCCGCCAGGGGAAGCGCGCCGTAGACTTTGGTCAGCGCCTCGACAATGGCGCGGCCATCGACCGAGATCGCCCGCGCCTTCCGGTCCGTGTAGGCGTAGCGTCCGCCCAGCCCCTCGAGATTGCCGTCGAAAATCAATCCTACGAGGTCGCCGTTGCGATCGACCACCGGCGACCCCGAATTGCCGCCGATGATGTCGAGCGTGGACACGAAATTGAGCGGGGTGGCGAGGTCGAGATCGCGTTGCTTCGCCAGCCAACGCGCCGGCAAGTCAAACGGTGGCCTTCCATCGAAGGCGAAACTGCGGGCATACAGACCCGCAAAATTTGTCCGGAACGGCATCAGCATGCCATCGGCATCGTAGCCGCTGACCTTGCCGAAGCTCAACCGCAGCGAGAACGTGGCATCGGGATAGGCATCCCTGCCGTACAGTCTGAAACGGATCTTCTCCAGCTCGTCGCCTGCCTGCAGCGTCGGCGTTTCAACCTCGACTTCGTGCCGCTTCTCCAGCTGTCGGCGCAGCGGATAGACATCCCGGGCCAGCACGATCAGCGGATCGGTCGACGCCATGACCGCCGTCTTGCCGCCGTCGATCAGCTTTCTGCGCTCTGCGACCTGATCGAGTTGCGAGCCCGCGACCGCTTCCGTCGCGGCGGCGAGCGGCGTCTTGTTGCCGAGCACGCGCACCACAAAGGGATCGTCCTTGCCGAGGAGGTCGATTGCCTCCTGCCAAATCCCGGCCAGCCGCGCGATTTCAAGGTCCTTGTAGTACGGGCGGTCCGCCGTGAGCCGATGCACGATCAGGGGCACTCTCGACGCGCGGTACTCGGGCAGGCGGTCGCTTTCGGCCAACGCGGTCTCGTTGGCCAGTTCGACCATCTGTCCGCCCACGCCGAACAGCGTCTGGAAACCATAACCGACTGCCCAGCGCGACTTGGCGTCACGCGCCCGCTTCCCTGTGGCGACCTCGATTTTCAGCCAGGGATCGATCTGGCCCGCCGCCGGAACGAACGACTTGCGCAAGCGCGCCTCCTCGTCGGTCTTGGCCACCATCAATTCCGGTTCGCGCAGGGACTTGTACGCTCCGGACGTAGCCTTCAGCCAATTCTCGGTGCTGACCAGTATTTCGGCGGCGCGACGCGCAGATTCCGGCGACCGGGCCGAATACTCCTGCAGCACCTTGCGCGCACGGTTCGCGCTTGCAAGCATCAGGGGGTAGCGGATGTCGCGATCGTAGGCAAGCTGCGCCACCGTGGCCAGCCGGTCCGTGGATCCCGGATGCCCGGCCGCGAACACCAGGTCGCCGTCCTTGACCCCCGTCTTGGCCCACTTGAGGAAATGCGTCGGCTTGATCGCCTCGCCCTTCTCGTAGACGCGCAGTAGCGAGAAATCGAGATCGAAGCGCGGAAAGACGAAATTATCCGGATCTCCCCCGAAGGCCCCGAGGCGCGCTTCCGGCGCGAACACCAGGCGGATGTCGTTCCAGACCCGGTAGCGATAGAGGTGGTAGGCCGCGCCGCGGAAGAGCGTCACCATGTCGCACCGCAAACCGGTCTTCTCCCTGCATTCGTTCTCGAGCGCGGCAATCGCGGCATTGCGCTCTCCCGTCGCCAGCGTGTCGTCGGTCGACTTCACCGCGGCGCGCACCTTCCCGGTCACGTCCTCCATGGACTCGAGGCGGCGCAAGTCCAGCCCGGGACATGGCCGCTCCTCGGCACGGGTCCGGGCGTAGAAGCCGTTCCTGACGAGGTCATCGGGCGCGGTCGAGAGCGCCTGCAGACACCCCATGGCCACGTGATGATTCGACAGCACGAGCCCGTCGGCGGAAACGAAGGAGCCCGATCCTCCCCCGAGACGAACCGCGGACAGGCGCAGCGCATCCAGCCACCCGGCACTCGGCGTGAATCCGTATCCGGACTGCAGTGCCCTGGCGGGCGGGCTGTCGAACGTCCAAACGCCCTCGTCGGCGCAGGCGGGGCCCAGTGTTGCCAACCCCATGCCGAGCGCGCCGGCGATGCGGACCATTCGGTCACTGAACCTCGGTGAGCGTCGTGCATTCACGATGGCAGTTTCATGGCAGGCTCCGCCAACGGGGTACCGTTGAGGCCCCAAGAATACACTCGCCGAGCGGCCTGCGCGTCCGAGGAGCGAAGGGCTTGGCCGCAATGTTCCCAGGGAGCCGCCAGGTGGCGAGAAACCGCGCCGAAGGCGTCGAGTGTGGGGACCGATCAGTTCACGCGTCCCCTTGCCCCGCGTTGGGAAAGAACAGCTGCTCGCCGTTGATCTTGTAGTCGGCGATCGCCTTTTGCCCTGCCGGAGAGATTAGCCAGTCGATAAACTTCTGGCCCAGGTCCTTCTTGACCGTCGGGTGCCTGTCCGGGTTGACGAGAATGACGCCATACTGGTTGTAGAGCCGCTTGTCCCCCTCGACGAGGATCGCAAGCTCGCCGCGATTCCTGAACGCGAGCCAGGTGGCGCGATCGGCAAGGAGGTAGGCATTCATCGACGCCGCGGTATTGAGCGCTGGCCCCATCCCCTGCCCGGTATCGCGGTACCACGGGCCCTTCGCCTGCTCGAGTTCAACGCCCGAGGCCTTCCACAAGTCCAGCTCGGCCATGTGGGTGCCGCTCTTGTCGCCACGCGACACGAACGGCGCCTGCGCTGACCGGATCTTCTTCAGCGCGTCGACGATGTCCTTGCCGCCGGCGACTTTCGCGGGGTCGCTCTTCGGCCCGATCAGCACGAAGTCGTTGTACATCACCGGATACCTTTTCACGCCATGACCCTCGGCGAGGAACTTTTCCTCGGCGGCTTTCGCGTGGACAAAGACGACATCGGCATCGCCGCGTCGCGCGAGGTCCAGCGCCTGGCCCGTCCCCAGCGCAACGACGCGCACCTTGATGCCGGACTCCTTCTCGAACATCGGCAGCAGGAATCCGAACAGGCCCGATTGCTCGGTCGACGTCGTCGAAGCGACGGTGATGAAGCGGTCCTGCGCCGGCGCAGCCCCTCCGGCCAAAGCGAACAGCGCGACGAGAAAAATGCGGCAGATGATTACCATGGCAGCTCTCCTTCGAGAAAACGGGCGGCCTCGGGCGAGGCCGGGTGCTTGAGAAATCGTTCTGCCGGCGCGCGCTCCACCAGCCGCCCCTGGTGCAAGAAAAGAATCTCGTCGCCGAGCCGGTGCGCCTGCCCGAGGTTGTGCGTCACGAGGACGATCTTCGTGCCGGCCGCGTGCAACGCGAGGATGATGTTCTCGATTTCGTGGGTGGCGCCCGGATCGAGGCTCGCCGTCGGCTCGTCGAGAAAGAGAACCTCCGGACGGAGCGCCCAGACTCGCGCCAGCGCGAGCCGCTGCTGCTCGCCGCCGGACAACACCCGTGCGGCATGGTGCGCCTGCGCGTCGAGACCGACCTTGCGCAGCGCCTCCTGCGCGCGCTCCTCGCGCTCCCCACGTGCGAGTCCGGACAGCTTCAGCGCATACGTCACGTTGCCGAGGGCCGTGCGCCGCAGCAGCACCGGCCGCTGGAACACCATCGCCTGGCGCCGCGGGCCGCCGGGCAGCTCCGGCGAATTCCACATGATCGTTCCGGCGGTCGGCGCGAGCAGGCCGTGACACAACCGCAGCAGCACGCTCTTGCCGGCGCCGTTCGAACCGAGGATCACCGTGCGCGGTCCGGCGTCGATCCTCGCCGAGAGCCCCTGAATGATCCGGCGCGCGCCGACTTCGAACCCGACACCGTTAAGACGAAGCGGCAGCAGGGAGTTCGGAGCGCGCATGAGCGCGTCGGCCCGCCCCAAGCGCGTATCGCTCCCGCCTGGAGGGACGCCGCGAAGCGTCAGGGGTGCACTCGTGAGCATCCGCTGGTCAACCATACCGCCGCTGCGCCGTCTCCCTGACGACGTAGGCGCCAGCATTGAGGGCGAGCACGATCGACAGCAGGATGAAGCCGAGCCCGAGCGCCAGCGGCAGATCGCCCTTGCTCGTCTCCAGCGCGATCGTCGTCGTCATCACGCGGGTCACGCCGTCGATGTTGCCGCCGACGATCATCACCGCGCCTACCTCGGACGCCGCGCGCCCGAAGCCCGCGAGCACGATCGTCGTGAGCGAGAAACGCAGGTCCCACAGCAGCGTGGTCGCGGCACCCAGCCGCGTCTCGCCGAGCGAGCGCAGCTGCTCGCGATACTCGTGCCAGGCGTCGGCGACGACCTGGCGGGAGAGCGC
>CAYGYQ010000159.1:4876-8141 GCA_964354035.1 uncultured Bordetella sp.
GCGGCGAGGCTGACCCGCAGGCTCAACAGCACGATGCCGACGAGCCTCGAGTCGGCGGAGGCGACCAGGCCAAGGGCCTGGACCGTGGCTTCGCCAACGGTGTTCATGGCGACAGGGAGGGCGGTGGACGTTGAGTCATAATATGCACGACTGTGCAATAATGTTGCCGTCGCGCGTGTTTCGGTCGGCCATCATAGCGGACGCAGCTCCCCATCAAAATATGTTTATGATTGCATAATGAAGCTGGTACCGGCTCTGCGCTGGCGCCTCGTCGGCGACGCCGACGAAACGCTCGACGACCGCCTGCTGCCGTTGCTGGAAATGATCGCGGCCACGGGGTCCCTTGCCGCGGCGGTTGCGGCCTGCGGCATTTCCTACCGCGCGGCCTGGGGACTGTTGCGCGACTACCACCGGATGCTCGGTGCGCCGCTGGTCCTGCTCGAGCGCGGCCGCGGCGCGAGCCTCACCGCGACCGGCGCGCAGCTGCTTCGGGCGCAGCAGGCTGCCGCGCAGCGGCTCGCGCGGATCCTGCCAGGGCTCGCGGTCGATCTCGGTCCCGCGCAGCGACGAGCCGAGCAACGGCCGGCTTTGCGCCTGCGCGTCGCCGCGAGTCACGACCTCGCGCTGGCAGCGCTGTCCGGGATGCTGCCCGAGTCCGCCGGAATTGCGCTGGAGCTCGCCGTGATGGGCAGCCTGCACGCATTGCGGGAATTCGGCGAGGGTCGCGCCGACGTCGCCGGCTTCCACGTGCCGATCGACGAGCATGCGACCTTCGACCGCGCGCCGTTTCTGCGCTGGCTCTCCGCGCGTCGCGACGAGCTCGTCCGTTTCGTCGATCGCGAACAGGGCCTGATCCTCGCTCGAGGCAACCCGGCGCACGTCCGCAATCTGCGCGACGTCGCCGAACGGCATCTGCGCTTCGTCAATCGCCAGCGCGGCTCGGGAACCCGGCTGCTCATCGACCGGATGCTCGCCGCCGAGCGCATCGAGCCTGCGGCACTCGAAGGCTTCGGCAACGAGGAGTTCACGCACCCGGCGGTGGCCGCCACGGTCGCATCGGGCGGCGCGGATGCCGGGTTCGGGCTGCGCGCGGCGGCCGCCGAGTACGGGCTCGCCTTCGTCCCGCTGGTGCGGGAGCGCTACTTCCTCGCCGTTCGTGCGCAGGATGCAGTGAAGCCGCCCATCCTGCGTCTGCTCGATGCGCTGAGGAGCCCGGCCTTCGCGCAACGCGTGCGCCGCCTGCCCGGCTACGACTGCGTCGCCGTGGGGTCGATCAGCGGCCTGGAGGCGCTCGGACCAGTATCGCCTCGACCTCGAGCGCGGCCGCCTTCGGCAACGCGGCGACCTGGTAAGTAGCGCGCGCCGGATACGGCGGCTTGAAATAGGTCGCCATGATCTCGTTCACCTTGCCGAAGTCCGCGAGGTCGGCCATCAGAATCGTCAGCTTGACGACGTCGTCGAGTTCGCCGCCGGCCGCCTGCGCCACCGCGCGGAGGTTGCGGAACACCTGGTGCGCCTGCGCGTCGACGCCTGCGGCCAGATTGCCGGTGGCCGGATCGAGCCCGAGCTGCCCCGACAGGTAGACGGTGTCTCCGGCGCGCACACCCTGCGAATAGGGGCCCAGCGCAGCCGGCGCGTGCTTCGAGTGGATGGCTTCCTTTGGCATGGTTTCCCGCTCCTGGAATGGTCGGTCAAATTAGCACGCCCCGCCGATTTACGCTGTCGGCCCGATTCGGCTATACTTTCCTGCTATCGGGGACGTAGCTCAGCTGGGAGAGCGCCGCGTTCGCAATGCGGAGGTCGGGAGTTCGATCCTCCTCGTCTCCACCAGTTCACAGTCCAAAGCAGTCCAGCAAAGGCCGGTTTTCCAGAATTCTCATAGGGAAACCGGCTTTTTTTCGTCCGCGGGCGTTCAAATCCGGTTCTGGAAATCCTAGCGTTCTTGGGGGCATAATTGGGGGCATCCGCCGATTCCCCGGCCAGGATGCCTCCAAAATGGCGCTCAGCGATTCTGCGATCCGCAAGGCCAAGCCGGCCGACAAACCCATACGGTTGTTCGACGGCGGTGGCCTGTATCTGGAAATTTCCCCGAGCGGCAGCAAACTCTGGCGGCTGAAGTACCGGTTCGCCGGCAAAGAGAAGCGGCTCGCGTTGGGGATCTATCCGGACGTTTCACTCGCCGGAGCCAGGGAAGGCCGCGGCGCGGCGCGCCGCCTCCTTGCTCAAGAGATCGACCCCGGCGAGCACCGAAAGGTACAAAGGACTGCGCAGGCCGACCGTGCAACGAACAGCTTCGAGGCGGTGGCCCGAGAATGGCTCGCCAAGTATTCGCCGCGCTGGGCTGCATCGCACTCGGAGAAAATCATCAAGCGACTCGGGAACGATGTGTTTCCGTGGATCGGCGGGCGACCGATTGCCGACATTGCCCCACCGGAAGTCCTCAAAGTGCTGAATCGAATCGAGGGCCGCGGTGCGCACGATACGGCACACAGGGCGCTTCAGAATTGCGGACAGGTTTTTCGCTACGGCGTTGCCACGGGGCGCATCCTCAGCGACCCCTGCCGTGATCTTCGCGGCGCGTTACGCCCTCTGAAGCATGCGCACTTCCCCTCCATCACCGAGCCCGTGGCGGTGGCGGAACTGCTGCGGGCGATCGACGGCTTCAAGGGTACCTTTACCGTGCAATGCGCCCTGCGCCTGGCGCCCATGTTCTTCGTGCGCCCCGGAGAACTTCGCAGAGCGGAGTGGGTGCACTTCGACCTGATAAAGGGCGAATGGCGGTACCTGGTGACCAAGACCAACACGGAACATCTCGTGCCCCTTGCAACGCAGGCAGTGGCGATCCTGAAGGACCTGCACGCGCTGACTGGGCAGCGGCGCTACGTATTTCCTGGGCGCGACCCGAAGAAACCCATGAGCGACGCGGCAGTGAATGCGGCACTGAGACGCATGGGATACGACACCAGGACCGAAATCACTGGACACGGATTCCGAGCCATGGCGCGGACCATTCTTCATCAAGAACTGGGTATCGCGCCGGAAGTCATTGAGCATCAACTGGCGCACCGCGTTCCCGACGTTCTGGGGACAGCCTACAACCGGACAAAGTTCGTCAAGGAACGCCGCATGATGATGCAGCAGTGGGCGGATTACCTGGACAAGCTCAAGGCAGGCGCTACGGTGATCCCGCTTCATGTGCAAACTGCATCACCGGAGTCCCGAAGAGGATAAAGCTGGCCGGTGGCGCGAGATCATATCCTTGGCC
>CAYGYQ010000160.1:0-8088 GCA_964354035.1 uncultured Bordetella sp.
GCGGCGGCAGGGCAATGATCGTGTCGCCGCTCGCGCCGCGAAATTCGCCGTGGGGTGCGGATCCGACCATCGGCTTGGCAGCCCGGGTGCCGGCTTTGTGGTCCGGCCGCAGCGCCGGGCCGATGCTTGCAACGGCGCCGTGACGCTTCCTGCCCAGCCTGGACCACAACATTCCCATCCCCTGCGCCATCCCCATGGTCATCTCCAACGGAAATTGCCATTGCGTTGCGGATCGAGCAATTCTACATGAGCGGGAACGAATCGCCGATGCAGTTCGCCACTGGCCTGCGTTGCTTCCCGATGGGTCAGGCCTCGCGGAGCAAGTCCGCAACGGAGCGGCAGACCATCATATGCCGCGCGGGCTTTGATGTGTGAATCGAATGGACCCAACCGTGACCGCGCTGATTTTGTCCGCGCGTCGATGCGCATTCCTCGTTCATTATAAATCAAATTGCTGTCGTCTGGACACTACAGCAGGTCGAAAATTGGCGCAACCCCGATGGATCAAGACGGCGCGCCTTCGTCCGGCGGGGCGCCCGGCTATTGTGTCCGTTTTGTTGCATCGCGGACGCAACAATTACGGAACTTCTCGCTCGGAAATGGACACAAGTACGCGTGCACTACAATCCATGTTGACTACAATTGCGACGATGACGTTACGAAAGCGGCCGCAGCGTACGCCGCGGGCGAGTCGGGAGCTGTGCGGCACCAGGGGTAGCCGATGATTGATCCACTTTGGCTCAAGGCGCTGTTCAAGACACTGGCGTTGCCGCCGGCGGGACCGCTGCTCGTGGCCGTCGTCGGACTGGCGCTGTGGTCGCGCCATCCTCGCGCCGGACGCACGCTCGCGGCACTTGGCGTCGCCGCACTGCTGGCCCTGTCGATGCCGGTGGTGGCCGATCTTCTCGGCCGGACGGTCGATACCTCCGTTCCGCTCGACCTCGGGGCGGCGCGCAAGGCACAAGCGGTCGTGATTCTCGGCGGCGGCATCCGCCGCGATGCGCCCGAGTACGGCGGCGACACGCTGGCGGCGCTCACGCTGGAACGGGTGCGCTACGGGGCGCGTGTCGCGCGGCTTACCGGATTGCCCGTCCTCGTTTCAGGCGGGTCGGTGCTGGAGGGCGAAGCCGAAGGGAAACTGATGGCGGCGGTGCTCGAGCGCGAATTCGGCGTGCCCGTGCGCTGGATCGAGGCGAACTCACGCACGACGCACGACAATGCCGTGCTGTCGGCCCGGATGCTGAAGGCGGAGGGCGTCGACCGCATCGTCCTCGTCACCCATGGCTTCCACACGCGGCGGGCGACGGCCGAATTCGAGACCCAGGGTCTGGCCGTCGTCAACGCGGCCACCGGAGTGCGCAGCAACGCCGACCGCACGCTGCTCGACTATCTGCCGAGCATGGGCGGGCTGCAGCGCAGCTATTTCGTGACCTACGAGATGCTGGCGAACCTGGTGTTCCTGGCGAACCGCGACCCTTGACGTGCTCGCAGGCTTGCCCGCGCTCGATTTCGCGGCAATCGCGTCGTACCTCGTAGGCGCGGGCTTGCCCGCGCTCGATTGGCGCAGGCGCATGATCAGCGGTGGAGCGCGGCCAAGGCCGCGCTTACGTTGCTTTGCTAGCCAACGCCGTCGATCTGTGGAAAAATAGGTCCAACTGAATCTTCGGGGTGACCGCGATGCTGGACCGCGACGGTTATCGCCCGAACGTTGCCATCGTCGTTGCTAACGCGAAAAACCAGGTCTTTTGGGGCAAAAGGGTCCGCGAACATTCATGGCAGTTTCCGCAAGGCGGCATCAATCCCGGTGAAACGCCCGAAAGGGCCATGTACCGGGAGCTGCACGAGGAAACCGGGCTCGAGCCGAAGCACATAAGGATCCTGGGCCGCACGCGCGACTGGCTGCGTTACGAGGTGCCGCAACACTGGGTGAAGCGCGAGTGGCGGGGAAGCTACCGCGGGCAGAAGCAGATCTGGTATCTGCTCCGGCTCGTCGGTCGCGACACCGACGTGTCGCTGCGAGCGAGCGAGCGCCCGGAATTCGACGCCTGGCGCTGGCACGACTACTGGGTGCCGCTCGACTCCGTCATCGAGTTCAAGCGCGAGGTGTACCGGCGCGCGCTCACCGAACTCGAGCGCTTCATGCACGCCCATCCGCAGACTCGCCGCGAGCGTCTCTACGGCTTCGCGCACCCGGCGATGCCTTCGTCCTATGCCGATCCGCC
The DNA here is from genome assembly GCA_964354035.1 of uncultured Bordetella sp. Taxonomy (GTDB): domain Bacteria; phylum Pseudomonadota; class Gammaproteobacteria; order Burkholderiales; family Casimicrobiaceae; genus CAIWHR01. The sequence goes on from CAYGYQ010000160.1 coordinate 2,223, forward strand.
GGCGTAGGACCGGCGGCCGCTTGCGCTGCCCGTATTTTGCCTGTGTCCTAGCCATTTTCTGCCGGCAGCACAAGGCGAGGCAAGGGTAGCGCAGGGCAGCTACGAAAGCGAAGTCACCGGTTTGGGGGCAAGTTTTTGTGCTGAACTCGACTATGCCGCGATTTGCTCGTACGAAAACTGCGGAATATCGGCGCGCTGTGACGCGTGCTCAATGGTGATTGCGCAAATGTTTCCGCTCGCGTCAACATCGAGCAACGTGTTCTCGTCAAGATCACGAGTCTCGGACACTGGCGCGTCACGAAACTCGATGAAGAGCGTGTCAGTTGCGGCAAAGTAGCGAATTTTCATGGCGTATACCGCCGATCAAAGAATGCATTGTGCGCAGTCTCGCCGTCGGCGAGCAGCACGCCTCGCAAGTACCGATCTTCCGCTTCTGGTACGAGCGCCCAACGCCGAATTCGACCATCGGCCTGCACGTGCTCCCGCACCGGCGCCCGAATGGTACGCTCAATCCATTCGTCGCGAATGAACACGCGATCGGGGCGAACTCGCACGGCCGCGAAATAGGCGGTCACCTTCACTTGCCAAATGTAGCAAATCCCGGCACGACGTCAATGATGCGGCCAACGTTTGGCTTTGCCGCACGTCAGCCTCTGCCGCAATCGGGTCTTGCTCAGCCGAGCAGGACCAGGTTGTCCCTGTGGATCAGTTCCGGCTCGTCGATGTAGCCCAGTATCGCCGCGATCTCGGACGACGGCTTGCGCAGGATGCGCGCGGTTTCGGGCGCGCTGTAGTTGACGAGGCCGCGCGCGATTTCGCGGCCGTCGGGGTCGAAGCAGCCGACGATCTCGCCGCGCTCGAAACTGCCCTCGACCCGGACCACGCCGATCGGCAGCAGGCTCTTGCCGTCGCGGACGAGCGCGCGCACGGCGCCGGCATCGAGTGTCAGCCGGCCCGCGAGCTGGACGTGGTCCGCCAGCCACTGCTTGCGCGCGCCGAGCGACACATCGGGGGCGCGGAGCGACGTGCCGATCTCCTCGCCCGCCGCGAGCCGGGTCAATACCTTTTCCTCGCGCCCGTCGGCGATGACGGTGGAAGCCCCCGAGCGCGCCGCGCGCTTGGCGGCAAGCACCTTGGACAGCATGCCGCCGCTGCCTACCGCGCTGCCGGCACCGCCGGCCATCGCCTCGAGCCGCGCTTCCCCCGCGCGCGCCGCGCGCACCAGCGTGGCTGCCGGATCGCGGCGCGGGTCGGCGGTGAATAGCCCCGGCTGATCGGTGAGCAGCACCAGCACGTCGGCCTCGATCAGATTCGTCACCAGCGCGCCCAGCGTGTCGTTGTCGCCGAAGCGGATCTCGTCGGTGGTGACGGTGTCGTTTTCGTTGATGATCGGGATGACGTCGAGCGCGAGCAGCGTGAACAGCGTCGAGCGCGCGTTGAGGTAGCGGCGGCGGTCCGCAAGGTCGTCATGCGTGAGCAGGATCTGCGCCGTGTGCAGGCCGAAGCGAGCGAAGGCCGATTCGTAGGCCTGGACCAGGCCCATCTGGCCGACGGCGGCGGCCGCCTGCAGCTCGTGCATCGTGGACGGTCGCGCCGTCCAGCCGAGACGCTTGACGCCTTCGGCGATGGCGCCGGACGACACCAGCACGATCTCCCTGCCGGCGCGCCGCAATTCCGCAATCTGGGTCGCCCAGCGCTCGACCGCGGCGTGATCGAGCCCGCGCCCGTCGTTGGTGACGAGGCTCGAGCCGACCTTTACGACAAGACGGCGTGCGCTAGCAACGGGCGTGGTCATGGGTGCACCCTACCCGCTTTGCGCGGTCCCATCGAGCGCGGGCAAGCCCGCGCCCACGACCGGGCCGCCGGGCAAGCCCGCGCCCACGACCGGGCCGCCGGGCAAGCCCGCGCCCACGACATCCCGCGAGCGCCAGGCCATGGTCGTAGGCGCGGCCTTGGCCGCGCTCATGGCCCCGGCGGCCCGGTGGGCGCGGGTTCCGCCGCGGCAGACCCCGGCGCCGGATGCGCATCGAGCCAATCCTGGATCTTGAAGACGAGCGCTCGGCAGCCCTCGCCGTTGACCGCGGCCACGGCGAATACCGGGCCCTTCCAGCCGTACGCCTTGACGAAAGCCTTCACACGCGCGGCGCGCTCGCCTTCCGGAACGAGGTCGATCTTGTTCAGCACGAGCCAGCGCGGTTTCTCGAACAACGCGACATCGTAGCGCTTCAATTCGGCGACGATCGCCCGTGCGTCGCGGACCGGATCCGCGTCCGGGTCGAACGGGGCGATATCGACGATGTGCAGCAGCATGCGCGTGCGCTGCAGGTGGCGGAGGAACTGGTGGCCGAGCCCGGCGCCGTCGGCCGCGCCCTCGATGAGACCAGGGATGTCCGCCACGACGAAGCTGCGGTTCTCGTCGGTGCGCACGACGCCCAGGTTCGGCGCCAGCGTCGTGAACGGGTAATCGGCGACTTTGGGCCGCGCTGCTGACACCGCGCGGATGAACGTGCTCTTGCCGGCATTCGGCAGGCCGAGCAGGCCGACGTCGGCTAGCACCTTGAGCTCGAGGTGCAGTCGCCGCTGCTGTCCCTCTTCACCGGGCGTGAACTGCCGCGGCGCGCGGTTCGTGCTCGACTTGAAGTGGATGTTGCCGAGGCCGCCCTTGCCCCCCTGCGCGACGAGCGCCTGCTGCCCGTGCGCGGCGAGATCGGCGACGAACGCGCCGGTGTCGGCGTCGGTGATCACGGTGCCGACGGGCACGCGCAGGACGATGTCCTCCGCGCCCCGGCCGTACTTGTCGGCGCCATGGCCGTTCTCGCCGTGCCTGGCCCGATGGATCCGCGCATAGCGGTATTCGATCAGCGTGTTGATGTTGCGGTCGGCCACGGCGAGGATGCTGCCGCCCCGCCCGCCGTCGCCGCCGTCCGGCCCGCCGCGCGGGACGTACTTCTCGCGCCGGAACGACGCCGAGCCGTTGCCGCCATCGCCGGCGATGACTTCGATGTTGGCTTCGTCGATGAATTTCACGGGGCGCTCCGCAGGTAGAGCACGTAGCGTTCGGTGTCGTCGCCACGGCGCTGGCCGGTCCACGCCATCCGCCACCCCTCCGGTGTCGCCGGATCGCGATCATTGCGGCCGTACTGGACGAGCAGCGCATGGCAACGGTCGATCGGCGCGACTTCGGCGCGGACAGTCACCAGGTTCGCGAAATAGTGGAACAGCGCCCGCTGCGCATCGCCCAGGTTGCGGCTGGCCACGCACCCTTCCTGTGGCAGCACGGCACGCAGCGATTCGGCGACTCCGCGGTAGCTGCGGCGTGAATCGATGTAGGACAGCCAGATCGTCGAGTAGAGCGCCCACAGCAGCGTCATGCCGGCCGCCCAGTTGAGGAGGGCGCGGCGATTCGAGCGCCGCGCGGGGCGCACCAGAGCGAGCCAGAGCAGGGTCAGGAGCAACGACAGGCCGAAGGCGGGCCAATGGAAGGAAGGCCGGTAGCCGGATTCGGTGTCGCGGAGCATCCGGGCGACGGCCGGTGCCATGCCGTGCGCCGAGGCATCGAACCACAGCCACCACATGAGCAGCGACAGGAGGCCGAACGTGAGAATGCCGAACCAGTCGAGCGCGCCGGAAAAGCCGCGCTTCAGCGTGTCGATTTCCAGCGCCCCGAGCAGCGCCAGCGGCAGCAGCAGCGGCATGAGGTAGGCCAGCCGCGGGTTGGACATCGCCAATAGGCAGACGCAGATCACGATGGCGGCCATCGCCGGCAGCTGCACGCCGGGCGTGGCAAGGCCACCGTTGAAGCCGCGGCCGCGCGTCGCGACCGTCCAGATCACGAGTGGCAGGGCGGGCCAGGCGAACCAGGGCAGGTTCTTCAGGAGGAACATGGCATCGCCTGATGCTGCCGGGTCCAGTGGCGCCAGGAAGTCGCCAGGCGATTGCGCCGCCCACCACGCGTGCAAATGGGCGGGTGCGCGGAGCCATAGTGCGAACGGCCAGGAGCCTGCCAGCGCCACGGCGAGGGCCAGCGCGATTCCCGCCGTCCACGCATAGCGGCGGGTGCGCCACGCCGAGAAGGCGATGGGCAAGGCCACGGCCGTCACGCCTATCCAGAGGATCGCGATGAATCCTGCCGACAGGAAGCCGACCCCGACGCCCAGGCCCAACGCCGTGCCACCGGCGACCGGCCGCCGCAGGGCGAGGGCAAACCCGTAGAGCGCGGCGGCCATGCCGAGCATGAGTCCCATTTCCGGCGACAGTTGGTGCGCGCGTTCCCACAGCCCGACCGAACCAACGAACAGCAGCACTGGCAGCCATAGGTAGGCGCGGCCATACAGCTCGGTAGCGGTGGCGGCGAGCAGGAGCAGGGTCAAAGCAACGAACAAGGCCGCCGCGACGCGCGCCGCGTCGTGTAACGGCAGCGGCGGCGAGAAGGCCATGCCCGTGCCGGTCGCCGCCAGGTAGACGAGTGGCGGGTTGTCGACGACGGGTTCGCCGGCAAGATACGGGACGAGCGCGTCGCCCCGCGCCATCATCTCGAGGACGACGCCGAAGGTGGTTGCGTCCTGCGACTTCCACGGATCGTGGCCCACCGTCCCCAGCAGCACCCACGCCACGCAGAGCGCGACGAGGCCGAGCTGCTTCAGGGCGCCGAAGCGCCCCCTCGGGCCGAGGGCGGTAGCCTCGTCAGCTTCGGCGTCGGCGGGCGCGTGCTTGGGCATGATCGAGTGGGGCTTGGGCCTGCGCGAGGGGGGCGGGAATGAAAAAGGCAGCCGAAGCTGCCTCTTCCGTCGAAAGCGCCAGACAGCACCTGCCTGCGCCGAATGCCCGGCGCGTTACGGCGATGGGGTTTTCGCGGGCTCGGCAGCCGGCGGGGTCGCCGCGGCCTTCGAGCCGTAGCGCTGGCGGAATTTGTCGATCCGGCCGGCGGTGTCCATCACCTTCTGCTTCCCCGTGTAGAACGGATGGCAGGCCGAGCACACTTCGACGTGCAGCGGCTTCCCCACGGTCGACGACGTGACGAACGTGTTGCCACAGCTGCAGGTCACCTGGATTTCGGTGTATTTCGGGTGAATGCCGGTTTTCATGGTGTCCTCACTTTCGGCCTGCGCCGGGGTCTCGTGACCCGTGGGGCGCGTCTTCTGGCCGCGGCGCTATCTGCGGACGAAGTCGGTGTTGCGCAAGGCCGCCCGCATGGCCAAACGAAAATTATCCGCCGTTTTGCGCTGCAACGCAACAAAACCCGGGGCGCGGCGCGGACTGCCGAGCTTGAGGGAATACAACATTAGAATCAAAGGCTTGACCAGGATAGTGAGTCGCGGCGGGGCCGCTGGCACTGGCAGGGTCAACGTCAACCACGCCGCATGGAATCGAAAAACTCGGAATTCGTCTTGGTCTGCTTGACCTTGTCGACCAGGAATTCGGTCGCCTCGAGCTCATCCATCGGGTAGAGCAATTTGCGCAGCACCCAAACCTTCTGCAGGATTTCCGGTTTCAGCAGCAGCTCTTCCTTGCGCGTGCCCGACCGGTTGACGTTGATCGCGGGATAGATGCGCTTCTCGGCCATCCGGCGGTCGAGGTGGATTTCCATGTTGCCGGTGCCCTTGAATTCCTCGTAGATCACGTCGTCCATCCGCGAGCCGGTGTCGATGAGCGCGGTGGCGATGATGGTCAGCGAGCCGCCTTCCTCGATGTTGCGCGCGGCGCCGAAGAAGCGCTTGGGCCGCTGCAGCGCGTTGGCGTCGACGCCGCCGGTCAGCACCTTGCCGGATGCGGGCACCACCGTGTTGTAGGCGCGGGCGAGGCGCGTGATCGAGTCGAGCAGGATCACGACGTCCTTCTTGTGCTCGACGAGGCGCTTCGCCTTCTC
>CAYGYQ010000161.1:0-8033 GCA_964354035.1 uncultured Bordetella sp.
AAATCGCAGGCTACACGGAAGAAGAAAAATTAATAATCGCTAAGCGTTACTTGATACCAAAGCAGCTCGCCGAGCACGGACTGAAGTCCGAAGAGCACATCACCTTCGACGACGATGCGATCGGTGCCCGCTCCGGAGATTTTCGCCCCCATCGCACCGAGACAGCGCGCGAGATCGACGATCTCCGGCTCACGCGCCGCGTTCTCGAGCGTGGTCGTGCCTGAGGCCAGCGTCGCCGCCATCATCAGGTTCTCGGTCCCGGTCACCGTGACCACGTCGAACACGAAGCGCGTGCCGGACAGCCGCCGCGCGCGGGCGCTGATGTAGCCGTGCTCGAGGTCGATTTCCGCACCCATCGCCACGAGTCCCTTCACGTGCTGGTCGACCGGTCGCAGGCCGATCGCGCAGCCGCCGGGCAGCGACACGCGCGCCTCGCCGCAGCGGGCGAGCAGCGGCCCCAGCGCCAGAATCGATGCCCGCATGGTCTTGACCAGCTCGTAGGGCGCGAGCGGCCAGTCGATCCGGCCGGCGTCCAGCGCCACGGTTCCGGGCGTGCCCGCGTCCAGGGCGACGCCCATCTGCGCCAGCAGCGTCTGCATCGTCCGTACGTCCTTGAGGCGCGGCACGTTGGTGAGCACGAGCGGCTCCGGCGTGAGCAGCGCCGCGCAGAGGATCGGCAGCGCCGCGTTCTTCGCGCCGGAGACCCGCACCTCGCCGGCGAGCGGCCGGCCGCCCTCGATCAGCAGCTTGTCCATCTCAGCGCCCGCCCGGGGGGCAGCGAACAGAGTGGGCGTGGGGGCCGTTCATTCGTCTCACGTCCCCTGTGCCGCCGCCCATTGCGCGGGCGTCAGCGTGGTCATCGACAGCGCGTGGATCTCCTCGCGCATCCGGTCGCCGAGCGCGGCGTAGACGAGCTGGTGCTGGCGGACCTTGGACAGGCCCTCGAACGCCGCGCTCACGATCACGGCCTCCCAGTGGTGGCCGTCGCCGCGCACCTCGACCTGCTCGCAGGGGAGGCCCGCAGCAATCGAAGTCTGGATGGATTCCGGCGTGACCATGGGCGAACCTCGGCTCGGTGTCGGGATGAAGGGACGAAGGGCTTGACCGATGCCGGATGTGCGTGCAGACGGCCGCCCGGAGCGCGTCCGGGCGCCGCGCCGCGCGGGGTCAGGGCCGGAGTTTCCAGCCGCGCCGCAACAGCGTCAGCGCAAGGAGCGACAGCAGGAGCGCGCATCCCGCGACGATCCCGAGGCTCAGCGCGGGCGGGACGTCGGACAAGCCGAAGAATCCATAACGGAAGCCGTCAATCATATAGAAGAACGGATTGGCGTGCGACAGCGACTGCCAGAACGGCGGCAGCGAATGGATCGAGTAGAACACGCCGGAAAGGAACGTCAGCGGCACGATCAGGAAGTTCTGGAACGCGGCGAGCTGGTCGAATTTGTCGGCCCAGATGCCGGCGATCAAACCGAGCGTGCCGAGGATCCCGCTGCCAAGCAGGGCGAAAGCGAGCGCCCAGAACGGATGTGGCAGCGCGAGCAGCGAAGGCACGAAGAACAGGGTGACGACGAAGACGCCCAGCCCCACGACCAGACCACGCACCATGGCGCCCAGCACATACGCGGTGAAGAATTCCCCGGGCGAGAGCGGCGTGAGCAGGATGAAGATCATGTTGCCGGTCATCTTCGACCCGATGAGCGACGACGAAGTGTTGGCGAACGCGTTCTGCAGCACCGACATCATCACCAGTCCGGGCACCAGGAAGGCGGTGTAGCCGATCTGGCCGCCGAACACCGTCACGCGCGACTCCAGCACGTGGGAGAAGATGAGCAGATAGAGAAGCGCGGTGATCATCGGCGCCATGATCGTCTGGAAGGCGACCTTCCAGAAGCGCAACGTCTCCTTGTAGAGGAGCGTGACCCAGCCGGCCCCGGCGACACGTATCACGACGGCGACCCCGCCGGCGGCGTGCGCGCTGCGCCCATGATGCGCAGGAAGACCTGTTCGAGATCGGTTTCCAGCAGCGCGAGCTCGTCGATGCGTATGCCCTCGCCGCGCAGCGCGGCGAGCAGCGCTTCGAGATCGGCGTAACTGTCGAGTCCGACCATGAAGCCGTGCGCGTCCCGGCTCGTCACCCGGTGCTGCCAGGCGGCAGGAACGCGCTCGGCGACCAGCCGCACCGTGAGTCCGGCGACATTCGCCAGCAGGTTCCTCGTCGTATCGAGGGCGACGACCCGGCCGGCCTTCAGCATGGCGATGCGGCCGCACAGCGCCTCGGCCTCCTCGAGGTAGTGCGTCGTCAGGATGATCGTGTGGCCGTCCCGGTTGAGCTTGCGGATGAACGCCCACAGGCTCTGGCGGATCTCGACGTCGACCCCGGCCGTAGGCTCGTCCAGCACGATCACCGGCGGCTTGTGCACCAGCGCCTGGCCCACCAGCACGCGCCGCTTCATGCCGCCGGAAAGCGAGCGCATGTTGGCGTCGGCTTTTGCCGTGAGATCGAGGTGATGCAGTATTTCGTCGATCCACGCGTCGTTGTGCCGGATGCCGAAGTAGCCGGACTGGATTTCGAGCGTCTCGCGCACCGTGAAGAACGGGTCGAACACGAGCTCCTGCGGGACCACGCCGAGGGCGCGCCGCGCCTGCCGGTAGTCTTCGATCACGTCGTGCCCGAGCACGCGCACGGTTCCGCTGTCGGCCCGGACCAGGCCGGCGAGGACGGAAATGAGCGTCGTCTTGCCCGCGCCGTTGGGGCCCAGCAGCCCGAAGAACTCACCCTCCTCGACGGCGAGACTGACCCCGGCCAACGCCCGCACCTTGCCGAAGCAGCGGACGACGTCGGCGATTTCGACGGCGAGGGACACGATCAGCGAACGCAGTGAGCGTGGGGGCCGTTCATCTCACGCGCCAAGGATCTCCTCGACGCCATACAACTCGGCGAGAGAGGCAAGCGCCGCGGGGATGCCCACGAACCGCAGCGGCCGGCTCTCGCCAGCCGCGCGCCGCTTGAGCGCCACCAGGACCGCGACGGCGGCCGAATCGATGCCCTCGACGTCGGTGAGATCGACCTCGCCGCTGCCCGGCAGGTTCAGCGCGGCCGCGGCCGCCAGCACCGGGCCGGCGTTGGTGGACGTGAGCTCGCCCGCATAGGTCCAGCGCGCGCCGGCCTCATCCGGCGCAAAGCCCGACTCGACCGCGGACTGCGCGTTGCCGGCCACGCTCATTTCGCCGCGACGCCCCGATTGCGGTCGGCGAGCGTCTTGATGAGGCCGTCCACGCCGCCGTTCTTGATCTGCTCGTTGAACTCGTCGCGATAATTGGTGACGAGGGAAACGCCGGCGACGATGACGTCGTAGCACTTCCAGGCGTCCGCCTTCTTCTCCATGCCGTAGTCGATCTGGATCGGGGCGCCGGACGCCCGCTGCACCAGCGTGCGCACCGTGACCTCGGTGTCGCCCGCGTTCATCCGCAGCGGCCTGTAGTCGATGGTCTCGTTGCGGTACTGGTTGAGCGCGCCCGAATAGGTGCGCACGAGCAGCGCCCGGAACTCGTCCGTGATCCGCTTCTGCTGTTCGGGCGTCGCGCTCCGCCAGTTCTTGCCCATGGCGAGCGCCGCCATCCGGGCGAAGTCGAAATTGGGCAGCAGCTTCGCTTCGAGCACGTCCCGGATGCGCGCCTCGTTGCCTGCCTGGATCGCCGGATCGGACTTGATCGTCGCCAGCACGTCCTGCGCGACGCGCTTCACCATGACATCGGGCGCCTCCTGCGCAGCGGCGGGCGGGGCGGCGCCGCAGAAAGCGGCGGCCGCGATCAGGGCGAGCGCGGCCCGCTGCGCGAGCGCGTGGACAATCGCCATCTAGGGCTCCTCGGGTTCGGGCGGCGGCTTGCCGTCGTAGAGCAGGTACCGGCGCCGCTGCAGATAGGCGTTGCGAATGAACAGGTAGCGATCGAGCGCGGCCGTGTCGACGATCGCGCCCGCCGAGAGCGCCTGCGCGCGGAGGTCCACGGCCCCCAGCCCGTAGAGGCTGTTGCGCAGCGGCACTTCGCCGATGTAACCGACCGGACCCACCATGACGCGCACGATCGCGCCGCTGCCGTCGCGCACGGTCGTCGGGCCGAAGAACGGCACGAAGAGATACGGCCCCTGCGGCAGGCCCCAGGCCCCGAACGTCTGGCCGAAATCCTCGTTGCCACGCTCGATGCCGACCATCGACGCCAGGTCGAAGATGCCGCCGAGGCCCCATGTGGTGTTGAGCAGCACCCGGCCGAGGTCGTTGTCGAGCTTGTCGAGCTTGCCCTGCAGCAGGCCGTTGAGCGCCGAGATGAGGTCCTCGATGTTGTTGAAGACGTTCGAGACAGCCGTGCGCGCGAACTCCGGCACGACGTCGATGTAGGCCTGCGCCACGGGCTTCACGACGGCCGTGTCGACGGTGTCGTGAAACTGGTAGAGCGCCCGGTTCATCGGCTCGAACGGGTCCTCGCGCGACGGTGCGGCCGCACAGCCGGCGAGCAGCGCGACGGCCACGGCGAGCGCCGCGCGCGACAGGGCTGGCCGTCCGTCATCCGGTCCGAGGTTCATTTCCCGCCTCCCGTTGCGGCCTTGTCGAACAGGAACTGGCCGATCAGTTTCTCCAGGACGATCCCGGACTGTGTCTTGGCGAGCTTCCCGCCGTCGGCCAGCATCTTCGTGTCGCCGCCGGCGTCGAGTCCGATGTAGACATCGCCGAGGAGGCCCGACGTGAGGATCGACGCGATGGTGTCCGTCGTGAACTGGTAGCCCTCGTCGATCTTGAGAGTGACGATCGCCTGGTAGGTCGCCGGATCGAGCCGGATGCGCTCGACCCGGCCGACGACGACGCCGGCCGCCTTCACCGACGCGCGGAGCTTCAGTCCGCCGATGTTGTCGAAGTGCGCCTCGAGCCGGTAGCCCGGCGTCGCCCCGAAGCTGATCAGGTTGCCGACCTTGAGCGCCAGAAAGAGGATTGCCCCGATGCCGATCGCGACGAACGTGCCGACCCAGAGATCGAGTGCGGAGCGGTTGAGGTTCACTGCAGGGTTTCCACGTAGATTTTCAAGCCGCACCCCGGAACATGAACACGGTGAGGACGAAGTCGAGCCCGAGGATCGCGAGCGAGCTCTCGACGACGGTGCGCGTCGTCGCCGTCGACACGCCTTCGGCGGTCGGCTTCGCGTCGTAGCCCTCGAACACCGCGATCATGCTGACCGCAATGCCGAAAACGATGCTCTTGATGACGCCGTTGACAATGTCGAAGCGAAAATCCACCCCGGCCTGCATGTTGCCCCAGAACGCACCGGGGTCGATGCCGATGAGCTTCACCCCCACCAGGTAGGCGCCGAAGACGCCCAGCGTGGAGAACAAGGCGGCGAGCAACGGCATCGAGATGACGCCGCCCCAGAACCGCGGCGCGACCACGCGCGCGAGCGGGTCCACGGCCATCATTTCCATCGCCGACAGCTGCTCGGTCGCCTTCATCAGCCCGATTTCCGCGGTGATCGCGCTGCCGGCACGGCTCGCGAACAGCAGACCGGCGACCACGGGACCCAGCTCGCGAACGAGCGACAGCGCGACGAGCACGCCGAGCGACTCGGCGGCGCCGTAGCGCTGCAGCACGTCATAGCCCTGCAACGCCAGCACCATCCCGACAAAGAGCCCCGAGACGAGGATGATGACGAGCGAGAGCACGCCGGCGAAATAGATCTCGCGCAAGGTCAGCGACAGGCGCGCGAAGGCCGCCGGCGTCTCGAGCACGACCGCGAGGCCGAACCGCGCCGCGTAACCCAGCCAGCCGATGGCAGCGACCGTCCCGCCACCCACCCGCCGCAGCGTACCCGCGATTCCGGCGAGGACGGCGTCAAGCACGGGCAAACAGCTCGGAACGATAGGGCGGCGCCGGATAATGGAACGGCACGGGGCCGTCCGGCTCGCCATCGACGAACTGGCGGACGAAGGCGTCGCCGGACGCCCGCACCTCGGCCGGGGTGCCCTCGGCGACGATCTTGCCTTCCGCCACGAAATACAGGTAATCGACGATCTTCAGCGATTCGTAGACGTCGTGCGTCACGACGAGCGACGTGATGCCCAGCGCCTCGCTCATGCGCCGGATCAGCTGGCCGACAACGCCGAGCGAAATCGGATCGAGTCCGGCGAACGGCTCGTCGTAGAGCACGAGCATCGGGTCGAGCGCGATGGCACGGGCGAGCGCGACACGGCGCGCCATGCCTCCGGAGAGCTCGGCGGGCATCAGTCGTGCCGCCCCGCGCAGACCGACCGCGTGCAGCTTCATCAGCACCAGGTCGCGGATGAGCTCCTCCGGCAGATCCGTATGCTCGCGCAGCGTGAAGGCGATGTTCTCGTACACCGACATGTCGGTGAACAAGGCGCCGAACTGGAACAGCATCCCGAGCTTGCGGCGCATCGCATACAGCGCCTCACGGTCGAGGTCGGGCACCGATTCCCCGCCGACTTGCACCCGGCCCGACTGGGGCCGCAGCTGGCCGCCGATGAGACGCAGGATCGTCGTCTTGCCGCAGCCGGAGCCGCCCATGATCGCCACCACGCCACCGCGCGGAATCCGCATCGAGATGCCGGTGAGCACCGGCCGCCGGTCGTAGCCGAAGGTCACGTCGGCGAGCTCGACGGCATACTCGGGAGGCGCAGGGGCCGGCACGGACGCCGGCGCGGAAAGGTCGGACATCGAATCGGTTGCTCGGCCTTGGGGAGCGGCATTGTAGCCCGCCGTGTCGGCGCTCACAATCCGGGCGCGACATCCGGGCGCCCGGCATCCGGGCCGCCCCGGCGACAGTCCGGCCGGGCCGTGGCGTTAACGCGGCCTGTCGTTGAGAAAGCGCTGCTCGGCGAGCGCCAGATTCTCCGGGCGCCCGAGCAATACGACCACGTCGCCGGGCTCGAAGACCCAGTCCGGGCCCGGGCGCTGCGAGCGCGCGCCCTTGCGCCGCACGCCGGTGACTTCGACCAGCCCGTCGAGCCGCAGCGAGGACAGCGCCCTGCCCACTGCCCGCGCGCGGTCGGGCAGGTGAATCGAGTGCAGCCTGGGCTGCAGGTTCTCCGCCGCGTCGGCGGCGTCCGACGCGCCGTGAAAGAACCCGCGGAACAGGCTGTAGCGCTCCTCCCGGATCGCGCGGATGCGCGCCAGCACGCGGTTGAGCGGCACGCCCAGCAGCAGCAGGGAATGGGTCGCCAGCATCAGGCTCCCTTCCAGCACTTCGGGCACGACCTCGGCGGCCCCGGCGGCAAGCAGCCGGTCGAGCTCGCTGTCGTCGAGCGTGCGCACGACCACCTGCAGCTCCGGCCGCGCCGCGTGCACGTGGTGCAGAATCTTCAGCGCGGCGGCCGTGTCGGCGAACGTGATCACCACGGCCCGTGCTTTCGCCAGACCTGCGGCGAACAGCGCCTCTTTGCGGCCGGCATCGCCGTAGACGACGGACGAGCCGTCGCCGGCCGCCTCGCGCACGCGCTCGGGATCGGCATCGAGGGCAATGAACGCAATCTCCTCGGCCTCGAGCAGGCGCGCGAGGTTCTGGCCGCTGCGCCCGTAGCCGCAGATGATCACGTGGTTCTGGCGCGCCATCGTCGTCGCCGCGATCCTGGTGATCTGCGCCGCGCGAGCGAGCCAGTCGTTCGCCGTGAACCGGCGCACGATCGGCTCGGCGAAATGAATGAGCAGCGGCGCCGACAGCATCGACAGCACCATCGCCGCGAGCACGATCTGCGCCACCGGACCGGGCACGAGGCTCTGCTGGACGGCGAGCGCCAGCAGCACCAGCGCGAACTCGCCGGCCTGCGCGAGGTAGAAGCCGTTGCGCAGCGCCGTGCCCATCGACGCTCCGAACACCCGGGACAGGGCCACGATGAGCCCCAGCTTCGCGCCGACGGGCACGATGAGCAGCAGCACCACCCAGCCGATGTTGCGCGCGACCACCACCAGATCGAGCGCCATGCCGACCGTGACGAAGAAGAGGCAGAGCAGCACGTCGCGACACGGCTTGATGTC
>CAYGYQ010000162.1:0-3727 GCA_964354035.1 uncultured Bordetella sp.
TGCGCGAGTAGTCGAGGTAGAGCATCGAGGCGACCGCGTCCACGCGCAGGCCGTCGATGTGGTAGCGGTCGAGCCAGAACAGCGCGCTGGCGAGCAGGTAGTTGGCCACTTCCTTCCGGCCGAAATTGAAGATCGCGGTGTTCCAGTCCGGGTGGAAGCCGAGGCGCGGATCGGCATGCTCGTAGAGTGCCGTGCCGTCGAACTGCGCGAGCCCGTGCGGGTCGACCGGGAAATGCGCAGGCACCCAGTCGAGAATGACGCCCAGCCCGGCGCGATGGCAGCGATCGACGAAGCGCGCGAAGGCCGCGGGCTCGCCGAAGCGGCAGGTCGGCGCGAACAGGCCGATCGGCTGGTAGCCCCACGAGTCGTCGAGCGGATACTCGTTGACCGGCATCAGCTCGAGGTGCGTGAAACCCATGTCGGCTGCATACGGGACGAGCGCCTCGGCGAGTTCGTCGTAGGTGAGCCAGCGATCGCCTTCGCCGCGGCGCCAGGAACCGAGGTGCACCTCGTAGACGGACATCGGCGCGCGGCGCGGGTCGCGGGCGGCGCGGGCCGCCATCCAGTCGGCGTCGGTCCAGGGAAAGCGGGTCGTGTCGCGCACGATCGACGCGCTCGAGGGCCGCAGCTCCGCGCCGAAGCCGACGGGATCCGCCTTGAGGGGGAGCAGCGTGCCGCCGGTGCCGACGACTTCGTACTTGTACAGCGCGCCTTCACCGAGCAGCGGGATGAAGATCTCCCAGACACCGGTGCCCAGGCGCTTGCGCATCGCATGGCAACGGCCGTCCCAGCGGTTGAAATCGCCGACGACGGAAACCCGGCGCGCATTCGGTGCCCACACGGCAAAGTGCACTCCGGCCACGCCCTCGTGCTCGATCGCATGGGCACCCAGGCGGTCGTAGAGAGCGACGTGCGTGCCCTCGCCGATGAGCCAGTCGTCGAGGGGGCCGAGCACGGGGCCGTAGGCGTAGGCATCGTCGACCGTCCATGCGCCGTGCAGGTTCGCGGCGTGCAGGCGGTAGGCGGTGCGACGGGGGACCTCCCCTTCGAAGAACCCGGCATTGTGCCGGCGCGCGAGATGCGCGATGAGTTCGCCGTCGCGCGTCATCGCGTCGACCGTCTCGGCGCCGGGGACGAACGCGCGCACGACCAGCGCACCGGCGTCTTCGTGCAGGCCCAGCACCGCGAACGGGTCGGCGTGACGGCCTTCGACGATGGCACCGATCGTGCCGGAGGGCAGGGCTCCAGGCATTGGGGCGGGCTACGAGTGAGGCCCCGGTTCCGCACGCCAGATGTCGCGCGCGTATTCCAGGATCGCCCGGTCCGCGGAGAACCAGCCCATCCGCGCCGTGTTGAGAATCGCCTTGCGCCACCACGCGCCCCGGTCCTGCCACAGCGCACCGATCGCGCGCTGCGTCGCATGGTAGGCATCGAAATCCGCGGTCACCATGAAGTAGTCGTGGTGGCGCAGACTGTCGATGAGCCCCTGATAGCGATTCCGGTCGTCGGGAGAGAACACCCCCGAGGCGATGGCGTCCAGCACCTCCGCCAGCACCCGTGAAGCGGCAATGGTCTCCGCGGCGCCGATCCCGGCACGGCGCCGCTCCGCCACTTCGTCTGCGGTGAGACCGAAGATCATGATGTTCTCCGGGCCCACCCGCTCGCGGATCTCGATGTTGGCGCCGTCCAGCGTGCCGATGGTCAGCGCCCCGTTCAGCGCGAGCTTCATGTTGCCGGTGCCGGAGGCTTCCATGCCGGCCGTCGAGATCTGCTCCGAAAGATCCGCCGCCGGGATGATCGTCTCCGCCAGGCTGACGTTGTAGTTGGGCAGGAACACCACCTTGAGCCGGCCGCGCACGACCGGGTCGCGGTTGACGATGTGCGCGACGTCGTTGGCGAGCTTGATGATGAGCTTGGCCTGCTGGTAGCCCGCAGCGGCCTTGCCGGCGAAGATCTTCACGCGCGGCACCCAGGACAGCGTCGGCTGCGCGCGCATGGCGTTGAAGAGCGCGATCGTGTCCAGCACGTTCAGCAGCTGGCGCTTGTACTCGTGGATGCGCTTGATGTGGACGTCGAACAGCGCGTCGGGGTCGAGGCCTATGTTGAGCCGCTCGGCGACGAGCCGCGCCAGCGCGATCTTGTTTCTGCGGCGCACCGCCTCGAAGCGCTCGCGAAAGGCGGCGTCGCCGGCGAAGGGTGCCAGCGCGTCGAGCCGCCCGGCGTCGTCGAGGACCTGCGGGCCGATCGCGTCGACGATGAGCTCGGTCAGCCCCGGGTTCGCCTGGTACAGCCAGCGGCGGAAGGTGATCCCGTTGGTCTTGTTGACGATGCGGTCCGGATAGATCGAATTGAGGTCGCGGAACACCGTCTGCCGCATGAGGCCCGTGTGCAGCGCAGAGACGCCATTGACACGGCGCGAGCCCAGGAAGGCGAGGTGGCCCATCCGCACCTTGCGGCTGTGGTTCTCCTCGATCAGCGATATCGACGACAGGAAGCCGTCGTCGGTGTGTCCCTCGGCGCGCTGGCGATCCAGATGCAGCGCGTTGATGAGGTAGATGATCTGCATGTGCCGCGGCAGCAGCTTCTCCATCAGCGCGACCGGCCAGGTCTCCAGCGCCTCGGGCAGCAGCGTGTGGTTCGTGTAGTTGAAAACGGAGGTCGTGATGTCCCACGCGAGCTCCCACGGCACCTCGTGCACGTCGACCAGGAGCCGCATCAGCTCGGGGACCGCGATCGCCGGATGCGTGTCGTTCAGCTGGATCGAGACATGGTCGGCCAGCGACGACAGCTCGCCGTGCTGCGCCTGGTGCCGGCGGAGCAGATCCTGCAGCGACGCCGAGGCGAAAAAGTATTCCTGCCGCAGCCGCAACTCGTGGCCGGCAGCCGTTTCGTCGCTCGGGTAGAGCACGCGCGAGATCGCCTCCAGCCGCACGCGGTCGGCCAGCGCGCCGACGTGATCGCCGCGGTTGAAGTCCTCGAGCCGCAGCGGGTCCGTCGCCTGCGCCGACCAGAGCCGCAGCGTATTGACGTGGTGCCCGCGCCAGCCGACGAGCGGGGTGTCGAAGGCCATCGCATTGACGCTCTCCGCGGGCTCCCAGACGTAGCGCGTCACATCGTCCCCGTTCTCGATGCTGTCGATCCTGCCGCCGAAGCCGATCGTGTAAGTGACTTCGGGCCGCTCGAACTCCCACGGGTTGCCGGCGGACAGCCAGTCCTCGGGCAGCTCGTGCTGCCAGCCGTCCTTCAACACCTGCCGGAAGATGCCGTGGTCGTAGCGGATGCCGTAACCGTGGGCCGGTATCCCCAGCGTGGCCATGCTTTCCATGAAGCACGCGGCGAGGCGGCCGAGGCCGCCGTTGCCAAGCGCCGCGTCCGGCTCGAGCTTGCGCAGCCGGTCGAGGTCCACGCCGAACTCGCGCAGCGCCTCGCGCGCGGTGTCGGTGAGGCCGAGGTTGCCGAGCGCATCGAACAGCAGGCGCCCGATCAGGAATTCGAGCGAGAAGTAATAGACGCGCCTGCGGCCGTCGCGGTAGGTCCTGCGGGTCGCCTCCATCCAGCGATCCACGATGCGGTCGCGCACGGCGAGCGCGGTCGCCAGCAGCCAGTCGTGCTCCTGGGCATGGGCCTGATCCTTGCCGACCATGTACGTGAGCTTGGCGAGAACGGTGCGCCCGAACGCGGCTGCGGCGTCGCTCGCCGGAGGGCCGGCACCCGGCGTGCCGTCGGG
>CAYGYQ010000162.1:3827-8030 GCA_964354035.1 uncultured Bordetella sp.
TGGGAATCGATCTTGGCGGGACCAAGATCGAGATCATCGCCCTCGACCCCCAGGGCCGGGAGCTCCTGCGCCGGCGGATTGCGACGCCACACGGCGATTATCGGGGCACGCTCGGAGCACTCGCGGGGCTGGTGCGTGCCGCCGACCGCGAGCTTGGCCGCCCGGGGACGGTCGGCATCGGCACACCCGGCTCGATCTCGCGCGCGACGGGCCTGCTGCGGGGCTGCAACTCGGTGTGCCTCAACGGCCAGCCGTTCAAGCGCGACCTCGAGGCCGAGCTCGGGCGCGAGGTGCGCGTGACGAACGACGCGAACTGCTTCGCGCTCTCGGAGGCGAGCGACGGCGCCGGCGAGGGCGCCGGCGTCGTCTTCGGCGCGATCCTCGGCACCGGCGTTGGCGCCGGCATCGTCGTGCATGGCCGTGTGCTCGACGGTCCGAACGGCATCGCCGGCGAGTGGGGACACAATCCGCTGCCGTGGCCCGGGGACGGCGAACGGCCGGGCCACGCCTGCTTCTGCGGACGTGCGGGGTGCATCGAGACCTGGGTGTCGGGTCCCGGCATTGAGCGCGATCACCTCGTCGCGACGGGCGAACCGGCGAGCGCGAAAGACATCGCGGCGCGGGCGGTGAGTGGCGACGCCTCGTGCGTTGCGACCCTCGTGCGGTACGAAGAACGATTGGCCAGGGCCATCGCGCACGTGATCAACCTGCTCGACCCCGACGTGGTCGTGCTGGGGGGCGGGATGTCGAACATCGAGCGCCTCTACGTCAACGTGCCGAAGCTGTGGGGCGCCTGGGTGTTCTCCGACCGCGTCGACACGCGGCTCCTACGCAACGCGCATGGCGACTCCAGCGGCGTGCGCGGCGCGGCGTGGCTGTGGGGTCCGCCATGACGCCGGCGACGACGATCGCGCCCCGTCCAACGAGCGCTGCGCGACGACGCGTCGGGTGAGCGTCCGGCGGACCCGCCGCCCTGTCCCGCGTCAATATGACGCGAAGCGTTGATCCCCGTCAAAGCGCAGGCTTGCAATGATCGCCGGGCGGCGGAAAATTAACATCGGGGAGGGTCCCGAGGGTCTCGGGGCCCGACCCAAGGTCGCAACAGAAGGAGCGCACCATGAACAACCTGGTATCGTATGATCCGTTCGTCGATACAGGGATGGACGAGCTTTTCCGCGGATTCTTCAAGCCGGTCCGCATGGAAGGCGCGCGCACCCCGATGATGATCAAGATGGACGTCACGGAAACGAAGGACGGCTACATGGTTCACGCCGAAATGCCCGGCGTGAAGAAGGAGAACATCAACGTCGAGATGGAAGGCAACGAAGTCACGATCACCGCCGAAGTGAAGCGTGAATGGGAGAAGAAGGACGACGACAAGATGCTGCGCAGCGAGCGCTATTTCGGCAACATCTATCGCAGCTTCACGCTGCCCTACGACCTCGACGAGGCGAAGTGCGTGGCGAAGTTCGAGGGGGGCGTGCTCGAGCTGACGCTGGTCAAGAAGGCGGGCGTCGCGGGCAGGAAACTGCCGGTGTTGTAACCCCGCGGCCGGCCGCGGAGGGAGGGCAGGCTGGTCTCTCCGCCGGTGCGGTCCGGGCCGCCAAGGGCCTCCTCCGGGAGGCCCTTTTTTCGCTCGGCCGCCATCGCCGTGCCCCTGTCGGCGCGAATCGCGGGAGACGGCTCCTGCTGGCCGAATGTGCGCCAGTGCACGGAGGGTTACGCCACGACGGGCGACCATGCCGGTGCATAATTCGGTACCCGAACCCGGACTCAGGAGACCCGCTTCCCATGCCTGCGATCGAGCCGCACCGGCCGTTCTCGATGATCCGGGAGTTCCACCTGGCGGACTGGTTCACCCTCGCCAATGCCGTTTGCGGGACCGGAGCCCTGTTCTCCACCATGACCTACCTCGAAACGGGTGATGCCAGGCACGTCTACTTTGCCTGCGCGCTGGTCTTGGCCGCGCTGGTCTTCGACGTTCTGGACGGCCGCATTGCCCGGTGGCGGCAGAAAACGTCGACGATGGGGCGGGAGCTCGACTCGCTCGCCGATGTAATCTCCTTCGGCGTGGCCCCGGCGGTAATCGCCTACGGTTGCGGCATGCAGGGCCTGTACGACCGCATCGTCCTGGCCTACTTCGTCGCCTGCGGCGTCTCGCGCCTTGCCCGGTATAACGTCACCGCCGATGAACTGTCCGGAGGATCGGACAAGGTGAAGTACTTCGAAGGAACGCCGATACCGACATCGATCGTCCTCGTCGGCCTGCTGGCACTGGCGGCGTGGTCCGGGGCGGTCCGTCAGGACCTGTGGTTCGGCGAAATTCACCTGGCCGGCTTCACCCTGCATCCATTGGTCCTTATGTTCGCCGTTTCCGGGTCGCTGATGATCAGCCGGATCCGCATCCCCAAGCTCTGAGATCCTGGAGACGCACTGCGCAACGATTGTCGGCGCCGGATGCCGATCAGGGATCGACGAACAGCAGCGCCGGGCACTCGAGGCAACCGCGCAACGCCTGCACGAAATCCGCCGCGTGCTGGCCGTCGACGACGCGGTGATCGAACGACGACGACAGGTTCATCAGCAGCCGCGGCACGACCGCGCCGGCACGGATCACGGGTCGCTCGACGATGCGATTCACGCCGACGATCGCGACTTCCGGCGGGTTGATGATCGGCGTGGTGACGATGCCCCCGCGCGGGCCCAGGCTCGTGATCGTGATCGTCGAGCCGGACAGCTCCTCGCGCCGGGCCTTGCCCCCGCGCGCGGCGTCGGCGAGGCGCGTGACCTCGGCGGCGTTCGCCCAGAGATCGAGCGCTTCCGCATGGCGGACGACGGGGACCAGCAGCCCACTGTCGGTCTGCGTCGCGATGCCGATGTGCACGGCGGCGAATCGCGTCACGATGCCCTGCGCGTCGTCGTACCGCGCGTTGAGCTGCGGGAAGGACCGGACGGCGAGCACGATGGCGCGCATCAGGAACGGCAGGACGGTGAGGTGCCCGCGCGCGCGGCCCCGTTCGGCGTTCAGCCGTGCACGCAGCGCTTCGAGCTCGGTGACGTCGATTTCCTCGACGTAGGTGAAATGCGGGATGCGCAGCGCGTCCTGCATGCGCAGCGCGATCTGGCGGCGCAGGCCGATCACCGGCAGCTGCTGTTCGCCGTTGCGTTCGCCATGGCGTTGTGGGCTCGCGGTGGTCGCCCACCCCGCGGTCTTTGCGGTGGGCGGCGCGGCAAAGCGGACGACGTCCTCGTGCAGGACACGCCCGTCGGGCCCGCTTCCCGGCACCTGCGCCAGGTCCACCGAGAGCTCGCGCGCCTGACGGCGCACCGACGGCGACGCCAGCGGCTTGCCCGCGGTCGCCGACGCGACGGGCGCTGCCACGACGGACGGTGCCGCCGTCGACGGGCGCGCGTCGGCAGTGGCGTGGCCGGGCACCGCGATCGCCGCCTCGTCGACGGCGATCCGGATCAGCTCGCTGCCCACGGCGAGCTTGTCGCCGGCGTTGCCCGACAGCGCGAGCACGCGCCCGGTCACCGGCGAGGGAACTTCGACGGTCGCCTTGTCGGTCATCACGTCGACCAGCGTCTGGTCCGCGACCACCGTGTCGCCGGGTTCGACGTGCCACAGGACGAGCTCGACTTCGGCGATGCCTTCGCCGATGTCGGGCACCTTCAGCACATGAATATTCACCTTACGCCTCCATCACGCGCCGCAGCGCCGCGCCCACGCGCGCAGGACCGGGGAAATAGGCCCACTCCTGGGCGTGCGGGTACGGCGTGTCCCAGCCGGTCACCCGCTCGATCGGCGCCTCGAGCTGGTAGAAGCAATGCTCCTGCACCAGTGCCGCGAGCTCGGCCCCGAAGCCGCTGGTGCGCGTCGCCTCGTGCACGATGACGCAACGGCCGGTCTTCCTGACGGAGCCGACGAGCGTGTCGAGGTCGAGCGGCCAGAGGCTGCGCAGGTCGATGATCTCCGCGTCGATGCCGGTCTCGCGCGCCGCCACCTCCGCCACCCACACCATCGTGCCGTAGGTAAGGACGGTCACCGCGGCGCCGGGCCGCACGATGGCCGCCGATTCGAGCGGCACCGTGTAGTGTCCGTCGGGCACCTCGGCCATCGGGTGCCCCGACCACGGCACGACCGGCCGGTCGTGGTGGCCGTCGAACGGGCCGTTGTAGATGCGCTTGGGCTCGAGGAAGATC
>CAYGYQ010000163.1:0-7970 GCA_964354035.1 uncultured Bordetella sp.
GACCTTCGCGATCGGGAACGCCGTGTCCTCGGTGGCCCAGTGGCCCATCAGCGGCGCTTTGATCTTTGACGCATCGACGTACTCGAGCGGTGGATAGCCGTACCAGGTGACCGCGGCGTCGGCCTCGGGAACGTTCACCGCCGAAAGCAGCGTGAGCGCCCCGCCCATGCAGAACCCGGTCACCCCGACCTTGGCACTGCCTGACGCCTTGAGATGCTGGACTGCACCGCGCACGTCCTGGCCGGCGGCATCGGCGAAGTTGAGGTTGTTCATCAGATGCTCGGCTTCGTTGGCCTCGAGCGCGACCTGGCCGCGGTAGAGGTCCGGCACCAACGCCCGGTAGCCGGTCGCCGCCAGCTTGTCGGCGACGCCCTTGATCTGATCGTTGAGCCCCCACCACTCCTGGATCACCACCATGCCGGGCGCGGCTACCGCGTTCGCGGGCTCGGCGAGGTAGCCGACAACGCTCTGGCCGTCCGGCCGCTTGTAGTTGATCGTCTTGCCCATCGGATTCTCCTTAGAAAGCTCGTTAACTAGAAACATTGACCGGCTCATCGCGCTGCAGGTTCGCGCCCTGCCGCCTGGCGCGTGATCATCCACCCGGGGTACTCTGGTGCCAGCGCGCTTACCTTTTCCAGCGCGCCGAGATCCTCCGGCGTGAGCTCGAGCGTCGTCGCTTCGATATTGTCCCGCAATTGCTGTTCATTCTTGGCGCCGATGATGATCGTGGTGACGTGCCTCTGCGCCAGCAGCCACGCCAGCGCGACCCGCGCCACGCTGACGCCGTGTGTCTCGCCGATCATGCGCATCACATCGATGCAGGCGAATGCGCGCTCGCGATCGACCGGTGGAAAGTCGAATGTGGTGCGCCGCGAGCCGGCCGGACCCTCCTGCTCACGCGTGTGCTTGCCGCTCAGCAGGCCGCCTGCCAATGGGCTCCACACCATGAGCCCCATCTGCTGGTCGGCCAGGACCGGCACCAGTTCGCGCTCCAGGTCGCGACCGGCGATCGTGTAGTACGCCTGCAGCGATTCGAAGCGACTCCAATCGTGCATTGCGGCCAGGCCGTTGGCCTTGGCGATCTGCCATGCCGCGAGATTGGAGCAGCCGAGGTAGCGAACCTTGCCCGTGCGCACAAGGTCGTCCAGCGCCCGCAGCGTCTCATCGAGCGGCGTCAATGGATCGTAGCCGTGGATCTGATACAGATCGAGCCAGTCGGTTCCGAGTCGGCGCAAGGATTCGTCGACCGACGCCATGATGTGGACGCGGGAAAGACCCACGTCGTTGGGTCCCGGCCCCGTGCGGGCGCGCACCTTGCTCGCCAGCGCAATGTCCTTGCGCCGGGATCCGAGCGCCTGGCCGAGGATGCGCTCGGAATCGCCTTCGGAGTACACGTCGGCCGTATCGAAGAAATTGATTCCGGCGTCCAGCGCGAGCCCGATCAGCCGATCGGCTTCCTGCTGCGCGGTATTGCCGACCTTTTCCCAGATGCCGCCCTTGCCCCCGAAGGTCATGGCGCCGAAACAGAGTTCGGAGACGAATAGTCCAGTACGGCCAAAGGTGGAGTAACGCATGGTTCAGTCCTGACGAAACGGGAGAGCGCGATGCTACCGCAATTGGCCGCGCCAATCCGCCGCGCCGGCTGCTCGTCAAGTTCGCTTGCCTGAATCAGTCGGACGCCGGCCGGATGGCGGCGGCGATTAAGAAACTGGCCGCCACCGATAAGCGGAAACTGTCCGGCAAGACCGGTGCTGCTGCGTGACTCTGCTGTGCATCAATGGGCGTTGCTGTGCAAACTCGATGGAGCGATCATCCGCAAGTCGTGGATTGGTAAGGCCCGCTGGTGCCTACAGAAGGCTACGAACCAGGGGGTCGTGGGTTCGATTTCTGCCGAGCGCGCCAAACAGTCAAAGGATTGCAGCGATGCAGCCCTCTTTTCTTTCAAGGCTTGCTACCCGTTTGTTACCGTAGTGGCATACGTACGGAACGACGGCGGACCGGCTCGCTGAAGGCGCCGGGTCCTGGGAACTACGCTTGAAGTGGCACCGCGAATCGCAAGACGTCGCCCCCGAAAGCCTACGGCATGACCAAGCTCCTTCTCATCGACATCAACATTCTCGGCATCGGCGCGATGCGGGAGTACGAGTACCGGGACCGGCGTCACCGCGGCATGGCCACCGGCGCGATTCACGGCACCTTCGACAAGCTGGCATCGCTCCTGGAGGACCACGCGGATCACCTCCCCTTGGTTCTGTGGGACGACCGCTGCCGGTGGCGCGAGGAGATTCTCCCGCAGTACAAGCGACACCGCTGGGAAACGCCCGAGCAACAGGCGTTTCTCGAGAGTTACCTCGCCCAGGCCGCGGTGGTTCGGGAAATGTTGGGCCATCGCGGAGTGCCGCAGGTCTTCTGCCCGGACTTCGAGGCCGACGACCTCGCCGGCGTCATTTGCCGTGGCGCGGATCCGGAGTGGCAAATCACGCTCGCGACCTCGGATACCGATTGGTATCAGGCACTGCGCAAGAACGTGACCTGGCGTTCCCCTCGCACCGGCAAGATCGTTCGCGAATGTGACCTCGCCAACGTCGAGCTCATCGAGGAGGGGCCCTTCCATTCCACCGATCACTACGTCTGCGCCAAGGCGTTGGCGGGGGATGCCGCCGACGGCATTCCCGGCGTGAAGGGCGTCGGCCTCAAGACGGCGGCCCGGATCATCCGGGACCACGGCTCGGTCGAGGTCCTCTGGGCAAGACACGATGCGGGAGAGGCGATCAAGGGCGTTGCGCTGCAAAGGGCAGCGGGTCTGGAGTGCCGGGCCGACTATTTCCGGAATCTCAAGCTGATCGACTGGCGGCTGGCACCGCCGTTGCGCAACGACTTCGAGCTCGAGCATCAAGAGCCGGAACCCGCGGCATTTGCGAAGCTCTGTGCCTACTGGGACCTGTCCGGCGCTGATCAGGCCTGGCGGGGGTTCTCGAGTCCGGGAAAGGGTGCGCAGGGCGTCATGGCGAATGTCCGGGGTGTCTTGGAACGGGCGGCAGCCCTCGACGACGTGGCCTGACCGACCCGCATCACTTCCACCGAAAACCACGGATCGGCACGCGACGGACCTATCGCGCTGGCCGAATGAGCGTCAACCGCCCGCCACGTGCTCGATGTACGCCGCAGGTGCGTCGGAACCAGATCCGTCCACTCGAACAGCCGGTGATCGGGCCCGATCGCGAACCCCTTCTGCTGAACCCCTTCTGCCGGTGACTTCGGGTTCCTTGCGCTGCATCCGGCGGGCGAGGCCGGATACCCGACGGTTGCGAAGGAGATCCGGGACCTGCTGTCCGGGAAAGCTTGCGCCATCGCCTGCGACAGAATGTCGCGCCTAAAAAAACCCGTTGCGGCATCTGGCGGGATGAGGGAGATAGTTGTACGTTTATCGGCGCTGCGATTGGGTAGGCGGCGCCCGATACCTCCCGAAATCGGCGCGGATGGCGGGAGCCCGGGCTCAAACGTCCGGCGAATCATTTCTCGCATCGATTGCTGATGCGCATAGGAGGAGTGCAATGACACGCGAAGTCGTAGTGCTGAGTGGCGTGCGGACCGCGATAGGCGGCTATGGCGGCAGTCTCAAGGACTTTTCGCCCGGCGACCTCGCCGCCAAGTGCGTGCGCGAGGCGGTGAAGCGGTCGGGGGTCAAACCGGCGGAAGTGGGTCATGTCGTGTTCGGCAACATCATCCACACCGATGCGCACGATCACTATCTCGCGCGCGTCGCCGGCATCAACGGCGGCCTGCCGCACGAGACGCCGGCGTTGACGTTGAACCGCCTCTGCGGCAGCGGCCTGCAGGCGATCATCACGGCTGCGCAGACGATCATGCTCGGCGATGCCGACGTCACCGTTGCGGGTGGCGCCGAAAATATGAGCCGCAGTCCTTACAGCGCGCCCGCGATGCGCTGGGGGGCCCGCATCAACGATACGAAGATGGTCGACATGATGGTCGGCGCGCTTTCCGATCCGTTCGACGATTGCCACATGGGCATCACGGCCGAGAACGTCGCCACAAAGTACTCGATCTCGCGCCAGGACCAGGACGAGCTGGCCGCCGAGAGCCACCGCCGGGCGGGGCTCGCGATCGACCACGGCTATTTTCGGGCGCAGATCGTTCCCGTGGAAGTCCAGGTCAAGAAAGAAAAAGTCCCGTTCGAGATGGACGAGACCGTGCGCCCGGGAACCACGGTCGAGCGGCTGAGCAAGCTGCGCCCCGTGTTCGATCCTGCGGGCTCGGTCACGGCCGGCAATGCGTCGAGTATCAACGATGCGGCCGCGGCGGTGGTGCTGATGGACCGCGACACCGCGACCAAGCGCGGATTGAAGCCGATGGGTCGCCTGGTCGGTTACAGCTACGCCGGCGTGGACCCGAAGTACATGGGTATCGGGCCGGTGCCGGCGGTCCGGAGTCTGCTGGAGAAGACCGGGCTCGGACTCGACGACATCGACGTGTTCGAGGTCAACGAGGCGTTCGCCGCGCAGGCGCTCGCCGTATGCCGCGAGCTGAAGCTGCCGATGGATCGCACCAATCCGAACGGCAGCGGCATCTCGCTCGGCCACCCCCTCGGTGCCACCGGCGCGATTCTCGTCGTCAAGGCACTCTACGAGCTGCAACGCACCGGCGGCAAGCGTGCGCTGGTGACGATGTGCATCGGTGGCGGCCAGGGCATCGCCGCGATCTTCGAGCACGGCTGACCGGCCGCCTGAGGCGGAGCGCGCGCCGCGCGCGCCGCCTCCCCACATCCGCACCCAAGGGAGGCAATTGATGGAACGGGTCAAAGGGAAGACGGCGCTCGTGACGGGCGCATCGCGCGGGATCGGCCGTGCCATCGCCGTGGAGCTGGCACGCGAGGGCGCCAAGGTCGCGGTGAACTACGCGAGCAACGACGCCAAGGCCAAGGAAGTGGCGCAGGAAATCGAGGCGCTCGGAGGCACCTGCCTGCTGGTCAAGGCGGACCTGGGCAACGCGCAGGAGGCGCGCGCAATGGTGAAGGAGGTCGCGGAGAAATTCGGGCATCTCGACGTGCTCGTGAACAACGCCGGGATCACCCGCGACAGCCTGCTGCCGCGGATGACCGACGAGCAGTGGATCGCCGTGATCCAGACCAATCTCAACGGCTGCTTTTTCTGCACGTCCGCGGCCATTCCGTTCATGACGGCGCAGAGTTACGGCCGCATCGTCAACATCAGCTCGATGAACGGACAGATCGCGGCGATGGGACAGGCCAATTACAGCGCGAGCAAGGGCGGCATCATCGCGTTCACGCGGACTGCGGCGCTCGAACTTGCGCGCTACGGCATCACGGTGAACGTCGTTGCGCCCGGATTCACTGAGACGGACATGTTCGCCGCCGTTCCCATGGGGATCCAGGCACAGATCAAGGCCAAGATTCCGGCGGCGCGCTTCGCGCATCCGGAGGAGATCGCCAAGGCGGTCCTCTGGCTCGTGGCCGATGGCGACTACGTCACCGGGCAGCAGATCAACGTCAATGGCGGGGCGCATATGTAGACGGGCACCGGGCGGCTGCGCCGGAACCTGCCGACCCCCGCCCGGACTCCGAACGCATCTGTCACCGGTTGGGTGTCAATGTAACGCCGTTGACGTCGATCAAGCCCGGCGCGGCCGGCATGCCCGAACATGCGGGCAAGGTGTTAACAACCCGTTCGCAGGTGACTCCCATGCCCACTCCCTATGTCTATCCATTCGGTGCCTCCCGCACCGATGGCTCCGCAGCGATGAAGAACCTGCTTGGCGGCAAGGGCGCCAACCTCGCCGAGATGTGCCGGCTGGGCATCACTGTGCCGCCCGGATTCACCGTCAGCACCGAGGCCTGCACGGTGTTCACCGAAAAAGGCAAGGACGCCGCGCTGAAGCTGATCGAGGCCGAGGTGCGGCAAGGCGTGGCCTTTGTCGAAAAGGAAATGGGCAAGCGGTTCGGCGATGCCGCCGACCCGCTGCTGCTGTCAGTGCGCTCGGGCGCGCGCGCCTCGATGCCGGGCATGATGGACACGATCCTCAACCTGGGCCTGAACGACGAGGCCGTGGCCGGCCTCGCGGCCAAGGCGGGCAACGAGCGTTTCGCCTGGGATTCGTATCGCCGCTTCGTGCAGATGTACGGTGATGTGGTCATGGGCCTGAAGCCGGTGTCGAAGGAGGACCACGACCCGTTCGAGGTCGTCATCGACATGGTCAAGGACAAGAAAGGCGTGACGCTCGACACCGAGCTCGACGCCGCCGATCTGAAGGAGCTGGTGGCGCGTTTCCGGGCGCTGATCCGCGCGCGCATCGGCCGCGACTTTCCCACCGACCCGTGGGAGCAGCTCTGGGGCGCCGTGGCGGCGGTGTTCGAAAGCTGGAACAACGAACGCGCGCAGGTCTACCGCGAGCTCAACGACATTCCCCAATCCTGGGGCACGGCGGTCAACGTGCAGGCGATGGTTTTCGGCAACCTCGGCGACAGCAGCGCGACCGGCGTGGCTTTCACGCGCGACGCGGGGACCGGCGAAGACCTGTTCAACGGCGAGTTCCTGGTCAACGCTCAGGGCGAGGACGTGGTCGCCGGCATCCGCACGCCGCAGCAGGTGTCGCTCGTGGGCTCGCGCCGCTGGGCCGAGCTCGCGCTGGTGAGCGAGGCTGATCGGCGCGCGAAGTACCCGTCGCTGGAAGAGCTGATGCCGGAAATCTACCGGCAGCTGCTGCACGCCGAGACCACGCTCGAGAACCATTTCAAGGACATGCAGGACCTGGAGTTCACGATCCAGCAGGACAAGCTCTGGATGCTGCAGACGCGCAACGGCAAGCGCACCGGCGCGGCGATGGTGCGCATCGCGATGGAGATGCTGCAGCAGGGCATGATCGACGAGAGGACCGCGTTGCAGCGCGTGGCGCCCGACCGGCTGAACGACCTGCTGCACCCGATCTTCGACCCCGTTGCGCTGAAGGCGGCGAAGGTCATCGCGCGCGGCCTGCCGGCGTCGCCGGGTGCTGCCAGCGGGCAGATCGTGTTCTTCGCCGACGAAGCCGAGGAATGGGTGAAGCAGGGCAAGGCGGTGATCCTCGTCCGCCAGGAGACCTCGCCCGAAGACCTGCGCGGCATGAGCGTGGCCAAGGGGATCCTCACCGCCCGCGGCGGCATGACCTCGCACGCGGCGGTGGTGGCGCGCGGCATGGGCAAGTGCTGCGTGTCGGGCGCCGGCGCGGTGCACGTCGACCCCAAGGCGCGCATTTTCACCATCGGCGACGCGTCCTACGCGGAAGGCGAGTGGATTTCCCTCAACGGTTCCACCGGCGAGGTCTACGCGGACCGCATCGCCACCAAGGATGCCGAGCTCAGCGGGGACTTCGGCGCACTGATGGCGCTCGCTGACCGCTACCAGCGGCTCGAGGTGCGCACGAATGCCGACACGCCGGAGGAAGCCGCCGTGGCGCGCCGGTTCGGTGCCACCGGCATCGGACTGTGCCGCACCGAGCACATGTTCTTCGCGGGCGAGCGCATCAACGCCGTGCGCGAGATGATCCTGGCCGACGACGAACCCGGCCGGCGCAAGGCGCTGGCCAAGCTGCTGCCGATGCAGCGCGGCGATTTCGAGGGGCTGTTCCGCGAGATGAGCGGCCTGCCGGTGACGATCCGGCTGCTCGATCCGCCGCTGCACGAGTTCGTGCCGCACGACGAGGCCGGGCAGCGCGTGCTGGCCAAGGAGATGAAGGTCTCGCCGGGCAAGATCAGGATGCGCGTGGAGGACCTGCACGAGTTCAACCCGATGCTCGGGCACCGCGGCTGCCGGCTGGGCATCACCTATCCGGAGATCACCGAGATGCAGGCGCGCGCGATCCTGGAGGCGGGCCTGAACATGCGGGCCAAGGGCTTCGAGGTGAAGGCCGAGATCATGGTGCCGCTGGTCGGCACGGTGCGTGAGTTCAACGCCCAG
>CAYGYQ010000164.1:0-7882 GCA_964354035.1 uncultured Bordetella sp.
TCCATCTCGCCGAAGCGCTGGCCGCCGAACTGCGCCTTGCCGCCCAGCGGCTGCTGGGTGACGAGGCTGTACGGACCGGTCGAGCGCGCGTGCATCTTGTCGTCGACCAGGTGGTGCAGCTTCAGCACGTGCATGTAGCCCACGGTGACCTGGCGATCGAACGCCTCGCCGGTGCGGCCGTCGTGCAGCACGA
This sequence comes from uncultured Bordetella sp., assembly GCA_964354035.1. GTDB lineage: Bacteria > Pseudomonadota > Gammaproteobacteria > Burkholderiales > Casimicrobiaceae > CAIWHR01. Next base: position 194 of record CAYGYQ010000164.1, read on the forward strand.
CCTGACCGCTGCGCGGCAGGCCGGCGAGGTCGAGCATGCCCTTGATCTCCTCCTCATTGGCGCCGTCGAACACCGGCGTGGCGAACGGCACGCCGCCGCGGAGGTTGTTGGCGAGCCGGAGGATCTCGCCATCGTCGAACGCTGCCAGGTCTTCGGGCTTCCCGGTCGTGTTGTAGATGCGCTCGAGGAATTTGCGGATTTCCGCGACCTTGGCCTGCGCCTTCAGCATCGCCTCGATCTTCCCGCCCAGGCCCTTGGCGGCCCAGCCCAGGTGCACTTCGAGGATCTGGCCGACATTCATCCGCGACGGCACGCCGAGCGGATTCAGCACGATGTCGACGGGGGTGCCGTCGGCCATGTACGGCATGTCCTCGACCGGGACGATCTTCGACACCACGCCCTTGTTGCCGTGGCGGCCCGCCATCTTGTCGCCGGGCTGCAGCCGACGCTTGACCGCGACGTACACCTTGACCATCTTCTGCACGCCGGGCGGCAGCTCGTCGCCCTGCGTCAGCTTGCGCTTCTTCTGCTCGAACATCGCGTCGAACTGCACGCGGAGCTGGGCCAGCGAATCCTTCATCGCCTCGAGCTGGCGCGCCGATTCCTCGCCGGAGAGGCGGATGTCGAACCAGTCGTAGCGGCTGACGCCCTCCAGGTATTCCTTCGTGATCTTGGTGCCCTTGGCGATGCGCTTCGGGCCGCCGTTCACGGTCTTGCCGACGAGGAGCTTCTCGATCCGCGCGAACGCGTCGTTCTCGACGATCCGCAGCTGGTCGTTCAGGTCCTTGCGGTAGCCCTTCAACTCGTCGTCGATGATCTGCGCCGCGCGCTTGTCGCGCTCGATGCCTTCGCGCGTGAATACCTGCACGTCGATCACCGTGCCGGAAATGCCCGAGGGCACACGCAGCGAGGTGTCCTTCACGTCGGACGCCTTCTCGCCGAAGATCGCCCGGAGCAGCTTCTCCTCCGGGGTCAGCTGCGTCTCTCCCTTCGGCGTGACCTTGCCGACCAGCACGTCGGCCGCCTCGACTTCGGCGCCGATGTAGACGATGCCCGCTTCGTCGAGCCGCGACAGCTGCGCCTCGCCGAGGCTCGAGATGTCGCGCGTGATTTCCTCCGCGCCGAGCTTCGTGTCGCGGGCGACGACGGTGAGCTCCTCGATGTGGATCGACGTGTAGCGGTCGTCCGCGACGACGCGCTCGGAAATCAGGATCGAGTCCTCGTAGTTGTAGCCGTTCCAGGGCATGAACGCGACCAGCATGTTCTGGCCGAGCGCGAGCTCGCCGAGGTCGGTCGACGCGCCGTCGCCGATCACGTCGCCCTTGGCGATGACATCGCCAACGTGCACGAGCGGCCGCTGGTTGATGTTGGTGTTCTGATTGCTCCGCGTGTACTTGGTCAGGTTGTAGATGTCGACGCCGACCTCGCCCGCCGCCGTCTCGGTGTCGTGCGCGCGGACCACGATGCGGTTGGCATCGATGTAGTCGACCTTGCCGCCACGGCGCGCCTGCACCGCGGTGCCGGAGTCGACGGCCGCCGTGCGCTCGACGCCGGTGCCGACCAGCGGCTTCTCGGCGCGCAGGCACGGTACCGCCTGCCGCTGCATGTTCGAGCCCATCAGCGCGCGGTTCGCGTCGTCGTGCTCGAGGAACGGGATCAGCGATGCCGCCACCGACACGATCTGCGCCGGCGCAACGTCCATGTAGTCGACCTTGTCGGCGGTCGACAGCATGAACTCGTTCTTGCTGCGGCAGGAGACGAGCTCGTCCTTCAGGCGCCCGGTCTTGTCGAGCTGCGCGTTCGCCTGCGCGATCACGAACTGGCCCTCCTCGATCGCCGACAGGTAGTCGATCTCGTCGCTGACCTTGCCCTTCACCACCTTCCGGTACGGGGTCTCGAGGAAGCCGTATTCGTTGGTCCGCGCGTACAGCGCCAGGGAATTGATCAGGCCGATGTTCGGGCCCTCCGGCGTCTCGATCGGGCAGACCCGGCCGTAGTGGGTGGGGTGCACGTCGCGCACCTCGAAGCCGGCGCGCTCGCGCGTGAGCCCGCCCGGCCCCAGCGCCGAGACGCGGCGCTTGTGCGTGATCTCGGACAGCGGGTTCGTCTGGTCCATGAACTGCGACAGCTGCGAGCTGCCGAAGAACTCCTTGATGGCGGCGGAGATCGGCTTCGCGTTGATGAGGTCGTGCGGCAGCAGGTTGTCACTCTCGGCCTGGCCGAGGCGCTCCTTCACCGCGCGCTCGACACGCACGAGGCCCGAGCGGAACTGGTTCTCGGACAGCTCGCCGACCGAGCGCACGCGGCGGTTGCCGAGGTGGTCGATGTCGTCGATCTCGCCGCGGCCGTTGCGCAGCTCGACCAGGATCTTGATGACGGCGATGATGTCGTCGTTGGTCAGCGTGGGCAGGCCGGTGAGCTCGGTGCGGCCGACGCGGCGGTTGAATTTCATCCGGCCCACCGCCGACAGGTCGTAGCGCTCGGGCGCGAAGAAGAGGCCGTTGAACAGCGATTCGACCGAGTCCTCCGTCGGCGGCTCGCCGGGGCGCATCATCCGGTAGATCGCGACCCGGGCGGCCGTCTGGTCCGGCGTGTCGTCGGCGCGCAGCGTCTGCGAGATGTAGGCGCCCTGGTCGAGGTCGTTGGTGTAGATCGTCTCGATCGAGGCGACGCCGGCATCATGCAGCTTCTGCAGCAGCTCGTCCGTGATTTCGTCGTTGGCCTTGGCCAGCACCTCGCCGGTCGCCTTGTCGACGATGTTGGTCGCGAGCGCCCGGCCGACGATGTAATCGTTCGGCACGGCGATCTTCTTGACGCCGGCTTCGACCAGCTCCCGGATGTGCTTGGCGGTGATCCGCTTGTCGCGCGGGACGATGACCTTGTGGTCCTTGCCCAGCACGTCGAAGCGGGCCATCTCGCCTTTGAGCCGTTCGGGCACGAACTCCAGGTGCGCGCCCTTGGCCGAGAAGTGGAACGTGTCGAACACGAAGAACTGGCGAAGGATCGCCTCGTTGGTGAGGCCGATCGCCTTCAGCAGCGTCGTCACCGACATCTTGCGCCGGCGGTCGACGCGGAAGAACAGGAAGTCCTTCGGATCGAATTCGAAGTCGAGCCACGAGCCGCGGTAGGGGATCACGCGGGCCGAGAAGAGGAGCTTGCCGGAGCTGTGCGTCTTGCCGCGGTCATGCTCGAAGAACACGCCCGGCGAACGGTGCAGCTGGGAGACGATGACGCGCTCGGTGCCGTTGATCACGAACGAGCCGTTGTCGGTCATGAGCGGGATCTCGCCCATGTAGACCTCCTGCTCCTTCACTTCCTTGACGGTGTCCTTGGGCGCTTCCTTGTCCATCAGGATGAGCCGGACCTTCGCGCGGAGCGCCGAGCAGTACGTGAGGCCGCGCTGCTGGCATTCGGTGACGTCGAACGCGGGCGGCAGCAGCGCGAAGCTGACGTACTCGAGCCGCGCGTTGCCGGAATGGCTGGAGATCGGGAATATCGAAGTGAACGCGGCCTGCAGGCCCTCGTTCTTGCGCGCTTCCGGCGCGGTTTCCGCCTGCAGGAACGCCCGGTAGGACGAGAGCTGCGTTTCGAGCAGGAACGGCACCTTGAGCACGCTTGCCCGTTTGGCAAAGCTCTTGCGGATGCGCTTCTTCTCGGTAAACGAGTACGTTGCTGCGGTCGTCACTTCAGTCGCCATGGACTTCTCCGATTCACGGAAATCGTCGCGAGCCCGCCGTGCGCCGGGCTGGCGGCGCGTCGGCAACGGTTCTCGATCGATTTCTAAAGGCGCGCACTGCGCGCCCGTCGCGCATCGACTGGTCGGGAGCATTGCACCCCCTGGCGTGGTGGCTGGCCTCTACCAGCCGCTGGCGGACGACGGAGCTCGCACTGTCACATGCGGGCGCCGTCCGACCATGCCTGTCCCCTGCAGTCGCTTCAGAAGACAAAGAAGAGAGGACTGTGGCCAGTCCGCTCGTCTTCGCCTTCGCGAAGAATGCTGCTGCTGCGATTGCTGCATCGGTGTGGCGCGAGGGCAGAGCCCTTCGGGCTTCATACCCCAGGCGCCCGCAGGGCTCTGCCCTCGCGCCACACCGAACATCCTGCCAACTCTGAAAGCCTTACTGCCGACCCGGCACAAACGCCGAATTGCGTGGCCGCGGGCGGCGCGGGCCGGCGGGCGCCTGAGTTATGAAGCCCGGCGGCCCGCGCCGCCCGTGGCCACGCACCACGGAAGCGTTCTGTGTCACCCGTGGCGGCGCAATGCAGTTACTTGACTTCGACCTTCGCGCCGGCTTCCTCGAGCTTCTTCTTCGCCGCTTCTGCGTCGGCCTTCGAGATGCCTTCCTTGACCGGCTTCGGGGCGCCGTCGACCAGATCCTTCGCTTCCTTCAGGCCGAGGCCCGTCAGCTCGCGCACGGCCTTGATCACGTTCACCTTGTTCTCGCCGAACGAGGCGAGGACGACGGTGAATTCGGTCTGTTCCTCGACGGCGGCAGCGGGAGCGGCCGAGGCCGGCCCGGCAACGGCGACCGCGGCCGCGGCGGAGACGCCGAACTTGTCTTCCATCGCCTTGATGAGCTCGGACAGCTCGAGGACGGTGAGCGAAGAGATCTTGTCGAGGATTTCAGTTTGGACTGCGGACATTGCTTTCTCCTGAATCGTTGGGATGGTTGTTTCGGTAATCGTTTGGCGGCGAAGGCCTACGCTGCCTGCCTGGCGTCGCGCACCGCGGCGAGCACGCGGACCAGCCGCGACGGCAGGTCGTTCAACGTGCGCACGAGCTGGGTGACCGGCGCCTGCAGCGTTCCCATCAGCTTCGAGATGAGTTCGTCGCGCGACGGCAGCGCCGCCAGCGCCCCGATCTGCCCGGCCGACAGCTTCTGGCCGGGCATCCCGCCGCCGGTGATCACGAACTTGTCGTGACCCTTGGCGAAGTCGTTCAGCACCTTCGCCACGGCGACCGGATCGGGACCGATGCCATACGCGAGCGGGCCGACCATCGAGTCGGCCAGCGACGCGAACGGCGTCTTCTCGACTGCCCGGCGCACCAGGGTGTTCTTCACCACCCGGAAGTACACGCCGGAAGCCCGGGCCTTCGCCCGCAGCTTCGTCATGTCCGCGACCGCCATGCCCCTGTTCTCGACCATGACGATGGCCTGGGCGCCCGCGACCTGCTTCGCGACTTCCGCGACTACCGCCTGTTTCTGCTCCAGATTAAGACCCAAGGTCTACCTCCATTTCTTGCTGCGATCCCGCACGTATGCTCTGCGGGTTCAATTCGGTGACCTCAAGTCAGGAGAATCCTGCCATCGGGACACCATCTGCGCTGGGTCAGGACTTGCGCGCAAAGGTCGGGTACCGCCCATCCCTGCCTTCGCTCTCTCGTCCCGTTTTGAGCTCTCGCCCCCGCGGTCTTTGACGATTCGCCGCGCGCTGTTCCGCGCGGCGCTCCCTCAATTCGTTGCCATGCACCTCGCCCGCGGCTACGCCGGCGCCTGCTGCGCGAGGCTCGCCGTATCGACGCGGACTCCCGCGCCCATCGTGCTCGACACGCTGATCTTCTTCAGGTAAATGCCCTTCGTGCCCTGCGGCCGCGCCTTGTTCAGCGCCTCGATCAGCGCGAGCAGGTTGGTCTTCAGCTGCTCGGGCTGGAAGGACGCGCGCCCGATCGTGCACTGGACGATGCCACCCTTGTCGGTGCGATACTGGACCTGGCCGGCGCGGGCATTCTTCACCGCAGTGGTCACGTCCGCCGTCACCGTGCCGACCTTCGGGTTCGGCATCAGCCCGCGCGGGCCGAGGATCTGACCCAGCTGGCCGACGACCTTCATGGCATCCGGCGTCGCGATCACGACGTCGAACTCCATGAAGCCTTCCTTGACCTTCGCTGCCAGGTCGTCGAAGCCGACGATGTCCGCACCGGCGTCCTGTGCGGCCTTCGCCTTGTCGCCCTGCGCGAACACGGCGATGCGCACCTTCTTGCCGGTGCCGGCGGGGAGCACGACCGAGCCGCGCACCGTCTGGTCGGACTTCTTCGCGTCGACGCCGAGGTTGACCGCGACGTCGACCGACTCGTCGAACTTGGCGACGGCCGTCGCCTTGACGAGCTGCAGCGCCTCGTCGAGCGGATAGGCCTTGCCGTGCTCCACCTTCGCGCGGACGGTCTGCATGCGCTTCGACAGCCTGGGGAGTTTCTGCTGGGCGGTCATGATCACTTCACCCCTTCGACGGTGATGCCCATGCTGCGCGCGCTGCCGGCGATGGTGCGCACCGCGGCGTCCATGTCGGCGGCGGTGAGATCCGGCATCTTTGCCTTCGCGATCTCCTCGGCCTGCGCGCGGGTGAGCTTGCCGACCTTGTCCGTGTGTGGCTTCTGGCTGCCCTTCTCGACCTTCGCCGCCTTCATGATGAGCACGGTGGCCGGCGGCGTCTTCATGATGAACGTGAAGCTCTTGTCGGCGTACGCCGTGATCACGACCGGGATCGGCAGACCCGGCTCGACCTTCTGCGTCTGGGCGTTGAAGGCCTTGCAGAACTCCATGATGTTGAGACCGCGCTGTCCCAGCGCGGGTCCGATGGGCGGGCTGGGATTCGCCTTGCCCGCCGGCACCTGCAGCTTGATGAAGCCGACGATTTTCTTCGCCATTGCAATTCTCCTGATGGGTACGAGCGGGCCGCTCTTGCGATTCGCGCCCTCCCCGGTTCAACCACTGACTACGCTTTTTCCACCTGCGAAAAATCCAGTTCCACCGGCGTCGAGCGGCCGAAGATCGTGACCGAGACGCGCAGCTTGCTCTTCTCGTAATTCACGTCCTCCACGTTGCCGTGGAAGTCGGTGAACGGCCCTTCCTTGACGCGCACGGCCTCGCCGCGCTCGAAGAGCACCTTGGGCCGGGGCTTCTCGACGCCCTCCTGCACCTGGCGCAGGATGGCATCCACTTCCTTCTGGGTGATCGGCGTCGGCTTGTTCGCCGTGCCGCCCACGAAACCGGTGACCTTCGGCGTGCTCTTCACGAGATGCCAGGAGTCGTCGGTCATTTCCATCTCGACCAGCACGTAGCCCGGAAAGAACTTGCGCTCGCTGATCGCCTTCTGTCCGGCCTTCATCTCGACGACTTCCTCGACCGGCACCAGGATCTTGCCGAACTGCTCGGCGAGCTCCGAGCGCTTGATGCGCTCGACGAGAGCACGCTGTACGCTTTTCTCGAAGCCGGAGTAGGCGTGGACGACGAACCACTTCTTGCTCATCACTCCCCCCTCCCGGTCAGCAGCTTCACGATCCAGGCCAACGTCGTGTCGATGGAGAAAAGGAACAGCGCCATGATCACCACGAAGACGAACACGATTCCCGTGGTCTGCATCGTTTCCTTGCGTGTCGGCCACGACACGCGGCCGGCTTCCTGCCAGGCTTCCTGCGCGAACGCGAAGAATTCCTTGCCGGGCGTGGACAGCCACGCGACACCACCGGCGGCGACGAGCCCGCCCATCACCATCAGCACGCGGAGCACCAGCGCGGTATCGGCGAAGTAGTAGTACCCGACGACACCGCCGACCACGCACGCCACCGCCAGGGCAATCTTGATGTTGTCGACCATATCCTTGGTTCTCGAAGTGCTGCCGCCTGCCACCGGATGCTGGCAGGCCAGGAGGGAATCGAACCCCCAACCTGCGGTTTTGGAGACCGCCGCT